>MHCO01000023.1:20501-21502 GCA_001816645.1 Candidatus Woykebacteria bacterium GWB1_45_5
TTTATGAATGGCAGAAGTTTTTAGACGAATACAAGTATGATTTTCAAAAAATGAATATCTCCGAACAGTTTGAACAGATAAAAAGCTACAATCTTGACGCTGACATGACAGCGATAGAAAAGGCGGAAGTCCCAGAGGTGGAAATAGAAAAGATTGCAAAAATCACAAAAACCGAGCAGTGGAGCCCCGAAGAACTCAAAAAACAGTTGGCTAGACAAATTCACTCGATCGCGCACGATTCTTTGTTGGAGTACGATCGCAATCCAGATCAAAGGCAAGCACATCTTGTAAAAGTAGTTAAAGATCATATTAGTAAGAGATTGTTAGGCGGGTATGAATTGGAAGAAGCCGGTGAGTTTGAACTGAGAAGGCTTTGGGGAGTAGTTGACCAAGTGAGAGATTTATTCTTAAGGCCAGAGCTAATTGAAGGAGTACTGACAAATAAATGGTCGCCAAGCACGGAAAGCTAACAAATCTAAAAAAGAATCCGGATAGTTGGGAATCTTACGATTCGGCGCTTGAGCGGGAATATATGGTTGAATTGGAAAGAGACCCAGCAGTTAAAAGTTGGACAAAAAAGCACGGGATAAAAATTTCTTATAGCTTTTTTGGTTTTACGAGACATTACTTACCAGACTTTTTAATTGAATATCAAGACGGAAGTAAAGAACTGCACGAGACTAAAGGGCTTCCATTGTTGCTTTGGGCTTCTACAAAGTTAAAAGGCGAAAGCGCGGAGGAATTTTGTAAAACCCAGGGTTGGAAATACAAGAAAATTACAAAAGGAAGTTTGGCTTTTTATTCAAAAATCGACTGAAACTTTATCCAGAAGTAGATTCGACCCATTCGATAAACTCAGGACAAGCAAGCTCACTACAAGTTGAAAAGGACTTTTGCTTCTCAGACTACTTGTAACTTCCTGAGAACGTTAGAATAATATTTTCTTGACACCTTTTGACAAGCTCAAGATTGACACTTCATAGTTCGACAGTAGCTCACTA
>MHCO01000023.1:21523-22627 GCA_001816645.1 Candidatus Woykebacteria bacterium GWB1_45_5
AAAGAAAGATAAAAAGAAATAACTTTTTGTATTTCTTTTCTAAAGCTTCAGAAAAGTAAGAAAGGTAAAAATGGCCGATGGTATAAAATGTCCTCAATGTGGTAGCAGGGATCTTACAAAAGTTCAAGTTTCTACATCCGCAACTACTCCGACAGACTCTGTCCAATACAAATGCCTGCTTTGCCGCAGACACTTTAGTTACACTACCCCCAAAGCAAAATAGTTAAAGAATTAGGAAGCGGGTTCTGGAGGGAGAAGTTCGTCTTCTTCTGGTGGTTTAGGGCCATCGTAAGTTTCATATTCTCCAGGTTTGAGCCATTCTACGTAAGTACAGCCGGTGGCAGTCCGGGTTTTACTATCCCAACCGGAAGTAGAACATTTTTTCAGTCGTTTACCAGCGTTGGTTGTGAAGAGAACCAGCTTTTCACCACAAGTCGGGCAATCTTCATCAAGCGGTTCAGTTGTTCCGTTGATCCATTCTACATAATCACAACCCTCAGATTTTTTGGTTTCGGCGTTCCAAGAATTGGTCGAGCACTTTTTCATTTTCTTACCAAAACGAGTGACGGCTAGGACTAGAGGCGCACCACACTTTGGGCATTTCTCATCCAATTGCTCTGGCTCAACTGCCAACCATTTAACGAAGGCGCAACCTTCAGTTTTTCTGGTTTCAGCGTTCCAACTGCCGGTTGAGCAACGCTGCAATTGCCGACCCGAGGGTGTGGTAGTAATTTCCGCTAAGTCAGAGCCGCATTTGGGACATTTTTCTTTCATAGAGAAAATTATATCTCGCTAGAGAAACAATCGCGAGATGTAATCTCTCGTGATTATAACAGATTTTTCTCAAAACCTCTTTATGATAAATTGGCACTTAACTTGCCTTTAGCTTAAGATAAGAATCAAGAAAATGTATTATCTTTATATCATCGAGTGTTCTGATAAGACTTTTTATACTGGCATTTGTGTAAATCTTGAAAAAAGAATTGCAGAGCACAACTCCTCAAACTTGGGTGCCAAATATACTTTTTCCCGTCGGCCGGTGAAACTAGTGTTTTCCAAAGAATTTAAAGATTGTTCGGCAGCTTCAAAAGAAGAAGCCAGAAT
>MHCO01000024.1:0-2984 GCA_001816645.1 Candidatus Woykebacteria bacterium GWB1_45_5
ATCGCTGTTCCCTCATTAATCATCACGTAAGAAATCCCCAAAAACGGCCGAATAATTCTTCCCGAAGCTTGATATTGTTCAAGAACTGGCTTAATTCGGTTTATCGGGATGACAAAACCAATGTTTTCCGCCCCAACTGTAGTGGCAAAATTTATACCGATCACTTTGGCGGAAAGATCCAGCAGCGGCCCACCAGAATTACCGGGGTTTAGCGCCGCATCGGTCTGAATAACGTTTTCCAGCGTCTCTTGCGAAACGCCAAGAGAATCAGAAGCAGTTACTCCTCGGCCTATCCCAGAAACTACTCCAACAGTTACCGTGTTGTCAAACATACCCAAAGCATTGCCGATTGCCACGACTTTTTGGCCGACCTTCAAAGCATCCGAATCGCCAAGTATTACTGTCGGTAAGTCCTTCGCATCAACTTTTAAAATAGCAAAATCGATGGAGGGGTCGCGATCAATTTTTTTGACCTGATAGGTTTTCTTATCTTTGGTAACCACGGTATAGTTGATCGATGAGTTCTCGACAACGTGCGAATTGGTAAAAATTATCCCGTCACTACGAACAACAAAGCCTGTGCCAATCCCTTGCTGGTTCTGTGTTACTCCCCGCAATGGGTCAAGCGCAACAGTTTTCGCGACGATTGATACTACGCCGGGAGAAGCTTTATCCACAACATCAATCACGGCGGACTCTTCCACAGTTCGGACAGCTTTTTCTCCACCACTAGTCGTCACTTCTTTCAGACCAGCCGCCTTCGGTTTTAAACTTTCGGGAAGAAAGGCAAGATTGTTTGCCCAATTTGGATAGGTGGCGCCGATGATGGCACCAATAAAGCCAACAAGAAACACCGCGGCAATAAAGGCAGCAACGATGACTTGGTTTCTTCGTCTTTCGAGCATTACAATATATTGTATCAAACGTGTAAAGAAGCTGGAGCTTTTGGAAATGAGAACCGGAACGACTATTAGCCGTTCCGGCGGTTGGAATCAAGCGACAGGTCACCCGAGCAACATCTTTAGGAGCGCCATCCGAATGAGAAGTCCATTCCGGACTTGGTCGAAGATGACGACCTTTGGATGGTCAGTGAACTCCTCCGGCAACTCCCTGAACTTGTCATTCCTCGGCAGCGGATGCATCACTTTGGCGTGATCAGGCATCCTCTCCAAAACTGCCTCGGTCAAGGTGATACAAACCTTCTGATCCGCCGCGTCTCTATAACGCAACGGAAGGTTGCCTCTCTCTGTCTGGGCCCTAGTAAGATAAACAACGTCTGCGTTTGGCGCCACCTCCTCAAGGTCAGTACCCTCTGAGTAAGGCACGCTTGCTTCTTCGAGATGATGCCTAACATCTTCTCCAACTCGCCATTGTGGAGGTCCCACGAAGTAGACGTGCTCAACCTTCCACTGAGGCAACATGTAGGCCAATGACCGTATCGTTCGACTGTAAACCAAATCCCCGACCAGAGCAATCCGAACGCCATCAATCTGGCCAAAAGACCTGAAGATTGAAAAGGCGTCAAGAAATGCCTGGGTAGGATGTTCCCCCGTCCCATCCCCCGCGTTTATGATCGGGACCCGAGACACTGAAGCGGCCATCGCGACCTCTCCAGCCTCCCTCGACCGTATCACAATTGCATCATACTCGTAGCAGTTGACGACTCGTATCATATCGGAGAAGCTTTCGCCTTTTGCCTGAGAGGAGAAAACCGCCGGGTCGCCTAACCAGACGTATTTTGCTCCAAGCAGGTCGCAGGCAGAAATAAACGAGTCGAGTGTTCTTTCACTTGCCTCGTAGAAGAGGAGCCGTACTCGTTTTCCTCTCAAATAATCGCTGTCGCGCGTCTCAGCGGCGTTATTCATTTCCCTCGCTAAGGGAAACAGCTCCCCTTCCAAGAAACTCCGGCTGAATTGCTTCCCACTTAGGACATGGGGCCAGTCTTGCCAGGTCGCCTGCGTAGTCAAAACCATCCTCCTTGTTGTGGTGTGCTTTATCTCTCCCTTTTCGGGCATAAAAAACAGCCCTTGCCGGGCTGCTTTTCATGCGTTTTCAGTTGTGGGCCTCTTCCACATACTGAATATTTATTTAAACACTTTGAAAGGCTGCTTGTCAACTCTTCAAAAAGAAAGAGCGTAGGCCTATTGCAAGAACCTACGCTCAGAAGCTCCATTCTCAACTGGAAACCTGGGCCACGCTACCAGTGAGACGACGGAAGATTTCTTGGTACCTTTCCACGGTCATTTCAACAACATCTGTTGGAAGTGCTGGGGCGGGCGGCCTCTTGTCCCAACCTGTACTAAGTGCCCAATCGCGGACTACCTGCTTATCCATTGCCCGCTGTGGCTGGCCAGGTGTGTACTCTTTCGCGTCCCAAAACCGACTCGAATCAGGTGTCAATATCTCGTCGATGACAATCAGCTCTTCCTGACCATCCACCTTTGCCCAACCGAACTCAAACTTAGTGTCGGCGATGATTATGCCACGCTCTATGGCATAAGCGGCAGCTTCACGGTACAAGACGAGACTACGCTCACGAAGAGTGATGGCCGTCTTTGGTCCTACTATTCCCACCATCTGCTTGTAGCTGATGTTGATGTCGTGTTGACCATCTGGCGCTTTGGTTGCTGGCGTGAAAATAAGCTCTGGCAGCTTACCGCTTTCTGGCAAACCCGCCGCTAGTTTGATACCACAAACGCTTTGCGCCTCCTGGTATTCAGCCCAACCAGAACCAGATAAGTAACCCCGCACTACACATTCAACATCGGCTCGGTGTGCTTTGCGGACGATCATTGTCCGACCAACAAGCTCCGGCGGTAGCTCGAAAGGCAACTCGTCAGCGGTAGTACCATCGGCCAAACGGATAAGGTGGTTCCGAACCACTGATCCCAACTGCTCAAACCAGAACGCCGAAAGCTTTGTTAGCACCGCTCCTTTGCCAGGGATACCGGTTGGGTGGACGACATCAAAGGTGGAGATCAGAT
>MHCO01000024.1:3007-22594 GCA_001816645.1 Candidatus Woykebacteria bacterium GWB1_45_5
AACGGCGCAGTATCCATTATTACTTGCACCATGTCTCTCCTTCTTATATCACAAACTGAGCGTAGATTTGATCCCCGAACCAAACCCAGTTTAAGAGACCATCCGCGCTCTTTTCTTTAGCCTATGATTTTGTTAATGCTGCGGCATGAAAAACCGACCCAGCAGGTCGGTACGAAATTAGTCTAACACAAAGTAAAATATTTATTAATATGAGAGATAAGACACTTATAAGAATGATCACTTCAAAAGTTCTTTGGCACGCTCTAATTGAGGATCGCGGTTGTTCTTGATATCTTCTTCGGTGAGTTTAACTTCGACATCTGGTTTCAAACCCACTTTATGGACCCAAGTACCGTTTGGCGTGAGCCATTTGGCAATAGTAATATGAAGACCAGAGCTGTCGGGCAGGGTCTCTGGCTTCTGAATTGTTCCCTTACCAAATGAGGTCTCGCCAATTAATTTTACACCTAAGATATCTCTTAAAGCTCCGGCTACAATCTCCGAGGCCGAAGCACTGCCTTTATTGATCAAAACAACCAATTTCACACCTGACAAACGGGGATCTTCTTTTGAAGCCAGGGGAAGCCTTTTACCTGAGGAATCTTCTTCCAACACCACTTTCGAACCCTTGGGAACAAAATCGCCAACAATCACCACTGCTGTTTCTAAAATCCCACCGGGGTTATTCCGCAAATCTAAAACTAGCCTCTTATACCCACCAGCGATTACTTTACTGACTGCTTCTCCCCATTCTCTTTCGGTATTATCACCAAAACGAATAATTTTTACACCCGCCACACCAGCGCTCAAGTCTTTAAACTCAACACTTTTTATGGTGATTTGGGCCCGGCCAATTTCAACATCAAAGACCTTACCGTCTCTACCAAGCTTCAACTTGACGCTAGTCCCGGCCTTACCCCGGATCTTTTTGACCGCGTCTTGGATAGTTAAAGTAGAAGTATCGGTCCCATCAATTTCCAAGATAGTGTCGCCAGCTAGCACTCCTGCCTTCTGGGCGGGACTGCCTTCAATTGGCGCTAGCACCACCAACTTCTCATCGCGGATATCAAGCTCGATACCCACCCCCTCATAAGTACCGGAAAGAGCAAGCTCGAACTCCCGATTTTCTTCTGGGTTCAAAAAGACGGTGTACGGGTCGCCAACCGCCTTCACCATCCCTGAAATAGCACCGTACAAAAGTTTTTGGGTGTCGAGCTTTGATTTCTCTAAATAATTGGTAGTAATCCTCTCCCAGACATCCCAAAACGGTTTAAAATCGACCAGAATCTCCTGAGGCGCATTTTTATTGGCAATATTGATGATCGGGGCTCTTTGTTTACCAAAAGGTAGGGCAACATTTTGCCCAACCCATACGCCAAGGGCAAAGATTAAACAAATGAAAATTACTTTCGGCAGAGCCTCTGCCAAATTTAATTTATTTTTGTTCTGTTTTCCAACCACCTCGTTAGTCGTTGGTAATTGATCTTCAGTCATCGGTAATTAATTTTATAATCGCAAGATATAATCGCAAGATTACCTGCCCGCAATGCTACGCCTAGCGTTGCAGGCGGGCATCTCGCGTAGGAGCGAAGCGACGCAGAAAGCAAGGCTTTCTCTTGTTTCTCTAGCGAGATATAATCACTTTTAATTGAGTCGCTGCTATCTGCTTTCTGTTTCCTGATATCATTCGATTATTTCCAAGTTAGCCGCCGGCAAAGTCAATTGCTCACCCTCTTTAAAGGAAATTTGCGCTACCTCGGTCAAAACCCCAGAATTTAAAATCTGCTCACCAGGCAAACCTTCTACCACACCTAATAAATTTCCTGCTTCTCCTTGAAAAAACCTCACCTTATCTCCTACCTGCAGGTTTCGCCAAGTGACTTCTGAAACCTCTTTAACATCAACCGTCTTTTCAATCTCGGGAACAATTAACTGTCTTTCTCCCCCGTGAATAAAAGAAGACCTTCCTTCCATTTTTTTGCAAAAATTCCAGATATCCTCGCCCATCGGCGAGATACCAAACCCCTCTGTGACCATCAGGCTAATCCCAATGTCCCCTCCACTACTTAAACCCTCAAAATCGCGATAATGTACCCCACCAGTAACAACACCCTTCGCACCAATCGTCACTGCTTTTTCCAAAGCGCCTCTCTCAAGCAACGCCCCACCAACTAAAATCCGCCCTGCTACCTCTGGTTTTATAGAAGATGGTAAAATAAAATCTTTTGGCCCCGCGACCATCAAAATCATCCCTTCCCGATCAGCCCCCTGGGCAACAAACCCACGAATCTTGGTCACAACCGCTTTAATAACAATTTTACCAGTGCTAATTTCGGTAATTTCACCGTTGGCAGTGGCGATCAATCTTACTCGGGTCGGCAAAAATTTCAAAATTATATCTCCCCGATCATCAATCTCGGAGACCACCCCATCAACCGGTGCTTTAATCTCTGTTCTACCCAAACCGAAAAATGATTTTCTCCGGGCTAGTACTTCGCCTTGGTAAATTCGATCGCCGATTTTCCGAGTCAAGTATGCACCTACTTGATCGCTAGGTATTCCTAAGGAATGAGCGACTTTAATTAGGCGCTGACCAGCGCTCACCTCGCAATGGGCGATCACATCGGTGGCCGAAACACTTTGGCCTACCTTGACCGCCGCCGTACCTTTGCCGGGAAAAACACGAGTGAGAAGAAAGCGGCTTTTTTCTTCAATTCTTCGCCTCAGCGGACAGATCAACAAAACCTCCTTTAAAGGACAGCTACTTTTTCAACTTCTTTTTGCCAAGCAGCTACTTGATGCCGACTTGTTTCTTGGCCAAAGGAAAGCGGCAGGGGCTTAGCCCGGGCATCAAGTAATATTCCCAAACTTCCCCCAGTGACTGAAAAGGTCTTCTTTTCTTTAGCAGCTGGTGGAAGAGTAAAGCTCAAATTAATCCGCTGTCCTGTCGGGGCTGGGATAAGGGAAATTTCATCCGGCCCCAACTCAGCCTCTTGAGTTTCCGAGTAACCCCAATCCAAACTAAGCTGTGAGCTACCACCCAAGGAAACAAAAGCACCTAAAGGTTCGAACCAGGCACCTAAGTTGGCTGCTTCTAGTTGTTTGTAACGGGCTAACAAAGCAGCGAAGCTCGGCAGAAAAAATTCGCGGTCGAAAAAAACCTGGGCAACATCACCGGCTCCTAGAATATCGGAGATCAGCAATGCAGCCCGGACTAAACTAGGCGTTCCCGAAATCGGACCACCACTAGCCGCTACCAAAACTTTTTTTTCTTTTGGTCGGCCTGAAAAACACTCTGCTAGGTAATTTCTGGCGTAGGCTTCTTCAATCTCTAGTTCTTTGGTGTTTTTGGGCAAAATATGCGGGCGGAACCGTCGGTTACCAAAAAAATTTTCAAGTGTAATCTCATTGATCGGAAAGGTAAGGAATTTTCCGACAGCCTCGGTCACAAAATGACTGCCAAGGTTACTGGCACCGGCGTCTAAAACCACGCAGTCGCTATCCGCCTCCCGTAAAAAGTTGGTTAGGTGCCCTGTCGCCTCTTCTTCCTTTACAAACTCTGCTTTTGCCTCTTTTGCCAACTTTTCCACACCTTCTAGATTACTGACAAAAATCTTCGGCCCATTTTCCTTTGGGATTTGGGAAAGTAAGCTATTAATCGTGATCGACAGATCATCCAGTGAGGTCGGTAGCCGGACCGATCTTTCCACATTAAGTAAATTCTGCTCATCCAAATTCACTAAAAATAACTTAGTCCAGGAACTACCGATGTCAATGGTAACAAATTTCTGTTGCATGGCTACTAAATGTTATATCTCGCTAGAGAAACAATCGCGAGATGCCCGCCTGCAACGCTAGGCGTAGCATTGCGGGCAGGTAATCTTGCTATTATTAAATTCTAGGCACAAACGGTAAAAGCGATAATATCCTTGCCCTCTTAATCGAAGAAGCCAGCTTTCTTTGGTGGCCGGCGCAGACGCCGGTTTTCGCTCGCCCAACTATTTTACCACGCTCGGTAATAAACTTTTTTAAGGCTTCGGTTTCCTTAAAATCAGGCTCGCTCTTTTCTTTGCAAAAGAGGCAACTGCGTCTTCGATAAACCTTGATTTTATTTGTAGGGGCGTTTGCTCTAACCATAATATGGTCTGAATTTAGAATTTAGAATTAATAATTGACTTAGAACGGGATATCATCAACGTCAATTTCGCCACTATCTGCTTCCTCCTTCGCTTTCTCGGCCGTTTCTTCTCCCTCTGCTTTTCCCTTTTGCTTAGTAGCTTTCTTCGAAGGAGCTGCTTCCTCCCCCTTTGCCTCTACGGCTCTCTTTTCAACCGATTCGGCTTCAGGCTCTTCTGCCTTCGTCTCTTCCGCCTTCGTCTCTTCTTTTTCTTCGGCAGGTTGCCCTTCTCTTTCCTCAAGAGCTCGGCGGGAATCGAGCACAACCATATCCTCCGACACTACCTCCGTGATATACTTTTTATCACCTTCTGGCGTTTCCCAACTTCTTGTCTGGAGACGGCCTTCGACGTAAACCTTTCGACCCTTAACCAGAAGTTGCGAACAAAGTTCAGCAAGTTTATTCCAAGCAACTATTCGGTGGAATTCTGTTTCTTCTTTTCTTTCACTCCCGTCAGACGGAGTCCAACTACGATTAGTCGCCACACGGAAAGAACAAACAGCAGTTCCGCTGGGTGTGTAACGCAACTCCGGATCCCTAGTTAAGTTACCAATCAACATTACTTTATTCAAACTTCTACTGGACATACAACCTCCTTCTCGAGCCTTAACCCGACTCACAATGGTTCTTTCTAATAAAAACGTGCTGCTTTCCTTCCTACCTTACTTAAAACCTATTCTTTAGTTCCCCCTTTCCCCTTGTGCTAGATCTAAAAAGTCTTTGATTTTTACTTTGTTTAGCCTCGTCTTGCAAGGCCGCGGTACGCGAGAACGCCTAAATTAATGAGTGTCCGTGAATTAATTTAGTCACCGAGCGTGCTTAGCCCAACAGCGCAGCATGCTTTCGCGTGCTTAGCCCAACAGCGCAGCATGCTTTCGCGTGCTATTTTTCCCTTCCCTTCGAACCACTAAAAAACGCAAAAGCTCTTCCATTAACTTCAATTTTGAGTTAAGGATGCTGGGAAGTCTAGAATTGGCGCAAAAAGTAATCAAGGTATAAAAACCGTGCGTGTTTTTCTTAATTTCGTAAGCAAGTTCCCTCTTTCCCCAATCGGAAGCTGAGACTATCTCGCCTTTGCCCGCTTCAATCACTTTCTTGATTTGATCAATCAATTGATACCGAGTTTCTTCGTTTAGATCACTCCGGGCCAAAACCATTAGTTCATATTCGTGATTCATAACACGGAGAAGTATAGCACGCTCCGTAAAAAAATTACAAGTAATTTTTGTACTCCCGCGTGCTGCGTAACTTTATCGCTAAACACGCTCCGTAACCCCGATTAAATCGGGGGTACGCTCGTGTGCTGCGTCCGCTTTGTGGGCTAATCACACGCTGGGAACCTACTTCAAGTTATAACTTGGGGGTGGGAATTCCACTTGAAAAACAAAAGGGCAGGGCTTGTCTAAAGCTACCTGCCCCTTTCCTCCTCTCTTACTAACAGCGGCCAAACAAGTCCTGCCGTTCGTTATAACCACACCGTAGACAAGTGGTGTCGCGGGGTTTCTCATCACGACAGAACATAATCTCGCTGTCGTTCCCACACTCTGGGCAACGGACTGCGTTCTTTACGATAACCGGACCGTTTGGGATCATCCTTGCAATTAGTAGCGAGGGGACCACAGGGACGTCTGTTGCCATCTGCCCAATTAGTGAGGCGAGTCGGCGTAGCTTGCGCGGACCTCCTCCTTCCACCTTCAAAATCCCATCTTGAAGGCTGGTCCGTACACGCTTGGGTGGCCGCACCAGTCTCGCTGCCACTTCAGCTTGTGGCGTACACAATCGCAAGGCCATCTCCCGAGTTACGGTCTCAAGGTGGCAGGCTTTAGCCCTTGATGCCATCTCCCTCTCCTTCTAGGTAGGTTTAAGCAGGAAAAAACTCACCCAACTCGGGGTGAGTCTTTATCGCTTTGCTCCCCTATTATATCTCGCTAGAGAAACAAGTGCAAGATGTAATCTTGCGATTAGAACAATAAGAATTTTACAACCGACTGTCAAGCAGGCTTGGTCGATTGTATAGCAACCGCTTGTTTTTCACACGATTGTTTCCTTGGAGGGTAAACCGGCTCAAGAAATAGCTCGTTTTTCTTTTGGTCAAATTAACAGGCGGTAAGATTCCTATGGATTTAAATCTAAACTTTCTTCAATTACTCCCAAATGCTCATCGTGTTGGTCTACTCGTTTTCTTTCTACATCCAAAGCATCTAAGTAGGCTTTGATTTCCTTTTCAAGGTTTATTAAGGAAACTGAATGAGCACTTACCTTTTCATCAATAACTTCAAGTTTTTTGGAATGTGAATCTAAAGTTCCCCTAATTGGTTCCAGTAGTTTCTCAATCTCTTTTAAGTCATCTTTGGTTAACACTGCTAGACTCCTTTTTAATTACTAACTTTTCTTTAACTTGTTCCCAGCAATTTTTGCAAAGTATATAAAAGTCTTTGCTGCCCACAACTCTAATAGGCATTTCTTCCTCATTTCCGCAATTGTCGCAGAAATATCTAGTTGCCATGCAAATAATCTAGCACTTAAAAACCCTAAAAAACAAGTCTTTATTTCTCAACTCCCTAACAAGCAAAAATTATTAGTGATATAATCGTAATCTATGTTGAAAGTCGGAATTGTTGGAGTTTAACCCCACAAAGTAAGGCTGTGAAAATCCCCTTTGAGTTCAAATTAAAGATACCAAAGCCGAGAAAAGGCTCAATAATTACTGCAAGAGATTACTTGGGAAGAATTCTTTCTAACCAGCACTTATAGACAGTTAGAGGAATTTGAAGGTTGAAAGAATTTGATCAAATATTTTACTAATTTCCTGGCTTCGAATAGGTAGTAAATTTTGCTCATTTTTCCTGATATGTAATGTATAATAATCGTCATCTTTTTTTAACACAGCTGTGATTTCTTGATTTTTTGTAACTTTTAGAGCATTATAGCCCCCAATTTTGATAGGAATTTTGCCGTTCTCTCTAACAACAGATTGATAACTCGAATCTTGACTACTTTTAGTTAAGATTAATTCAAGAGCTTGCTGATCGCGATATTGTGTTTCCTGAAGCACCAATTGTACATAACTGCTACTGGAATCATATAAATCTTCTGTTACTATTCCATACCAGCTACCAGGATATCGAAAAGACACCCCTAAAACTTCGTTTTGATAAGTTTTAGGTTCTGGCTCCTCTAAATCTTTAATTCGGACATCAGAAAGTATTAATAGAATAGTTTTGTTCAATTGCGAGTCGGGAGCTGAGGGTGAACTTACTACTGACACAGTAGCACTACAATTTGAATTACTCCCAATTTTTGCGAGAATAGTCCAGTTAGGACTCGTTCCTAGCCTAGGGTCAAACATCCCTGGAAGTCTCTGCTTAGCAATAACTTCCTGACCAGCAAAATTTATTGGGATTTCCTTAGCTACAACTGAAGGCAAATGGTCGCCCGCAAAGTTATAAAAAACTATCTTAATATTATCTTTTGTTAGTGTGCTATCCAATTGGTTTTCTTTTATTTCCCAACCTTCAGGATATTTGATTACGAATTTTTTGGTTTCAGTAGATTTCCAACTTGAAGTCTCGGTATTTTTTGATAAGGCTTGAAAGCATTGGGTTGTCATAGTTGCAGATGGGGTTGCTGCTTCATTATTGGAAGATTTCGCTGGCCCTTCTTTCTTATCAAAGACGTTGAGTACTACCGCGGCGTATTCTACACCACCAACCAAAATCGCAGCCACAACTACAATTAGTCCGATGAGTTTCCAATTTATCGGCTTCTTTGGAGTTGCTACAGCAGCCGTAGGTTGTTGAGGGGTATTTAGATTGACTTCGGGCATTAATTAAATTAAAACATAAGTGGTGTTGCTTTGTAAAGTTTCGTGTAAGACCAACAAAAACAAAGGATGGCATCAAAATTATCTCACCTGTAATGGGAGGCGGCGTTCAGGTAGTAAGAATGGCCTGGCGCTTTGCTTGTATAATTTTCAAACATTTGCTATAGTGGTGAGAACATGAAAAGCACTACTGTTTTGGAAAAAACCATTGCGACATTAGAAAAAGAACTCAAAACTCTTAAAGAGCTCAAGACTGCCACGCCTAAGGAGCCTACTCAAAAAGATACCCTACGCGGTATTTGGAAGGATTTAGACATTACAGACGAAGAGATAGAAGAGGCCAAAAAAGAGCTTAACTTCTAACATGTATTTTGTTATTGACGCGCACGTCTTACTTTGGAACTTAGAAAATTCACCAAAACTTAGTCTCAAAGCGAAAGTAGCTATTGATACTGCGGAAAGGATCTTTATCCCCACAATTGTCCTTCTTGAAGTTTACAACATTTTAGAGAAACGTAAAGAACGCGGGATGTTTCTCGACCTTCTAGAAAAAATCCAAAACCAAAGAAAATTTGTAGTTTACCCACTAAGCATTGAGGTGGTAAGAGAATTTATCAAAATTGAGAAACAAGAAATACACGATCGGATAATAGTAGCTACCGCCAAACTTTTGGGTGCCCCAATAATTACTAAAGATCCAGAAGTTTCAAAATTTTATCCAAAAGTAATTTGGTAGGTTCGAAAGGTAGGATTGTGTGCTGAAAGTCGGAATCGTCGGAACGAAACCAGACAAAGTAAGGCTGTCAGGATACCATTTGAGTTCAAATTGAGAATCCCAAAACCCCGAAAAGGTTCTATCATTACGCAGAGAGATTATTTGGGAAGAATTGTTTCAAACCAGCACTTATAGAAAGTTAGAGGAATTTGAAGGTCTAGGTAATTGCTTGGAAAAAATCTTTACTATTTAGACCAGAGAACCGCCTGGCCATCAGCAAGTTTTGTTACTTTGTATGTAGTTGTATCTACGGTAAGAAGCACGCCTGTTGTTCCGACAAACGAGGTGTAAGAAATAAATCTGCCATCTCTTGAGATACTAGGTGGGCTGTAATCCGTACCGTTTTTTGAGAGATTTTTGATTTCTTTCGTAGAAATATTTACTGTATTTAGACCAGAATAGGGACTATATATATTATTTACTAGAAAGGCGATAACATTACCGCCAGGAGCGAATACAGGCTGAGCAGCTACACCATATTTATCGAAATTGGTTATTTTTTCAAGTCCACTTCCATCTGTTTTTGCAATATAAATATCCTCTGTAGTAAGGTTTTTGTCGCTCGCTCCCAAAAATGCCATACGATTACCTTCCCTAGAAACTGTTAATTCTCTTACTTGATAGATACCGTGGGATAGAGCGTCAAAAACCAAGGTAAGCTTGTCAGTTGAAAGATTGTATGAATAAATTCCTTTATTCATAACCATAAAAAAGAATTCGCTGCTGTTGGGCAACCAATGAAAAACACTGTTTGATCCTCCGCACATTCCTCCATCAGCCACCTTCCTGGATCCAGTTCCGTCTGAATTCATAATATAAATTCCACCGCTTTCGTAGATAATTTTTTTGCCATCTGGGGACCAGTTATGGCATCTTCCGACTGGAATTGCTGTTTGTTTCTTTGAGGCTATGTCAATAATAACTCTTGAACTAGCGACTATTTTTTTATTGTCTGGTGACCAATCCCAAGACAACCCAGCTGCTTCCTGGCTTTTAGGATCAAATTGTTGTAGGATTTCTTTGTTGCTACCGTCCCAATCTGCGATATAAAGGGCAGGTCCCTTACCCGATTCAGCTACGAACGAGACCTTCGATGTTTGAGAATCTAGATTTGCTGTTTCGTCTTTAGGTTGCTCTTTCCCAGTCGTTGTAGGTGATGATGTAGCTACTTTTGGAGTTTCGACTGAAGCTTCTTTTTTGCCGCCAAAAACATTTAAGACTATGGCGGTGTAACCCAAGCCACCAATAATAATTGCTGCTATTACTGCTATAATCCCGATAAGCTTCCAATTTATAGGTTTCTTTGTGGCTACTGTAGTTGTAGGTTGTTGAGGAGTAACAGGATTTACTTGTTCAGGCATTGATTAAATTATAGCATTCTCCGTAACAAAAACTCAAGAATTTTTGGTACTCCCGAATGCTGCCTGCCCGACAGTGCCAGTCTTTGGCAGGCGGGCGACTACTTTGTGGGCTATGCATACTAGGCTTTGTTTTGTAAATAGGTCGTGCCGAATAGTTAGGCGGGCTGCAAAACTTTTTCTTTGACTTCTTTTGGAAGAGATTTAGAAGCCTGTTTCAAGAACTTTGAAGCTTCCAATATTTCGATTAACACAGCTTCTCTATCTGGCGAAAAGTGCACGATCAAATTGCCAGACTGTTCGGCGTAGTCAATCGGCTTATTGTTCAGTTCAACCATTAAAATGTCGTCTTCTCTACTATATTTAAAACTCATTTGGTTAATAATATCTCCCTTTTTCGGCAGGATAAAAAGTAATCACCTTGATTATATCACCCTCTTTTTTGTAAACAACCCTCAAAACGTGCCTCCTATCGAAGCTTTTAGAGGCGATAACATTTGGAGGTTCTGTGTCTTTATCTTCATGGTCTGGACTATTGATCGCAACCACGACATTTGCTTCTGTCAAACGGAAACCGTGCTTTGCCAGCAAGGGAAATTTTACTTCTTTGGCGTGTTTAGTGAAAATAATTTTCAAAACTATAGATAATTATTACACAAACTGTTACAATCCCAAAGATGTTAAAAGTAGGAATTGTTGGAGTGAAACCAGACAAAGCGAGGCTATCAGGATACCATTTGAGTTTAAATTAAAGATTCCGAAGCCAAGGAAAGGTACAATTATTAAAGAAAGAAATAACTTTGGAAGGATTGTTTCCAGCCAGCACTTATGAACTACCATGGGTTTACACCCATGGTATCCTCAGGCTTCGCCTTCGGCGAGTACGTAATTGTTCAATTCACCCACGGGTAAAAACCCGTGGTACTCTTGAATAATTATAGACAGTTAGAGGAATTTGAAGGTGGAAAGAATTTGATAAAAAACTTTTCCAAACTCTTGTTGACTGGGGTAGAAATTGGTACGGACTGGTGGGTAGTGGCCATCCCTAAAGGATAAAATGTACCAAAAATCCTTGTTTTTAATCACCAGACGTTTACTCCAGGGTTCGTCAATGGTCAAATAGCCTATCCTGTTGTTTAGATTAATTAATCTCTTTGCATCATAGGGATAGGGATTTTGATATCTTAGTGGATCTTGTATTTGCACCTCAAGCTGTATCTGATGCTCTCTAAATATATTGAAATGGTCGGTATCTGGATTGTCTGATTTCTCTACCGAAGTTGCTTCTGCCAATGCTTTGGGGTATTTTAGTCCGTAATTGTATTTTGAATTTCTATATAAAGGCCAATCAGAGGTTTCTGCAAGATCAACAGGAGTTATGGCTTCAATAAATCTGAAGGAGGCAAGAATTTGATCAACAATTCTAGCTGATTCTTCGCTATATCCGGTGCTACCCGTGTGGCCAATATTATAAGCCGTAAACTCATATATTTTATTCCCTTTTTTCACCCACGCAATCCTCTCTCTTTCTTCAATTCGTAGTTGTACTCCGATTCTCAAAATTAATCCAGTTTCCCCTCCTATTTCTATTTTTTCCATTTCTGGTTTTCTTGATTGGTAATCTGGATACTGTGATAAAGTGTACTTTTTATCTAAAAAATTTTCTAAGCTCTGGGTATCCTTTGTTTCCTCAACAAGAATTTTAATTCCCACAAACTTATCTTCGTCTTTTGATTTATTACTAAAAACTACGCCATTGCTAGTTTCGCTACAGGAAAGTGCTTTCGGATAGATAACCCAAAATCCAAGATTAGTGTTAAAATAATCGGTCCAATCTCCTATTTCTAAAGTGTTGCCAGGGCAATTTGAGGCCTTGTTAGTTTCTTTTTCTTGAGAAATTGATGGCTTTGTTTCTGTATTTTGAACTGTTTTATCGGCTTGATAGGGCTGTCTGAATAAAGTCAGATATAGTACTAAACTAATTAGAAGTAGGAGAGTTAGTGCTAATAATCCGATCAGTACGTATTTCTTTTTGGCGTAACTGAGTATTATTTGGGAAGGTCTGAGCATTAAATAAATTATCTCACAAAGTTATTTCTTCAGCAACTTATTGAACTCTTCCAATGAGATTTCGGCTTGGCGAAGGATTGCTCTTTGGGTTCCTGAAGGAAGATCACGAGGGTGGATGGCAACAGAAATTGGTCTTCGCACACCTTTCTTGAACAAAATCACATGGGAGCCTGTTTGTGTACGAACAGAAAATCCAGCTCTTTCTAATATTCTTACCATTTCTTTTGGTTTGATTGGGGTTAATTTCATTAGTGGGTTACGAAAACTGCCTTTTCTACTTCTTCGGGGATATCAATTCCTTCTTCTTTGGCCACTTCTAACCAACCCCTCATCGCGTCTTTAATCATCTCTAACGCTTCGTCAATAGTTTTTCCATAAGAGATACAGCCTGGTAAAGAAGGGGCTGTGATAGTAAATCCACCCTCCTCTTCAGGCTCCAGTTCGAAAACGATTCCATTTTTGATGACCTGGAACTTTTCCATATCTAGCAAATTTTAACACCCTAGTAAACTAGAGTAAAGCTAGTATAATCGCAAGATTACATCTCGCGCTTGTTTCTCTAGCGAGATATAATAAAGCCAAACTATGCTCAAAATAGGAATTGTTGGACTACCGAATAGTGGCAAATCAACTCTGTTCAATGCGTTGCTGCAGCGTCAGATCGCTGAAGTGGCGGAATATCCTTTTACGACCATTGAACCAAATGTTGGTGTGGTTCAGGTGCCGGATGAAAGACTGACAACGATTTCAAAGGCGATGGGGATAGAAAAAACTGTCCCGGCAGCAATCGAGTTTATTGATATTGCGGGGCTGGCAAAAGGTGCCCACGAGGGGGCTGGTTTAGGAAATCAGTTTTTAGGCCACATCCGGGAAGTGGACGCGGTACTCCACCTTGTCCGCTCTTTCCACAATCCAAATGTCCCGCATTCCGAAGGCTCTCCAGACCCAGAAAAGGATGTAAACATAGTTGAGGAAGAGCTATCTCAGGCTGGAATTGAAAAGCCAGCTATTTATGTAATCAATATTGACGAAAAAGATCTGGCCGATACAGAAATACCGATAGCCGGCGCAGTAAAAATCTCGGCTAAACTTGAAAGCGAACTCTCCGAACTTTCTAAAGATGAACAAAAAGCTTATTTAAAAGAGCTTGGAATCGAAAAAACCGGTTTCGAAAGGGTAATTAAACTTTGTTACGAACTTTTGGATTTAATTACCTTTTTCACTATTGCAGGCGGCAAACAGGCCCAAGCTTGGCCTGTCAAAAAAGGAACACACGCCCTTGACGCTGCTGGGATAGTCCACACCGACATGCAAAAAGGATTCATTAAGGCCGAGGTGATCCTCTGGAATAAACTCATCGAGGCTAAGAGTTGGAAGGCTGCTGCGGAGAAGGGTTGGGTTCATCTCGAAGGCCGAGATTATATTCTGACCGACGGAGACGTGGTTGAATTCAAGTTTAATCTTTGAACCCCTTAAGGTGAGAGCGGGTCGGTTTTACCCACTGGTAGAGTAGAAGGACTAGCATCAATTGTCAAAGTATCTAGTAAATCCTCGAGGGCTTTTCTTTGGCTGGTAGAAAGCTCGGTCCTTTGCTCTGGCGAGGCAGCAGCCTTTCTGGTTAAGGGGAACTCCAAGCTTAGATTGATCGTTGCCCTCTCCGTACTGGCCGCTTTGGAAAAAGAAATCGAAGTAATACCCAAGGTCCTCTTCACCAACCCAAGCGTATTGATCAAACCGAGAGCGGAAGAAAAATCGCCGTGCAAAGTAATATTGATGGTGTAGGAGCTTAGTGCGCCGGCAGCGTTGGTTTTTAGCTGCGGCGAAGAGACCGAACCAGGCTGGGTAACCCCCAAAGTCTTTTGGGAAGTTCCGGCTGGTACCGTTGACACTTTCTTAGTTACTTTCGCCGTATCGCTTGTAGTCACCTGGATACTCTCTAGCGCCATCCCCGAATTTTTGCTGATTTGGTCGGTAATGGAAACCGCTCTCAAAGTATCTTCTGTCTCGGGCAAAAGCGCGCTAAGTAGCTTTTTATAGTCGGCGACCTCGTCCTTATCGAGCTTGGTTAGAACCGAAACATTGTTTGTGAGGACGGTAAGTTTTTCTGCCTCTTGTTTATTTGTATCCTTTAGATTCTGCCAAGCCGTATAACGGGGCAAAATCAACACTGGCCCTATTGCTGCTATCAAAACCAAGCTGGCAATACCGCCTAAAATCATCAAAAGCTTTGGTTTTTTTAAAAGTTTGGTTGCTTCTGCTTTCATTTTACCGCCACTACAAAAGAAACTGAAAATTTGTACGTGTTATCACTGGCGCTGTAGCTAACATTTTTCAAGCTAACTCCTGAATAAGGCCCGCCTTTTTTCTTGAGAATATCAATAAATTGATAAACGTCCTTAGGATCGGTCGCACTACCACCGACAGTTGCCTCGCCGGCTGCGCTAAGATCGATCTTGCTCAAGACTACGGAAGATGGCACTATGTCGCGAATTGCCACCAGATTGTCATGGAAGCCCTTATTTTTCTCGGCTGTTGCTTGGTAGGTTTTAAGATCGGTGTTGATTTGGACAACAGTGGCAGCAGTATCAGCATATTTTTGCCACTCTTGCGTCGTTTGGTTTATTTTCTTTGCTAAATCTGCTCTTCTTAACTTCTGCCCGGCTTCAAAAAGAAAAAGGCCCACAAAGACTACCACCAGCAAAATTAAAGTGGCGGCTGGAATAGAAAGAGCGAGGATAAGATCTCGTTTTACAAAAAGCGCCGCTACCTCTTCTTCGGGCAGAAGATTGATATTTTTCGCAGAAGATTTATTGAACAAAGGCAGTAGACTCATTGGTTTCCTTACATCATCATATCAATAATCCAGGCTAATAAGCAAGGGGGCTACTCTATTTCCGTCCAGCTTAAAATCTCATAACCAGCCCCTGGACCAGAAGTAAAGTTGGCATTGACCAAACCAGACTCATAAGTAACGGTAGCGTTTTCTTCCAGGTAAAGCCGATAAGCAGTTGCTTCGTAAGTATCAACGTTTTGTCTTAATCGCAGCTGCCCAGCGGCCGCGTAAAGAATAATATTTTGCGCATTGTTCGCCACGTACATGGCCGAATTTTCGCTTGTACAAGGCTGCCCGGTTGGACTTCCCGTACCGTTACAATCGTTGGTCGTCAGAGTCATAATATAGCTACCCGGCTGCCCTGATCCTGTAAATATCACGCCGTTATCGATATAGATATAACCATCGGACAAAATAAGGCCACTATCAGTTCCATAAGCTGGGTGAAGCCGAATCTGAGCACCGTTACCAAAAGTAATATAACCGTGGACCCAAACGGTTCCGGTAATAGTTAAAATATGACCGCCCGGCACAGTCATATTGCCGGTGATTTCGACTGGACCAAGTGAGGAGGAGCCGCCAGAGGGTGTATAATCCCCACTGATTGTGCCGCCAGCGGCGGCATCGGCTTTAAATTGATTAATATTAGCCTCGGAAATCGGCATATTTTCTGGTGAAGGATCAAGACTAAAAGTGCAGGGTTTATTATTGCCATTACCAGGATACGGAGGCCCCTGACAATACAAAGTGCCGGTAGCCGTGGAACCAGTAATAGTATTGGCATGCCCGTCTCCTGTACCGCCCGTACCAATATCAATACCATCGATTGACCCGACTGTACCGCCAAGATATAATTTAAAGTAACCATCTAGACCAGTAGCACTCCACGGACCGCTTGAGTATTCTCCAGTCTTTGCCTCACCGGTCGGATAGCTAGCATTGGCTGCCCAAATGTAATATTTAGTTGCGTTGCGGGCACCATCGAGAACAAGCCAATAGGTGACGCCAGCGATAAGTTGTGGTTGGCTGGTAAAAGTTGCGCTAACCCATCCAAAACTGCCTGTCACATCGCCGGAACTTAAAGTCCCTTGGGCAAATGTGGTTGACCCTGGATTACCACCATTGTCATTGGTAATTCTTACCGTAAGGTCTCCTGGGGTGCTTTGTTTTTTTATATAAAGTTCCACCCTATTGATCGTGTTTGTGCTTGAAACTTGGAAACTTTGGGCGACGTCTTGGGCAGCATCGGTATTACCAAAAGTAATTGAGTTTGGCGCTGGTATCGGTGTATCATTTTTTTGATCAACCGCTGCTGCCGCACCAGAAGCAGAAAAAACGGTTCCTGTGATATCGGGATTGTTTGGCCCTGAGGTTATTGGCCCGTTAGAATAAACATTACCGACCACGGCGGAGTTGTTATCCATATGTAAACCCCCATAACCTACTTGGACGCCATAATTAAAAGCGATATTGGTTGCGGTGGAAGAAGCTTGGAGACCGACTTGCAGTTTACGGATTCGGTTGTCAACATTGCCCCTTGAAGTAACCGTCGGCTGATTCGCCGAACCAGTTATTTCTACTTGGGTACTACCATCACCAACAGTTAAAGTGTAGGGATTGGTGTAATCCATCCGATTTTGCAGCCGCAATATTGCATCCTCGATCCCTCCTTCGGCGGCGTAATAACTCTGGGCGCTTCGGACGATATTGTTGAGCTTTTTTATCTCGTTGAAGGTCAGGGCGCTGATCGCCACCACCAAAACTGCCGTCGCTGACAAAAGGATCAAAACTGTAATCAGCGCAATTTGTCCTTTTTCTCGACCTAGTTTCAATCTTTTCAACATTTTGCCTTTCGCTTTCTTTTTAATACGAGCGTAAAGAAGTTGTCGAAACCAAAGTGACCGCGTTGCTTGGTCCCGATATCGGATCTTTATAGACAGCCGTCAGTTCCACCCTCACTGCCGGTGTACCACTCGTACTATTTAGTGACCGGAAAACTAGGCTGGTAATCCGAACCTTTTCCGAAGTCAACAGCTGGGCATCTTGGCCTTCCCGCTTTAGATAAATCCCTTCGCTGTCAAGATAAAAATCAACATACGTACTTGTTTCGTCGGCTGGTGCATCCCGCTTGGTTTCTAGACTTAACTGACCTGGGCTAGAACCTAGAGTACTGGTTGGTGTATAAACATTTACGCCGTGTTTTATTTCCTGGCTAATAACATCCATACTTCTTCGAGCATTATCCAAGGCTTCCCTGGCTCTTCGCGATGTTTCAGTGACATTGACCACTTGGATAAAAAAGGAGACCAGCACCACGCTAATTATCGCCAGCAGTGCTGCATAAACAAGCATCTCGATCAGAGTAAAACCTCGATTGCTATTATTACTATAACTTTGTAGTCCACGAAGTGGTCGCAGCACGCGGAGTATTCGGCTTCGGCACGAGGTGCGGAAGGCATAGAATACGAGCGTGCTCTTTTTGATCCTGAATTCCGAATTCATATTAGTTATCTAAGAAATTCGTGCTGTAAGTAGTCAAAACCACTTCTTTACTCCTTCCCACTTCCTGCCAGCTTACCCGCACAGTGACTTCCCTTGTGTCCGGATCTTCTACCCCCGTGGGTTCGATGTCGTCAGTTGTAGCGTTCCGATAAACTGTCGCAAATTGGACGGTTCTCGTGTAAAGGTTGTTTATAACACCAGGATTGGCACCACTCAATGTCCAAGAACTTCCTGAAATCACTAGGTAATAATTAGTGCCAACAGCTTTGCTAGCGATATTTGCTGCCCAGCCATCATCACGCAGTTGTCTAACTACCTCCATACCCTCCTCGGCCAAAGAAGTTGCTTCAGTGCGACGACCCATTTCGAAAGTTACGCCGCGACTAAAAATAAGAAAAGAAATAATCGCCATAAAGCCAAGGGCAATAATCGCCCCAACAATAATAATCTCCACCAACCCAAATCCACTTATTAAAAGTTTACGCTGATTAATTTCTATCTTCTTAGTCATTTTGTAGCCCACTTTAGTGGTCGCAGCTTGCGAGAGTACCCAAATTACTTCCAAACTTGTCGGGATGAATTTGGTTACGTAGCGAGCTATTTTTCATTTCTCATTTGTAATTTACTGCTGTGCCTCCATCACGTCACAAAAAGGCCCTCTCGTAGCGTCGCCATCAACCGTATAGGAAACAACAATGGTAGAATCTATACTAATCGTTACTGCCTTATTATTTTTCATCCGGTCCCGGTGGATCGATAAGATACTACCTGAGTCGTCTAAGTAATGGGTGTGAAACTTAATTGTTTGTTTAGAACCGTAGACATCTGTGTCCCCTTCCCAGCTAAACACAGTCTGGCCAGGGCTAAGACCCAAAAGAATAGTTCTTGTTACGTTTGGGTCTGGTGGAGAAGAAAAATCTAAAACGAGGTTTGTATAACCTATAAGACTTGGGCAAGAAGTGAAATGCAAATGGCGTGTATCGGTGGCGCGGGTGCCAACCGGACTGACCGCTTCTTCGATACTTGCCTGCCCCAGCGAATTAATAACAATCGTCCTGGTCCGGCTGGTATCGACGGTCAGGCGAATTCTGATATTCCCGGTATCATCGGTCGAGCCACGAATGCGGGTAAATACAACATCGCTTACCCCACCTGCTAGGTTTATTTCGTAAATTTCCACCGAGCTCAGATTATATTCTTTATTATCAGGGTCTAAAGAATCGTAAACCGAGCCTTTGAACAAAACGTACTTATTAATTTCAAAATGGACGCCATAAACCGAACCGTAACCCGATTCGTCCTCGCTGGCGACTGTCTGGGTACGGGCAGCCTGCAAGGTACTTATGATTTGTTGGGCGGTGGTGTCTAAATCGACCTGGCGGCCAAAAAGATTGAGGCGGGCTAAAACAACGAGCAGCAAAATCGCCACAATTGCGGTAACCACCAAAAGTTCAAGCAGCGTAAATCCCTTTGGATTGGTCACAAGACGACGAATCCCAAAGGCAGTGCGTGGTTGCTCTCTGCTATCTGTTGACTGCTTTCTGAAAAATGGCAGGCTCACCCTCACGTATTAATTCTACTACAAACTTTTTAGTTAATCTACTTATTTGGAATTTTTTTAAGCTTCGGTCCCTCTGGCGTATCGACAACCTCGTAACCCTTTTCTTTAATTTCCTGCCTTAACTTGTCAGCGGTGGCGAAATCATTTTGTAACCGAGCTTCTGTTCTCTTACTTACCAACTCGCTAACTTCTTTAGGCGCTTTCGCTGCTTCTTTGGCCACTTTCTCTAAATCTAATCCAAGCACTTGGTCAAATTTGTAAAGGGTGGCCAGTTTGGTAGAAGTCGGCTTGTTGCTTTTCACCAATTCCCAAACGACTGAGACGGCTGCTGGCATATCCATATCATTATTTACCGCCTCTAAGAATTTTTCTCCGCACCCCGCGCAAGGTCCTTTCGGCACCCCTTCGGAGGCATAGCCAGTTACCTCACGATAAAGATTATTTAGGGCATTTTCTGCCGCCTCGAGAGCTTCCCAAGTGAAGTTTAA
>MHCO01000024.1:22620-23128 GCA_001816645.1 Candidatus Woykebacteria bacterium GWB1_45_5
CCACTAATAAAAATCCAGAATGAAGCCAATAATTAACAAATTTTTTCCCGGTTGCTGCTTCGGATTGCGCAATTTCATCTTCATGATGAGGAAAAATATTATCTTCCCCACCACTGTGAATATCGAAGTGCTCACCCAAATATTTCATACTCATTGCCGAGCATTCGATATGCCAACCGGGAAATCCCTCGCCCCAAGGACTATCCCACTTTACACTTCGATCCGGTTCTGCTTTTTTCCAAAGTGCAAAATCAGCCGAATCTTTTTTGTCCGTCTCAGTGGCCACTCTGACTGCCTCAAGTAGTTTGTCCATTTTGTCTAATGTATTACCAGACAACTTTCCATAGGGAGCAAACTTTTTTACATTGAAGTACACCCCACCTTCAGTTTCATAAGCAAACCCCTTCTCCAATAAAGTCTTCGTCAATTCAATCATTTCTTGAACATGTTCGGTTGCCTTCGGAAAGGCATCGGCCAGTATTATATTTAGAGCCTTTTCATCTTCAAG
>MHCO01000025.1:0-2620 GCA_001816645.1 Candidatus Woykebacteria bacterium GWB1_45_5
TTACCAAAGGTTTCACCAGACTCTGGGATACAAAACTCCGGCCGAGTATGTTAAAAGTAATTCAGGGGCTAGTGTTACGTGATGTATAGGTCCAGCACAATTATTTGATTGCCTTGCCTTTTACCAGTATAATGTCTGTACTTTGGTCGAGTCTTGGAAAGGATTTTTGAATATATGAGAAGCAAAAATGAAACAGAAATAACTTCAGCACAATCAAAGATGTCGCAGCTTTTGTCTACCACAGCTCTTGCACCGAGAGTTCTTTCCCGAGGCGAGACGGTGGAAGGAAAAATCGTCGCCCTCTTGCGGGATTGTCTTTTAATTGATATTGGGGCGAAGGCGGAAGGGATTATCCCGCTTAAAGAGCTTGAAGAAACTGAACAGAAGTATAAAGTGGGTGACAAAATCTCAGCTATTGTAGCCCAACCCGAGGGCGATTCTGGCACAACCATCCTGACCGTCAAAAAGGCGCCGAGAGACAAGGCTTGGGGAGAGTTACAGGTTGCTGCAGAAAAGAACGAAACGTTGGAGGTGAAAGGTGTTGACTCAAACCGAGGCGGTTTGATTGTCGAATTAAATAGTCTGCGAGGATTTATTCCTTCATCGCATTTAATGACGAGTGTTAGGGAAGCAATCGGCAAAAAACTTTCCGCGAAGATAATCGAAATCAATAAAGACCTCAATAAATTAGTTTTTTCCGAGAAGGAAGCAGCACCAGAAGGCTTACCGAAAATTGAACTACCGTTTAAGGTAGGTGATACCTTAGAGGTTAAAATCACAAAGATCCTACCGTTTGGTTTGCTTGTAGGGCTGCCCAGTGGCGGTGAGGGTCTGATCCACATCAGTGAAATTTCTTGGAAAAAAGTTGGTCTGTTGGTCGAACTTTACAAAACTGGCCAGGAACTAAAAGCTAGAGTAATTACCATCGACACAGCCACCGGGAAGGTAAACCTTTCGATTAAGCAGTTAGAAGAAGACCCCTGGCAGAAAGCAGCCAAGAAGTACCCTGTGGGCGAGGTTCTAGAAAGAAAAGTTTCCCGGCTGGCCAGCTATGGTGTTTTTGTTGAGCTTGAAGACGGAATCGAAGGGTTGCTTCATTCCTCCAAAATTCCCTACGGTTTGGAGCTTGCGGAAGGTAACAGGGTCAAAGTTTCCGTCGATCTATTTAATAGCGAGCAAAGAAGGGTCGCTCTCCGGCTTGCAGAGCAAAAGAGTTCAGACAATAATAAAACTGATGAAACCTCGCACGTTTCAGGGCGGAAAAAGATTGCGACCACGCAGACGCGGAAAGAGAAGGAAGCACCGATGGGAAAAAAGATTGCTACCACTGAAGACGCTGAGAAAAAAACGATACGGACTGATAATAAAACAAAAGCTAAAACAGGAAAGAGTTAAGATAGGCTACTTGGTTACTAGGTTTTGAGAAACTATCTGACCAATAAATCTAACGAACCAAAAAAAGATGTCAAAGAAATTAACCGAGAAATTTACAGAAAGAGCCAAGAAGGCCCTTTCTCTTGCCGCTAAAGAAGCAAGTTTAGAACCGGGCAAGATTATTGACACCGAACATATTCTCCTAGGGATAATTTCCGACGAGTCTTGCGTTGGTTACAAGGTTCTCTCCTCCTTTCAGGTAAGCGCCGAAAGAATCAAAGAGTCGATCACCGCTTCTGCCGATGCTCCAAAAGTCGGCAGCGGTCAAGAGGGATTTTCCGAGGCCGCCCAAGAAGCCATCGCTGCCGCTGCTCTTCAGGCTTATCTTTGGGGACACTCGTTTGTCGGAACGGAGCATCTTCTCTGCGGTTTATCGAAGACCCCCTCTGGCCTAGGTTGCCATATTTTACGCAGTTGGGGAATTACTTACGAATCATTGAAAACCAGGGTGGAAAACTACACCTCTGTTCCTCAAGTGCAAATTGCCTCCAAAGAACCCTCGACCCCCCTATTACGTACCTATGGTCGAGATCTTACTGATTTAGCCCGCGCCGGAAAACTTGACCCAGTAATTGGCCGGGAAACCGAGATTAACCGGTTGTTGCAGGTTTTAGGTCGACGGACCAAAAACAACCCCGTCCTTTTAGGTGAGGCTGGGGTGGGGAAAACGGCGATTGTCGAAGGTTTGGCGCAACGTATTGTCGATCGAAGAGTCCCGCAAAAATTTTTTAACACTTGTCTCCTTAGCCTAGATATTAATGCTGTGGTTGCTGGTACCCGTTTCCGTGGTGATTTTGAAGAAAGATTGCTTGGTATTCTTGAAGAGATCAATGTGTCTGGCAATGTCACCCTTTTTATTGACGAGATTCAAACGATCATTGGCGCTGGCGGTGCTAGTGGCGCACTTGATGCGGCTAATATCTTGAAGCCAGCCCTTGCCCGGGGGGAGCTTCGTTGTATTGGTGCTACTACCCCAGAAGAATATACCCGGTTTATTGAGGAAGACACCGCCTTGGAACGGCGTTTTCAACCAATTTATGTCGAAGAGCCGAATTTAAAAAGCACAGTTTCCATACTAGAAGGATTGAAGGCTCGTTATGAAGCCCATCACGGTATTTCTTTTAAGAAAGGCGCACTTGATGCGGCGGCAAAGTTAGCTAACCGTTACTTACCAGACCGAAACTTG
>MHCO01000025.1:2656-2737 GCA_001816645.1 Candidatus Woykebacteria bacterium GWB1_45_5
TGAGGGAGGAAAAAGACCGCTTGGTGAGACGGGAAGAGTGGTCGCAAGCCCTATCTTTGCAAGAGGCCGAAAAAAGGTACG
>MHCO01000025.1:2750-3255 GCA_001816645.1 Candidatus Woykebacteria bacterium GWB1_45_5
GGAAATGACGGCTACGCGAAAAGCAGATCAGCTTACCTGCGTTGATGAGAATGATATTGCGAGCGTAGTTTCTGAGATGACTGGCATCCCTACCAAGGAGCTAACCGCCGAAGAGACCAAAAGACTTCTAAAACTGGAGGGACAGCTTGGTAGAGCAGTCATCGGCCAGCCGGCGGTTTTAAAGCAAGTAGCAGCAACTTTGAGAAGAAACAGAGTCGGTCTGCGCGACCCAAACCGTCCTGTTGGTAGCTTCATATTCCTGGGTACATCCGGAGTTGGCAAGACACTAGTGGCGGAAACGCTGGCAGAAGTTTTGTTTGAAAGTACAGAGAGTTTAATTCGGCTAGACATGAGTGAGTTTTCGGAAGCCCACACCGTCTCCCGCTTGCTGGGTTCGCCACCAGGCTATGTCGGTTACGAAGAAGGTGGCGAGCTGACCGAAAGATTGAGGCATCGACCCTATAGCGTGGTTTTGCTTGATGAGATTGAGAAAGCGCACAGCGAG
>MHCO01000025.1:3312-4961 GCA_001816645.1 Candidatus Woykebacteria bacterium GWB1_45_5
GAAAGCGCACAGCGAGGTTTTTGATGCACTATTGCAGGTTTTAGACAATGGTCAGCTAATAGATGGAAAGGGTAGGTTAGTAAACTTTCGCAACTCCTGTGTTATTATGACCAGCAATGTCGGCAGTCACCTAATTCGAAAAGAAGGCGGCATTGGGTTTGTTAGCGAAACTGATAGTCGAAGGTCGAGAGAAGCTGCCTACCACCATCTTTCCCAAAAATTGACTGAGGAACTGCGGCGGGTTTTCAAAGTCGAGTTTTTGAACAGAGTAGATTCGATCGTCGTTTTTCGTCCGTTGACAAAGCCGGTCGTAAGAAGAATTGCTAAGCTGCTCTTAAGGGAAGTTGCCGATCGTCTAAAGACAGAACAAACAATTAAGCTAGAAGTTGAGTCAGAAGTTTATGACTTTTTGGTCGAAAAAGGCTACTCTGAAGAATTTGGTGCTAGGGAACTCCGTCGAGTAATCACCGAACACCTTGCCGACCCACTTGCCGAAGGAATCCTCTCCGCCCGTTTCAAAAAAGGCCAAATTGTAAAAGCTAAAGTAGAAAAAAATCAAATAATCTTAAAGAATTGAGAAGCCGGTCCTGCTCTCTGGTAAGAAAGCAAGACCAGCTGTCAGGATCTAGCGACGTTAATTAAACTGATTCGACCACTCCTTCTTCGACGGCTTTCCGTAAAGCCTCATAAACTTCTTTCACGACTTC
The DNA here is from genome assembly GCA_001816645.1 of Candidatus Woykebacteria bacterium GWB1_45_5. Taxonomy (GTDB): domain Bacteria; phylum Patescibacteriota; class Microgenomatia; order Woykebacterales; family RBG-16-39-9b; genus GWB1-45-5. The sequence goes on from MHCO01000025.1 coordinate 4,020, forward strand.
GCGGGGCTGCAAGGTGATCTCGAAACCGTCGATGGAACCATCATCACGAACCCGCAGCCAAGCGTCCCCGGCGATATATGTGTTAGACGGCTGTGGTTTTCCAAAGCTAAGGTGAAGGATCCCGTTCTCTTCGTCGAACCGTAGGGTCAAGTCAGCCAATTTGCGCCTCCTTTCTTCTTGGCCTGTAGTGTAGCAATCACTAATTGGCTTGTCAAAAAGGGGGAACGGAACTTAATTCTGATCAGAAAAGAAAAGGCCTGCCTCAGGGTGAAGGCAAGCCAGCCAGGACCAGAGTTGACTCTGGGGTAGGTTCGATCTGCTCTTCTTCCACCGGTCGGTATTGTAGATTGGTAACATTGCACGTTGTTGGATTGAATAAGCCGACGACTTGTTTGGGCGGACCGTCTCTCCTTAATGCCTCCTCTCCTAGCATACGGCCGATATTGTAGAGCAGCTTAAGGTCCTTAGTGATCACGCACGAGTCTGGCCTTGAGCCTGACAAAAATCTGATGTAAAGTATGAAGCCTGTTTCGCCAAGAAAAGAGTTTTTTTCGAGGCGAAAACCAACGATCTCAACCTCGATCTCATTACCGTCCATTTCTTGGCTCCTTCTCCAATTGGAACCTTAGATGTCCTTCGAACGAATATTGACCCCTCTATTTTTATCATACGACTTGATTACTTGCTTGTCAAAAAAGGCAAATCTGATTAAAATGGGGAAGCTATGGCGAAAGACGCAACAGTCTATATTTGTCAACAATGTAATTACCAATCACCACAGTATTTAGGCAAGTGTCCGAATTGCAATGCTTGGAGTAGCCTCGTCGAGACGGTGGTCGCGACAGAAAGAAGCAAGCAGAAAGCAGAGAGCAGAAAAGGGTACGTCAAACCACAAAAACTATCAGAAGCAGCCAGTAAGCCGCCGAGAAGACTGCAGACGGG
>MHCO01000025.1:5014-9303 GCA_001816645.1 Candidatus Woykebacteria bacterium GWB1_45_5
GTGTCGGTCAAGTCCGCCTACGAACCGATCGTTTAGGGATTTTAAAAGGAAAAGTAAGACAAGACAATCTTTATATCTTGGCCGAGACTGATGTTGACCAGGTATTAGCGTCGGCTAAGGAGAACGGTTACCAAATTTTAGTCGTTGATTCCATTCAAACCATGGTTACGGAGGATTTGGACGGAGTAGCGGGGAGCGTCGGTCAGGTGCGAGAATCCGCTTATCGACTCACTCGCCTGGCCAAAGAAAACACTCTTGCCGTCTTTTTGGTTGGCCATGTGACTAAGGAAGGAGCAATTGCCGGCCCGAAAGTTTTGGAACACATGGTAGACACGGTTTTATATTTGCAGGGCGAAGAAGGTCACTTTCGCATACTCTCTGCTTCCAAAAACCGCTTTGGGCCGGTGGATGAAATTGGCGTTTTTGAACTAGGCGAACAGGGAATGCAAGAAGTTAAAAACCCGTCGAAGGAGTTTTTGGCCGATCGAATAGCCGCTCCCGGATCAGTGGTGGCACCAGTGATGGAAGGCTCACGACCGATTTTGACCGAGATTCAGGCTTTGGTAAATCCAACAAACTTTGGTCTGCCAGTCCGCCGCAGTCTAGGAATAGAGCCAATCCGCTTGCAAGTACTAGTAGCGACTTTAATGAAGCGAGCTGGTATTGCTTTGGCTAATCAAGATGTTTTTGTCAATGTCGCCGGCGGTCTGCAGGTAAGAGAGCGAGGTGTAGACTTAGGCGTTTGTTTAGCTGTTGCATCTTCAGCCACTGATAGGGTAATATCTAAAGATACAGTAGCAGTTGGCGAAGTCGGCCTTTTAGGGGAAATACGACAGCCCCCTTACTTAGAAAAAAGGCTGCAAGAAGCCAAACGCTTGGGATTTAAAAACTTCATAACAGGAAGGAAAGTTAAAACCTTACGGGAAGCTGTAAAAGCCGCTTTATCCCTGAAATGATAAAATTATATCTCGCCAGAGAAACAATTGTCGAAATATAATAGATCGCTTCGCGCTCTGCGTCGTGCCGCGACTACGAAGACGATTATAGCGGAACAGGGCTCAAGGATTTTATTCATCGGATTTATCTGAACTTGGCCCAGAAAGGAATTATCTACAAATGAAGCTACAAGTTCTAATTCGCCCCGTTCTAGGAATTATTTTTGCTGCTATTGGTTTCGCCCTAGCTAACCGATTTTTAAATATTCCTGGTCAGGGGGTAAGAACCGGTGCCTATGCGGTTTCGGTAGTCGTTTTCGGCGCTGCAGGTATTTTTATCGTTCCTGTTGTTAGTGTTTGGCTAAGACAAGCAACCGGGGCGTTTGCCCAACGAATAGCGACGGAAGTGATTTCTCAACTGCGGCTACCGAGACTACCTGGCGGTGGGAAAAAAGAAAACAAAAAGAAGGAAGAACCCCGCTATGTTAACCCAATCGTTGTCGACACGAGCTCACTTATCGATGGTCGGATCGCGGATGCCGTCGAGGCAGGCTTTCTTTATGGCACCTTGATTGTCCCCTCCTTTATTCTTTCCGAACTGCAGCATATTGCTGATGCCTCCGATGCTCTGCGTCGTGGTCGGGGGAGGAGAGGCTTAGAAATACTTGAAAATTTAAAAAAATCAAAGCAAATAAAAACGCTAGTTTACCAAGGGGATAGCCTAGCCGGAAAAAATATCGATGAGAAGCTACTACGGCTAGCCAAAAGCTTGAAGGGGAAAATTCTCACCACCGATTTTAATTTAAATAAAGTAGCGACTGTTTCGGGGGTAAAGATTTTAAATGTTAATGAGCTAGTTAACGCCTTGAAAACCACCCTTTTGCCGGGCGAGCAAGTAGAGGTGAAAGTAATTCAAGAAGGTAAAGAGAAAAGCCAAGGGGTGGGCTATTTATCGGATGGAACAATGATTGTAGTGGAAAACGGCGCCTCCTTTGTTGGTAAAAGCGTCAAAGCAACAGTCTCCCGTGTGCTCCAAACTGTCGCTGGCAGGATGATCTTCGTCCAGGCCAACGATCAACAAAAATCCTAAATTCTAATCTAGAAGCCCCAAATAGATCGCTCGTAGCTTATACTTTCCGATCGTTGTCAGAAACCAGCTACTGCGCAATCTGCGACCACTTCGTGGACTAAAATTCTAAATTCCAAGTCTCCAATATCCAAACACGTTTGGAATTTGGGATTTGAGGAAGTGGGATTTATTTAGGATCTAGAGATTAGTGTTTAGAGTTTCCGTAAAGTAATTCCCGCAAACAGACAAACAAGCACAAACCGAACCTAGTTTTACTATAAGTTCTAGTCTTTTTTGGACATTTTTTTCTATGGGATTAAAAAAACTTGACAAGAGGACTATAATGTGAGAAACTTGAAAATGCAATTTCCCCTTACGGGAAATGGTAGGTCCTTAGCCACAATTTTTGGGCAGGGAATTGTGGCAGCCCCGAGCTGAGCTCGGGGAGGAATAATCTAAATTTAGGGCTGAAAACGAAACACCGCCATGGTCGGAAGGACTTAGACACCGATGGCAGTGTTTCGGAATGTACATCTGGACAGCAGGTGTACTGATCAATTTCTATTAAAAAGTACTTTCGAGAAAAAATCAAGTCTGAAGTTGGTTAAGTAGGTTTTGGTTGCTCGGCACTATAACAAAGTGTATCAATAAGGTTTCAAAAATCAGAGGGTTTTGAGTAGGTAAGTTGCTCAAAAAATAGGTTCGGAAATTCATTTATACGCACGTTGTTTACAAAATAAAACTCGTAGCCGGTCCCCGGCGTCTGGTTTGGCCCCGTACAAATCGCCAACCAGCCCCGGCGTCTGGTTTGGGGTAACACTCATACTGGACGCTGAGGCGGGTTGGTGATTTTTTATGGCGATTTTACGGGGTAAAGGTAACACTCTAGCCCCGATCTGATCGGGGCGCAGCGCACAGAGTATTCGGCTCCGAAGGAGGCATAAACCGCTAAAGCGTTTTGCGACCACTAAAGTGGGCTAAGAATACGAGTGCGCTCTACTTGACGCTGAGGTCCCCCCAGGAGTTTTTTGTTATATTTTTGTCACCTTTTCCAAAAAAGGTGGAGGGCGAAGCGATCTAGTTTTACTGCGCCATTCTCGTACTGCGGGTTAGGAATCCTTAATCCAAGCAGATAGTCGTTAGACTATGCTTGTTGGATGTAAGCCACGCAGTAACTGGTTTCCGGTAGGAAACAGCAGATACGAGGATCCCTAGCCCGGAGGGCACAGGATCCGAGAGTACCCCCGACTAAAGTCGGGGTTACGGAGGATCCTATAGTTGACAAATCAGAAAATTTCCTGTAAAATCAATGCGAATAAAAAACTGCCATCCAGGCAGTCTTTTTTGTTCTGCCCTCCTTCGCGTAAAGCTTCGGAGGACAAGCACGTTAACATCCCTAGGGCTAAAAGTATAGCAACACAAAACGATAGGAGGTGTAGCTTGGTTACCACTCTAGCAATTGCTGCGATAGCGGTTACGGTGATAGGGGCCTTCGGCCTCTTCAACACAATAGCCGCATTATGGCGGCCGAACAAGCCATCATACGCTGAGCGAAGGCTCGGCCTAGTGTTCCCCGAAGAAGGGGAAGGAGGGAAGAGAAGTTGAACAAGAACGCCAAGGTTGGACTGGCGATGACGGCGGTTTCCGCTGTTACTCTAGTCCTGATCTTCGCCACCGCTTTTCTCCTCAGAGGAGGAGTGATACAGTACGATCTGACCCCTGGTTTTGCGGAGGTCAAACTTCCCCAGACCGCAGGGGACGGCGGCGTCTTCTTCGAAGGTTACGTGCTCGACAAGGTTAGCCGCGAACCGCTGGCCGATGTAGGGGTGCAGGTACTTCGGTATAGGCATCCAAACGACCAGCGGATGGCTGTGGCCAATACCGCAGCTGGTCTTGCAGCTTTACCGGTACTCTTCTCGTCCTCATCAATTGGTGAAAGCCGATTGGAAATAGTGAGAACCAACGATGAAGGGTACTACCGGATCGAGGCTGAAAAGTACGAGCAACTAGAGCTCCAGGCTCAGGCCTTGATCTACCATCCCCAGGATACTCGGATATTCCTGGCGGATGGGTCGTATCGGGTGGACATCCTTCCGATACCAAACAGCCTACCCGGACCGGCGCCGAGAGGCGAGCTTGTCATCCAAGCTGGCTTCCGGGATAGTGAAACCGGTCAGGCGCTGACTACTCAAGATGCCCTTAAGGAGAGGGCAGCCGCTGGGCTTCGCTGTCAAGGTTTCGATATCACGGCTGCCGACATCACCGAGATTATCGACACGGAACTG
>MHCO01000026.1:0-147 GCA_001816645.1 Candidatus Woykebacteria bacterium GWB1_45_5
TAGCGTAACCATGAAAGCAACTAACGGCAAAGTTCTTATCTTTCTACTGGTGCTTTTAGTTATTCTTGGGTTAACGCCCATATTGAGGGTGGCATACGCTAGTGAGGTTTTCGGGACGCTTACTGCCAATCTGCCGACGATAGTCTA
>MHCO01000026.1:206-693 GCA_001816645.1 Candidatus Woykebacteria bacterium GWB1_45_5
CCATCGAGAACACTATTTATATTAACGGTAACCTAGGCGACTGGGGGAGGCAATATGTCTTATATCATGAGTTGTGCCATTGGCTAGGAGAGATGGACGAGGAGATCTGTATGCAAGTCGCCACTAATCTAAGTATGGGTTGGCGTAATGAATAGTCGTGAAAGGTCGAAAATAGATTGAATAAAACAAAATGAAAAATAAAATAATAAATACGGGGAAAGAGATTAGAAATCTAGCTGGAGGTGAGATAAAAGATGGAGATGGGGTATTAACAGTTGGGAGGGTTCTGGGTGCAATTCTCGCCACAGCCAAGAGCGTAGATCCATTGAGGAGCTATGTCTTAGCCCAGAAACTCTATGGCGGAACATTAGCTGAGTTGGACGCTAGTGAAGTAATTTTTGTGGAGGAGACGATTAAGCGTAGCGAGACATTTACGCCGTTGATCGTGGGGCAAATACTCGAAGCTCTGCAGGGAGAAGATAAAGAA
>MHCO01000026.1:811-3044 GCA_001816645.1 Candidatus Woykebacteria bacterium GWB1_45_5
CGCACAGATCAAGGAAATGACGGCAGGGTTTAATAAAACGATAAACAACCACATAATTCACGAAACTATTCAGAGGAAGAGGGAGACTGAAGCCTTGGAATCCTTAACAAAAGCAATCGACCGGTTAGTCGACCACAATAAAGACCAAAAGAAGAAAAGGTAATGCCGCAGTCAAAGTGGAAAATTGAGATAGATAGGGCGAGGGGGTTTGCCCCTAAGTATTATGAATCTACCTATCCGTCTTTCGGCAATAAGGAGCAGGCCGGAGCTATGCGGAATATCTCTCTTGTAGATCCAAACGTGATGACTCAGGGTCCAGGTATGGCGGAGCTTACGAATGGCGACCAGAGCGGTGCGGTCACTACGTTGATGAAGGGAATTTTGAGGCACGCCGTAACTTCTAATCTCTCCTATGGGGTAGGAGGAGCAAAGCTCTATTCGTTCTCGGCTACGGCAGTAACCAACGCAGGGGATTTTCCACATACGATAGACAAGGCGGCGGTTACCGCAGAAAGCGGAGAAGATGTGACTTACTATCAATCCAAACTTTATTATTCATACGGTCATTCCGGCTCGGCCGGGGATATAGGGCAGTATGACTTATCTTCTACGTTTGATGATGATTGGTATTCGACCGTAGCAACTTCAGGAGCGGCGCTACAAGACGGGCCGCACCAGATGATCAATGGGGGGGATGATATTCTCTATATAACTAACGGAAGATTTATTGCTTCACTAAATGGTACAACGGCCAGCCCTCAGGCTTTGGATTTCTGGACGAACTCGCAGGCTGTCTCGATTGCGTGGAATAATAACAGAGTTGTTTCGGCGGTAAATCGACCTAACCTCACTGGAGTGAATGTAAATCAGTCCGCAGTTTATAATTGGAATGGGTATAGTTCTTCTTGGGAGGGCGATCCAATTGAAATTAACGGCAGAATAGGGGCTTTGTTCGTGAAGAATGGTATTACCTATATTTGGTATGAAACGTTCTTAGACGGGGCTGTGAGGCTTATTTTCGGGTATCTAGGAGGCGGTCAGGTAGTTCAGCTTAGGACGTTTAGCGGCACATTGCCTCTTTACTACCAAGTGGGAGAAATGAACGACTATATTATCTGGGTCTCGAGCGGCAGGTTATACGCTTTTGGTCCGCTGGCGACAGATGTACAGCTTGATATGTTCCAACTAATGTCGCCACAGTATACGACTACTGCAGGAGGGGTGGCCGCACCGTTCGGGGAAGTTCTAGTCGCTTCAAACGACGGGGGGACTAATTACTCTTTAGAAAAAGAAGATGGATATGAGACGGATTCAAGTTACAAGACAATTTTGTTTGATACTAGTCGGGGAGATTTGAAAAGCGTGGTAGATCGGTTGGTTTTGCGAGTTAATCAATTGGCGAGTGGAGCCAAGGTAGATCTTACTCTTAAAGATAAAAAGGGTACGTCCCTCTGGACTGGGGAGATGAGTTTTACCACGGATGGAGCGGTTACCAAAAAGATATTTTTTCCTCGGGCTACTGGCGAAGATTTAAGGTTGGAGTATGATTTTTCTAACGGATCATCGAGCAACAATGTGGCGATCCGAGGGACGATTTTGGAAGGTCGGAACATTCCAATGGGTTAATAACATGGATAACACTAAAGAAAAATTGACGATTAGTTTTTACAAAAATGGCATAGCCACTACTACTTTAACTTACGATGAGATTACTGATGAGGTCACTGTATCTGAAAGAGTTGAAGAGGTTGAGATCTCGGTGGGTGAGTTGAGAGAGTGGATCCAGGGAGCGTCGGTTTGGAGGAATGAGATCTGGTCTCTAGTTAAGAAGCCGGAGTTATCGACTAATAAGTACGATGTGGATATTAAGAAAAATCCGAGTAGTGGAGTGGTGGAGTTGAAGATTCAAGTGGATGGAGTCAACTTCGGTACAAAGTGGAAGAAGAACACCAATGCAATGACGTTGAAAGTAAGAAACGAGGTTGTGATCGCCCCGATTGAGTTGGATTTTATGATTAGGCATTATACGGAGTTTCTAAAGGTCATCGAAACATACGATTAAAACTATGACGTTTAATGAACTTTATACTAGGGGGGCGGATATGAGTCGGAACACATCGACTACGCCAACTAATATGGCGACTCTCTTTAAGGCTCTTTTGAATGAGTCTGAGGCTCACGTGTTGAGCGTCTTTCCTTGGCCGTTTCTTAATAAGACAACGAATTTAACTTC
>MHCO01000026.1:3132-3348 GCA_001816645.1 Candidatus Woykebacteria bacterium GWB1_45_5
TTTTATACGGCTCGGATCGTGGAGTCATACGAGTTCTGGGAGTATTTGCAGTCTTTGAATACCGCCGCCTCTGACGTATTGAGATATGTCTATGTTCAAGGAGGAAAGCTTTACTGCTACCCAAAACCGGCTAGTGCTTCTAAGACAATTAGAGTGAGGCACAGGCAGACTCATCGGGATATGACTCAAGCGGATTATACTACCGGGACTATTAGT
>MHCO01000026.1:3545-4322 GCA_001816645.1 Candidatus Woykebacteria bacterium GWB1_45_5
CGGATCGGCGGCTTATACTATAGGGGAATTGCCTTTGATTCCGGAGAGTCATCACAACGTTTTGCTTTATCGGGCACTGGCTCTTTACTATATGCAAAACGAGGAGGACATGAACCGAGCTGATAGATTTTGGAGGATGTATGATGGAGGGTATGAAGCGGGACTTTCTCGGAAAATAGGAGGCATGCTCGGGAGTATGATCGATGCATACGCCGGAACAAGTGAGGGGGTAGAACTTCCTGAGTTGAGCGTGCCAGAAAAGACACTGGGAGACTTGGCGATCAAGGACTCGATAACCGGAGAAAGTTGGATATAAAGATGACTGAAGTAAAAGATATGTTTTTGGAGAAGAAAGTTGCGGATGTCACTTGGGAGCAACTTTTGGATGTAATGAGGGTTCAGGGATTAGTGGATGGAATGGTATTTAATGCGCCTATTGTTAGGGGTGGTCAAATTGTTGATGCAGATCTTGTAGTCGGCTCTGGTAACAGTATATTTAAGGCAGATCAAAATGGGATCTATTTGGGGAATGCTAACTTTGCCTCTGCTGTATTTAGTGTTACTCCTGCTGGAGTTATTAGTGCTACTGCGGGTAAGATAGGAGCTTGGACAATCGATTCAACATCTATTTATACGGGGACGGAAGATCATTCTGGATACACGGCAAATGCCGGGGATATAACGCTTTATTCGAGTGGGACGGTGGCATCTATTCATGCAAAGAATTTTTATATTGATACTACTGGAAGCGTTTTTCTAAAAGTTTCTGGCGCCAAT
>MHCO01000026.1:4337-4973 GCA_001816645.1 Candidatus Woykebacteria bacterium GWB1_45_5
GGCGCCAATGCCATTACCGTAGAGTTCGGAGCTAGCATTCTTCTGACCGAGGGTGGTGATATTAAGTTTACTTCCGTAACCGCACCCGGTGCTTGTGTTGCGACTTTAGTAACCACTGCCGTGGGAAATGTCGATGATGGAGCACATACCTACAAAGTTACTTACGTCACAGCTAGCGGCGAAACGGAGTTGGGGACGGTGAGTAACGCAGTGACGGTGGATGCTACTCATAAGCAAGTTGATTTAAGTTCGATCCCTATTAGTTCTTCTTCGGCAGTAACGCAGAGAAAGATTTATAGGACCAAGATAAGCGATGGGTCTTATTGGCTCTTGACGACTATCAATGATAATGTCACGACGACTTATACTGATAACACGGCGGATGCTAGTTTAACTGGTGGAGATGCCGTTAATAGAGACAATACTAGTTTTGGTAAGTTGCAAGTTGATGGCGGTGTGGTCTTGAGTATTAATAAAAACACTTTTGTAGGTAAAGGTGCGGGATATTCTAACACTGTAGGATATTACAACACTGCGAATGGTTATCGTGCCCTTTATTTCAATACAACTGGTGTTCAGAATACAGCAGTCGGCCAAGAGGCTCTTTATACTAATGTAAGCGGTAATTATAATACT
>MHCO01000026.1:5043-5174 GCA_001816645.1 Candidatus Woykebacteria bacterium GWB1_45_5
TTGCAAACAACACTGATGGAACAGAGAATACGGCAATTGGATCTTCTGCTCTTTACGCAACTACTACGGGAGACAGGAATACTGCTGCCGGAGAACATGCTCTTAGTGTTGTCACCACTGGTTCGGATAAT
>MHCO01000026.1:5312-5454 GCA_001816645.1 Candidatus Woykebacteria bacterium GWB1_45_5
CAAAAATTAACCATCAATGGTCTGTTGAATCAGTCGGTCAGCAAGACCCCAGCCAGTGCGGCAGCTACGGGGACAACGGGAGATATCGCTTGGGATGCCGACTATATCTATGTTTGCACCGCAACTAATACGTGGAAAAGAG
>MHCO01000026.1:5541-5783 GCA_001816645.1 Candidatus Woykebacteria bacterium GWB1_45_5
AAGCAGAAGAAGAGAGATTTTACGGGGCAAAAAATCTCAAATACTAACGACCCTTATGCTAAATTAGATTTCTATCTCAAAACTAATTATTCCAGGACTGCTGAGGATATAGATACGGTAGCCGAGTTCCTCGGCGTAGACCGTAGCGCACTGACGAAAGCAACGGCAACGCCTCTTATACAGGGTTTTCTGCAAAGAGTTGGTTTAGATACCGATGAGGGGTGGAATGCCTACCTTGCTTC
>MHCO01000027.1:0-673 GCA_001816645.1 Candidatus Woykebacteria bacterium GWB1_45_5
TTTTACTCGTAAAAAATCTACCATTATAATCTGGCGCATATCCATCACATGACCACATATCAGACTTATGATCGTCAAATATAATAAGCACTGCACCCGCAAACTCACTGGAGCTGTGATCTTTTACTATGCCGACACCATATTCGTGATGGCATATTCTTGTGTCAGGTACTAACTTTACTAACTTTTGTTGCATAGCATATCTCGCAAATCGTCGTAGATATTTCTATTAGTTTGATAATCGTTAAATCTACAAATATATTTCCAGCATTCTCCAATTGGTACAGTAGAGCTGAATGTTTCTTTCAGCTTCCGACTATTTGTATAAAACGCCTTGATGACTATAGAAGTGAAAACTAGATCACTATAATAAGTTTGTTCGCTTTCATTAATGAGATGAAAATCTGCGTGAGGGCTTTCATCATTAGTAGAATGCTCGTATAAGCGCCAAACATCACCGACTTGTGGCTTATGCTTATTCATAGAACAAAGTCAAAAAAAATGGGCAGCGTGAGCTGCCCATTTTTTTCACCTCACGTTTTTATCTCACAGTTTTCTTTTCGTCTTCTTTTTACTTGTCTTCCAAGTGCTCCTCCAGCACTCCAAGCATCAGCTCACATACTGATGCTGTGTATTCGACAGGAATGAGGATGCGCTTGCACCGTGACCTGCC
>MHCO01000027.1:751-879 GCA_001816645.1 Candidatus Woykebacteria bacterium GWB1_45_5
GAAGGTCGTGAGCTTCACACGAACATCTTCATGCTGTGAGATGCTCACGCCATCTGCAACTCTCCACTCTTCCCACCACGGTGTTTGCTGCACATAACTAACAGAGTGTTTGCTTGACATTGCATATT
>MHCO01000027.1:975-6700 GCA_001816645.1 Candidatus Woykebacteria bacterium GWB1_45_5
AAAAGAAGTAGTCTTGAGCGGCTGCAACACAGGTGTACCAGCGAATATTACCTGGTAATAGTTTAAGTACAACAGGCACGTCAAAATGGCTAGTGTGGTTAAAAATGAAAATAGCTGGGCTGTTTAAACTGCCCAGGGTTCCACGATTATTAACTTCTAGCAAGACAAAAATATTTACAATTGGAAAAAGTAATATATTCTGAAGTATAAATCTGAATAGCTTAATTGGCCCCCACAACGGCCATTTTTTAAACTTAACAACCTTACCGGACCCTTCCGCCTCACCGACCAATTGCTTCAGGTTTCCAATAGTTGTGTTCGAGTCGATCGATGATTCACTAACACTAACGCCCATCTCTTCTTCTATCAAAGCAACAAGTTCTAGGCGGGATAATGAATCGAAACCAAGATTAGATACCAGATTTTTCTCCGGTGTAATCTCCGAGCGGACTTTATTGGATAGGGTGGCGACAATTTCTATTAGCTTGTCGCCAGTTGTAGCTTTATCGGTTATTGATTTGACTTGTTTCAGCCCGCTACTGACTTGGTCAAGTACTTCTTTGCGGTCGACCTTCAAGGTATGAGTTCTTGGAAAATCCTCCTGCGGCCAAAGGCTAAAACTCGTAATTTGCTGATGAGATTCAAGTTTTTTGTTTATTTCCTTTACAATAGGGTTTGGGTCTAATCTATTCTTTAAGATAAGAACCGCGTGTACTGACTCTTCCCCTTCTTTTTTCAATCCCACGATGGTAGACTCTTTAATAGCTGGATGGTTGTTTAACTTTTTTTCGATGTCTTCAGGGTAAACATTCTTACCGTCAGGTAAAACTATCATAAATTTCTCCCTCCCCTTAATGTAAAGGAAACCTTCGTTATCTAGGTATCCTATATCGCCGGTTTTGTACCAACCATCAGCAAAAGATTTTTTTGTAGCTTCTTCGTTTTGCCAATATCCTTGGGTGATATTTTCCCCACGGACGGTAATCTCCCCATTAGGTTCTATTTTTACTTCAACGCCAGGTACCAACTTTCCTACAGAATCAAGCCTCCTTTCTTCTAAAGTATTTAGAGATATAAGCGGACTGGCCTCCGTGGTTCCATACCCCTGTAAGATTTTTACTCCCAGCAACTCCCAAGTCCTTGCTAAGCTATAGTTTAGGGGAGCTCCTCCCACAGCGATAAATTCTAACCTGCCTCCGAAAAACCGATGAATCGGGTAAAACAGTAGCCGCCGGATCCACATAAATGGGAGTGTCGGGGAGATAGTCAAAGCAAAATCCCACCACCATCCAAAATGCATTTCTTTGACCTTGCGTTCGATCGAATTAAGTAAAAGGTTCAGCACCTGAGGTACAGCTATGAACGCAGTGATTCCACTTTCGCGTACAGTCCTAGCTACGGTCAACGAATTAAGTCTGGGTAAGTAAGTAATGCGTGCACCCACACTTAACGGTCCCAAAAGCCCAACCATCTGCTCATACATATGGCTTAGTGGCAGGATCGAAAGAAATCGATAGTAATTTTTACCAGGAAACATCTGAAGTAGTGATTCGAGGTTTGCCAAAAGGTTTTTGTGGGTGAGTATAACCCCTTTGGGTTCACTTGTGGTACCAGAGGTAAAAACAATTTCCGCAACGTCATAGAATCCGACTTTATTATCCTTCCAGTCAAGCGGCTCGAACTTTATTAAAACTTCATCTAATTCTTCAAGAAAAATTTCTTTTTCTACCAAACCGTTGAGATTTCCTCCTAAAAACTTGGATCTAAAGATTATTCTGGGTGAGGTGGATTTAACAAATTTAGAAATAGTTTCTGATGAAGTGCTCGGGTCTACTGGTACAACTACCGCCCCTAAGAAAAGGGCTCCGAAGTAAACAACGACCCATTCAGGTAAATTTGGGGTCCAAATGAGTACCCTATCGCCCTTTTGAACACCAGCGTCTTTTAGTAAAGCCGCGACCCGCCTACCACAATCGCCCAGATCTTTATATGTGTATCTTTCTAGTCGAAATAGTTTTTTTGTTTCCAAAGCAGTAGAGTCTGGAAATGTGTCATATATGTGTTTGAGGAACTCGCCTAAATTTTGATACCTTTTTTGCATAAGAATAAGGATCTATCAGCTAGCTAGTACTACGGCAACAACGTAATCCTTCTCGTGAGACATACTAAGACGTAGGTGCGACTTCTTTTTATAAGTTCTTTCGATTAGATTGATTAGTGGTGCTCCGTTTACATCGTGAGAGATCTCAATTGAAAGCCAGCTTTCGGGTGGAAGGCTTAATGCTTTTATCACAGCTTCTTTAGCAGCAAAAACGCCAGCTAAGCTTTCTACAGACATTTGTTTTAACTCAGAAGGCTGAAAAACACGTGAGAGAAATTTTTCGTTTCGTTCTTCCAAAATTTTTTTAAATCTAGGAATGAAGACTATATCAACTCCAATTTTTGGTAAGGATTTGATTGAGCTCACAAATCTATTATATCGCGTTAGCGAAACAATCGCGCGATGTAATCATTGAGTGATTATAGATCAGTCTAGTTTAATATCTCAATCTTTTCACCAGTTCTCTGTTATAATTAAGGCTGGCAATGAAACAAGAAAAGAGCCTAAAAATCGCTATCATCGGGGTTGATGGTAGTGGGAAGAGCAGTTGCTTTAAAGGTGTCTTAGAAGAGCTCTCAAAAATAAGAATCGCGGGCATAGGCGATGAGGTTTTAATCTCAGAACAAGGTAATCTGATAAAACCAGCTATAAACTATCTAAACATCAAGTCGTTTCTTGGAAAAAGAGCAAAAACTATCCAGAACAGAACATTGTATAAATTAGCAAAATTTAGCGAGCTTATTTCTAGAGTCAAGGTTCATGACGAAATTGAAACAAAATACAATCCAGAAATTATCCTAACAGATGGCTCCCCTTTGATAAACGCCTTGGGGTGGGGCAGTTTCTACCACCCAGATTTTTACAGCGAAAAGCAGGGGAAAATTATTATGAAATACATCAGCGGTACAAAAATACCGCTGTCCCAAAAAGTCTTTTACTTAAAACATCTACCAGAGATATTTTTAGTAAACAAGCTTGGGATAAAATTTCAAAAGCCTACTGTAGTGTTCTTCCTTAAAGTTAATCCCGCGAAAGCAATAAAAAGAATACAGATACGAGGGGACGAAAGACAGATTCATGAGAAAATAGAGTTTCTCGCAGGTCTTCAAAAAGCATATGAGCTGATCTGCAATATTCTTTCCAAAACTACCAGGGTATACACGATAAATACAGACAATAAAAACCTGACCGAGGTAATAAACACTATAATTACCAAAATAAATGAAAACAATTAATGTAATTGCAACAACTATCTCCGGTTCGATAAAAGATTGGCAAAAATTAGCATCCATCGAAAGAGAGTTCAAAAAATTTTACGAGGGGAAGATAAATATTTGCATTGTAGATAGTCACAAGGAGGCTCGCGAAAGAACCAACGAGCTTGTTAAAAAAGGAGAAAGAATAATAGTTTCAGCGGGCGGGGCAGGAACCTTTAACAGCGTCCTAGAAGGTAGCAGGTTAACTGAAGGTTTCCCAGAAGACTTGAGACTTGCTTTCTTGAGAAAAGGTTCTGCCGATCTAATTGGCAGGGTGTTGAAAATCCCTGATGAGTTAACAGCCGCCGCCGAAATAATTTCCACCAGTATTAAAGAAGACAAAACCATCGAAAGCGACGTTATTGAAGTGAATACAGATGAAAAAAAATATCATCTTATTGGTTTTGGGGGAATTGGGGTGTTTGGCGTGGTGCCTTATTTTACTGAAAGTAGGTTCATAAAATATTATAAGGGACTACTCGGGTACTTTTTTGGGGATAAAGGGCCGTTTCTTGTTGGGGTAAACCTTGCCACAATTAAATACTACAAAGATAAAATTTTCAAGAGAAGCAGGTTTATAATCCGTACCAAGGAGACAGAGTTGCCGGCTAGAGAATATTCAAGTGTGATTATCATGAACGGAGATTTGGGAAAAATTTTCCCGCTCGCTACCGGGATGCCTCTTTCTACCGGTGAATTCAAGGTTATTATTCTTAAGGATTTAGGTCTGGTCAACTCATATCGACAGATGATCCATTTGGGTAAAGGAGATTTTGAAGAGTTCAAAGAAAAGCTTGGAGTTCAGACCCTGAAAACAAAGGTGTTAACAATAATCCCGGAAGAACCACATGAGTATATGGTAAATGTGGATGGCCTTCTGGTAAGAACAAAAGAGGAGATCAATTTCAGAGTATCCGACCAAATAAAGCTAATCACCGGATGAAGAAAATAGACAACCACGTACGGGGGAGGTTATTTCATTTTTCACAATCCCAAACTCAAATGTATATATTTTAGACTCAGGCCTAGAAGTTTTGTTAACAAAAACCAATTTTGTGTTTCTCAATTTGTAAGTTCAATCAAAACCCTAGCCAACCCTTTAACTACCTGTTCCATACTTTCATAATTAAGTGTCTCGAAAGTATCTAAATTTTCATGATAATTGGGGTTTCTATAATAGGCGGTGTCCGTAATCATCACAGCCGGATAGCCTTCATTCCAAAAAGCCCAATTGTCAGAAAAGCTGGCTCCAGCAAAGGACTCAAAAGTAACGATTGATTCAATTGGGAACTGTGTTTCTTTTTTAAAGTTTGAAACCACTCTTTCGACAAGATCTCTCGAGCGTAAATTTCCGACCACACCAATAAAATTTCCCTTGTTAGGGTAAAATAAACCAAAAAAGGGCGGGTACCGTTGGGAGTTTGGTTCTTCTGAATAATAACCTACTGATTCCAAAATCAGTGCTCCCTTAATATCCTCCCCCTTGGCCTTTGCTGCTTTTGCATAAATTTTGCTGCCCATGTTTTCTGTCTTAAAAAACGGTGGCTCTTCATTGACAAAAGCAACAAATTTCATACTCCTCTTAGTGTCCATACTAGATAAAAGCCTTGCCAACTCTAAAAGAACGGCTACTCCGCTACCGTTATCGTCCGCGCCTGGATTAAAAGCACTATCGTAGTGAGCCCCAACTAAAAACACTTCTTTTGGCTTTTGGGTTCCTTCTTTTGAGACAATAATATTTTTGAACTTTTTGTTATTCACCCAATATTCTTGAAATTCAGGGGTAAATCCATAGGAGTGAAGCTGCTCGGTGATGAATCCCGCCGCCTTCGATAGATTGGGATAAGAATCATAATTGCGTCTGCCAATCTCATTTGCAAGCTTTTGAACATGGAGCTTTAATTGCCCAGTTAAATATGTATCTTCTCTGTTAGTTCTCACAAGCCAATCCCCAGTAAAACGCCACCCGAAAGTAGATGCTATTGCAATAATAGCGACGACAAGAAGGAAAACAGTTAAGATAGTTAAACGAAACACAATTTTCATTTCTCATAAGTAATATTACCTCAAATTGAGCTAATTAGCATCCAAAGCGATTTATCCAATCTCAAACCCAAATGTACCTATTTTAGACCTGACCCAGTAAGTTATATCCGCCAGCCTATAATACGTATATTTTCAGTTATAAGAATACTTGTTCAACAGGGGGTGGATTTCGTATTGACCAGATAGTCTAAATTGTGTTACAAACTCCTTAAATCTGAACAAGAAAGTGCGTGGGTCGCCAAGACGGACACCCCTAGGTGGCCGTCTTCCCTTGAATAGCTTATAAAGGCTTGCAAAAAGCCTAGTTTTTCTTCTCTAAATT
>MHCO01000027.1:6737-18418 GCA_001816645.1 Candidatus Woykebacteria bacterium GWB1_45_5
TGTCGCCTAAATTTTAGCAAGATTTCTCAGAAGTTCCTCAAATTTTTCTGTGGAGTAGTCCTCTAGTTGCCATTTAGCGATTTTGCCAGATTGAGTCTTTAAGTCTTTTAAAACCGCTCCTTTTCCCAAACTTTGTTTTATAAGTTCCTTGGACTTTTTTTCGTATTCTTTAGGTGTCCAGAACTGCAATCCGCCGCCCTCATATTCTGGGTTAATTCCCAGGGAAACGTATATCTTCTCGTTTTGAGACAGGCTAATGTTAAAATTTAGATACTTTGGAGTTTTGGAGGCTGTCACATCCTCTATTTCCTTTCTGCCCTCTTTTAAATCATTGAAGAAATTAAAAAGTTGCTTAAGTTTTTCTTGTTCTTCTCTTCCTTGATAAGCATGGATAAACTCCTCATCGGTTGGAATCTTTTGACGGGTTGCGTTTATACCGATACTTTTCTTGACCTCAGCTCCATAAATCTTGGGTATCAAAATTTCAAACTCTTCGTGTTTGTAATACTCAAGTTCAACAGCGTAAACAGTAAACTCACTATTGTTGTTAAGAAATATGATTAGATCCTTTAACTGATCGTGAAGATGGTCCATCAAGACCACGAATTTGAAGTTGCCGTCTCTTAGATTTTGTTTAGCGTTTTCTAGCAGAGTGTCAGTTTCCTCATCGGAGATCCCAAAAAAGTCACAGATTCGCTGATTTAGGTTCTGGTTGAAATCTTTGTTAGTGTGGTAACTGACTTGCTCAGCAAAATCGTTAAAATCTCTAAAACTCGACCACAACGCGGCGCCGTAATCCAAAACTTGCGCAACTACTGTCCTTTTGTCTGGGTTTTTGTAGAACTTGGTTTCGACTAAGTAAATCTCACCGTCTTTATCTACTCCCAAAGCATCAATTGACCCACTTTTGGTGGTAAATTCTCTTGCCAAAATTAAAAGCCTAATATCTTCTTTGATATCGTAAAGAGGGATACTTTCTGGGTTATCGTAAATGTATTGTTGAAGCTTGTCTTCCAGCTGGAAGTCGCTTTTATCTACCTTAACCGCGTCTTTTCCGTTTTTAGAAATAATAATCGCCATCTCTTGGTATTTTTATAGACCTTATTTATTAAGTTGTCAATTTATTTAAACAAAGAAACTTAAATTGTGTGGGCTAATCCTGGAAATCTACAAAAAGTTCTAACATCGTAGCCCATTTGGAAATTTCCTATAAAGAGGTAAAATAATAAAGCCGCCGTAGCTGATTTTCTTACAGGAGTCTTTGGTTACGGCGGTACTGACTTTTACCTAACTTTTCAATAAAAACACCTCTCTGGCCC
Source organism: Candidatus Woykebacteria bacterium GWB1_45_5 (assembly GCA_001816645.1). Lineage (GTDB taxonomy): Bacteria > Patescibacteriota > Microgenomatia > Woykebacterales > RBG-16-39-9b > GWB1-45-5. The sequence goes on from MHCO01000027.1 coordinate 8,057, forward strand.
TTACACAGCCTCAAGGTGATTTAAACTTTGAACATCTCGATAAACTAAAGCAGGGTACTTGATTGCTTGGACACTTCGCATGTAATTAGCCACGAATTGTTCGAATAAAGTCCCCGCGTGCTCACCAAATTAATTATCCCCTCTCAACCGTGATAGTACACTCGGCGATGAGGGCAGCGATGGCGCCGACGGCGGCTAAGACGGGTGCAATTAATGCCCCAACCACGCCAACTGTTAGGGGAAATTCAGCTATTACCTTCTCATCTTTACCCTTAATAATAATCCGGCGAACATTCCCTTCTTTGATTAACTTTTTGACAGTCCTCACTAGATCTTCGCCACTTACCTTAAACGACTCTTGTTTTCTACTTTGTGAATCAGCCATGTTTTTAACCTCCTCCCCCCAATTATATCTCGTTTTTAAAAAATTTTCCGCTCAATATTCCAACCTTTAAATGAATTAAACCTATTACATGGGAGTGCAAAGTCGGAAAAATCGATACCTGTCACTTTTTTTGAAACAAGCCAGGTGTATTGTGGGTAATAAAGAAAAATTGCCGGCGCTTCATCAGAAAGCAGCGTCGTAAAAAGTCTATACTTTTCATTTCGCTCTTTTTGATCAGAAGACTTCCGAGCATCTTCAAGAATTTTATCGAGGCCAGATTTGGAAATCCCGGTGATGTTAGATTTCTGTGCCTGAGTGGTATGCCAAAGCACGTACTGGTCTGAATCAGGCGAAATCTCCTGAAAATTAACCAAGACTTCAAAATTGCGGTTTGGAACAATCTCTTTGCGCATCGTTTCGGAACTGACATTCTTTGTTTCCACCGCCACCCCAAGATTTATCCAGGCTTCTTTTAAAAAATTGCTAATCGAATTTAGCTCTGGGTCACCAACATTGGTGATAGTCAGGTAGAGCTTTTCGTCCTCCTTTTGCCAAATACCATTTTCGAGCTTGAAGCTGGCCGTTTCTAGTTTCTTCTTCGCCTCTTCCAAGCTATAAGGGTATCGTTCTTTAGCGTTATCAACCGAAGTGACTAGGGGCAGTTGGTTTTTAGCTGAAACAGAAGTTACACCGCCAATGGATTTCCTCAAAGCTTCTTTATCAATAGCGTAGGAGAGCGCTTGACGGACATTTTTTTCTTGCAAAAAGGAGGCCTTTGTATTAAAAAAAACAGTTGCCGCCCGAAAGAGAAAGGTGTGGCGGTAGGTTTTAGTCGTTCCAAACTGCTCCAACCTTTCTACTTCTTGCGGGCTTAAACCTCCCAGGGCGTGGATCTGTCCCAATTTGAGAGAAAGTTTTGCCTCGTTAATATTTCTGAAAAATTTAAAGATGAGGTTTAAATTACTGTTTGTCAAAACTACTTTGTCCTTATCAATTTTTTTCACCGAAAAAGGACCTGTACCAACCGGTTTATATTTTTTTAAAGAAATGTGCTTAGGCATAATACCAACAGTAGTGACGTAAGGAAATGGACTGAACGGCTCTTGCAACTTAAATTTAACCTGGTAATCGTTTATCTTTTCCACCTGTACGTCTTTAAAATTGGTAGCCAAGGGGCCTTGGTAGGAAGGTTCTTGGGTCAGACCAATGGTGTAGACCACATCGTCGCTACTAAATTTTCGTCCATCATGCCAAAAAATATTTCGTCTCAGATAAAATAGATATTCCGTCTCGGAGATTCTTTGGAAGCTTTCAGCCAAGTCTGGTTGTACCTCCCCCTTTGAATCGACCTTCGTAAGTCCTCGAAAAATCAAACTGCTGATGTCTTTTGCCGTCTCAGTAGAATCAAAGAGAGGATTCGGATAAGTAGGTGTACCAACTACCCCTTCGATGAAGATTGGCTTTCGTGATTCCATATAAGCAGCGGCTATTTTTGGAGTAATGCTAGGTATAAGAATCTTCAGAAAAAAGGTAAGAAGGATGAGCAGAACAATTGCCCCCGCAATCTTTTTTTGGTTCCGTCTTAGTGAAACCCTAAGGAAAGCTACGTAAAAACGGATTTTCTTTAGCATAAGCTGCTACTATTGAACGAAAATGAGGCAAAAAGAGATTGCTGAGAAAAGAAAGGCTAGGGCGATTGTCGTGTAGTGTAAAAGCTTTTCCGCTCCTCGCCGTGTTCGATAAACCTCGCCAGTGCCACCAAAGATACTGCCCACCCCACTACCACGGACTTGGAGCAGAATTAAGGCAACTAGTGAGATGGCAATTACGGTTAATAACACTAATATAAAAGGTCTCATGTTAAGGCTCAAATTTTAGCATAAAAGTAAGCAAGTGTAAATGTTAGGCAAAGATCCAAAAAAGCAGACTAGCAAGAAAACTAAGAGCGGCTGCGGCTACGATCGCGCTAGGAAAGCTGGGAAGGTAAACGCCAGGGATATTAAAACCAGCAAAGCTTACGCCAGAAAAATTAAAAGCGACAATTTCGAACCCGCTGACGGCGAAGGTCAATAAGTAAAGGAGAAGCACATTAATAAATAAGCTAAAAAGACCAAAAGTTATGAGGTTCAAAGGAATTGACAAAAGCTTCAAAGCTGGCCGCAAAAATAAGTAAAAACCAGCAAATATTAAAGCGGCAACCACTCGGTCGTTTGGCCCAGCAAAGGAAAACCCAGGATAAAAATAAGCTAAAATTAAGAAGGAGATGCTTGCCAGGGCAGCACTCCGCAGCATCTTTTTCATTGCTACTCTCCTTAGATTAGCAGATAATAAACCTTTTAGTCAAAGGTAGCTTTCCGACGCAAGCTTCGATGGTAGCGAAGAGCAAAACGGTGGGCTTCGTCTCTCACTCTTTGGATTAATTTTAAAGCGTCGCTTTGTCGCGAAATTCGCAATGGCCTTTTCCTCTCTGGTAAGTATAATTCTTCAAAACGTTTTGCCAAACCGACAGATGGAATTTCCAAGTTTTGTTGGTTTAAAACACTCAAAGTCGCATTCAACTGACCACGACCACCATCAACAACTAAAAGATCTGGTTTTGGCCAGTTGTGCTTGAAACGACGGTTGATTACTTCAGCCAGCATTGCCGGATCGTTAGCGCCTTTAATTTTTTTAATTTTAAACCGTCGGTACTCGTCCTTATCCGCTCCGCCATCAGTTAAGACAACCATCGAGCCGGCTGCTTCTTTTCCACCAATATTAGATATATCAAAGCACTCTATCCTTCTAGGTTGAACGGCAAGTCCTAGAATTTTAGCCAAATCTTTTAATTCTTTTTCGCGCAGTTTGCGAGGATCTTCTTCGAGATATTCGAAGATACTCCGGGTTGGTTTGGTAATATAGTAAAGCGCTTCAATCTTTTTCTGGATACTGGCCGCTTCTTCAAATCTTTGATTTTTCGAATACCTGCCCAACTCTCTTTGTAAATCGTTTATTACTTTTATTTTTTGTCCCTTTAGAAACAGGACGAGCGCTTTTATGTTCTTCCAATAGTCTCCCTCGTTAATTTTGCCAACGCAGACTCCTGGACAAAGCCCCAGGTGGTAATGAAGACAAGCCCGTTTCTGATTTGGCTTGCAAATACTGTAAGGAAAGACTCTTCTCAAGGTTCGTAAAGTTTCCCGCACCTTTGTGGCCGAAGGGAAAGGGCCAAAATAAATCTTGGCGCTGATTAGGTCCTTCTTCCGGCCCGTCAAGACCTTAGGAAATCGGTCGGTTGTTATCTTTATGTAAAGATAATCCTTATCATCTTTAAGTTGGGCGTTAAAATGGGGCTTGAATTTCTTTATAAGGTTGGCCTCAAGTATTAACGCTTCGATCTCGGAATCAACCACAATTGCCTCAACATTGGTTGTTTTTTCGAGTAAATTTCTCCCTTTGGTTAAAGCACCTCTTGGCGAGAAATGGCTTTTGATTCTTTTTTTGATGTTGACGGCCTTACCGATATACAGCGGTTTACCGCGCTTATCTTTAAAAATATATACGCCCGGAGCCTCGGGGAAGTTAAACTTCATATCGACGGTATTTTAACACGAATAAGTTTAAAAGAGGCTCGAGCTCAACTTCTCTTGGGGCGTTTCACTCTAGCGGTAAAGACACCGATCAACAAAAGTGAGATCAAAAGTAGAAGTAAAATCTGTTGTCCACCTAAGCTAAAGAAGGGTTTAACGAGTATTCGATTTTCCCTAGAAATTTTGAAGGCCTCTAACCCGCTTTTCCCCTCCAATTTAGCCTTAACCATACCTTTAGTAGTGTCGAACAAACTGCCCGAGCGAATTTTGGACCGGAAGGTCTTTTTCTCGTAGGGAAAAATTATTGGTAGCTCTACCTCTTTCTCACCAACGATCGTAAGGCCTTCGGCCACCAAATTTACTTTCCCACCAATCAAACTTACCCCGGCTTTATTATCGATGTCTATGATCAAGGTGACAGGAAAACCAGCAAATACTTGGTCGGTTTTGAGGCTGAAATCAATTTTTGGTGAAAAGTCTACTTTCCCCTCAGCGTAGTTACTTTCAATCTTATTGCCAAGCTCAGTAAATTTTTTCAGGCTCTCCAGGTCCTCACCAGCCGGACTAAATAAAAGAACAAAACGGTCGGCCAGTTCTTTTCCGAAATATTCCTCGCCGGACGTACTTCCCCAAGTCGGGTCAATATCAACCCAAGTTTTTTTGCTTGAATCGTAAATTTGAGCCCAGACATGTAAATCTTGGGTATTCAAAGGGGAACCAATAAAGGTGGGTCTTTTCGTCTGGTCGTTACTTAAAGCAACTCCAAAAACTTCTCTGGCAGGCAATCCGGTAGCCTTGGCCAAAGCAACGAATAGGTCGACAAAATCAAGGTTGGTCGCCGCCTTCCCTTTTCGGAGGATAGTCGCTGCACCTTTTCTTTCTGCTACGCCCGATTTTAGGGCTTCAAAATCATAGGAAAAGTTGCTTGTAACGAAATTGTAAATGTCACGTGGGTTCTTTAGCTCTTTGGCCTTTTCCTGGATTAATTTATCTTGTGTTTGGACGAAACGACTAGCCTCCTTTGAATTCTCTAGCTCTTGTTGGCTGTAAATTTTGGGGTTTGGGAAGCTGCTCTTGCCGACCAAACCCACTACCCCTTCCACCTGCACCTCCACCAAACTCTTCGGGGCAACTCGAAAAGTAGCTACATAATTGCCGTTTTGGTCCAGACTTATTTCCTCTGGCAATGGATCAATCTTGCTAATTAAAACCTGCTGCTTATCGGTATCAAGCGGCAAGTTCATTGATAAGTTTTTTTTGAAAAAATTTAGGTTTTCCAACGGCACTTTATATTTAAAATGAATCTGTTGACTATCACCAAACTTAGCTGAAATTCCCTTATAAGAAAGGCTATCCTTACCAAAAGTTAGAATAGTCTGACCGCCGTTTTGGGTAACTGAATCTGGGTTTGGCTGGGCCGAAAAAACCGACCCAAAAGAAACGGGTACCAAAATTTTCACACTGTAAGATTCTATTTTTTCCCTCGTTTCAATTTTATTAGCGAGCAAACTCCAAATATTACCTTCTTTTTTAGCTAACTCCTCGATAATGTAGCTAAGGGAAAAACTAGTTGTATTATCCTTACCAGTCACTTCTTTATTCAGCCTTGTCGACAGATTAGTACGCGAGTCGGTTCTCTCTGCTTGAATATCTAAATTCCCCGCCAAATCCTTCCCGGAAACACCCCTCACTTTAGCGGACGGTATGTCAATAACATACTCGGAAACATGACACTCGCCAATTAAGTTTTTGACTGTTACATCTTGGGTAACCAGGCCCGAACCATCCTCGTTAATCAAGAACGTAAGGTTGTAGCTGCTCGAAAAGCTTTTGGCCACTACCTCCGGATCACTGCAATCAACAGCTGAAATTAGTTGAGGAACAAAACTAAAAAAAAGCAGTAGAGTTAAAAGAAACGCTAGCGCCCTCTTCATTTGAATTTTAAGGAGATTTAATCTTCACCGACCAAAGCCTTAACCTTACCGGAAATGTCTTCTGGCGTAAACTGGGATTTAATCAAATACTCATTCGCTCCCAGGCTCAAACCTTTCTCAATCAAATCCTGCTCGTCGAAATTGGAAAGTATTACTATAGGGATGTCTTTGGTTTTTGGTGTGGATCGTAGTCTTTTGAGGACTTCAAAGCCGTCCATTTCCGGCATTTTGATGTCGAGAAAAATTAGTTCCGGCCCCTCTTTAAAAGCTTTATTCAAACCTTCTTGGCCGCTTTCTGCTATTGAGACATCATAGCCATCAAGCGATAGTTTCAACCGATAAAGTTCAGCCACCTCTTTTTCATCCTCAATTAATAAAACCCGAATTTTTTCTTCTTTAACTCCTTCCATAGGTCGGTTTAGTCTAACACAAAAACTAGCTAGCTGCAACCAGGGGTAAGGTGAAGGTAAACCTTGTCCCCTTACCGGCAGCTGAATCTACCCAAATTTGCCCTTTGTGCAACTCAACTAAAGATTTTACCACGAACAAACCCAAGCCGGTCCCTTTGTTTTCCTTCAAATAGACACTAACGCCACCTTGTTGAAACTTTTCAAATATCCGCGGTAAAATGTTGGGTGGTATCCCTGCTCCGGTGTCGTTTACTTGGGTATGAAGGAAACCGTTTTCTTGGTGACACTCAATACTTATCCTGCCACCACTGCCCGTATATTTAATTGCATTATCAATAAGATTCACTAAGATTTGCTTAAATTTATCTTTATCCGCCAGCACGCAACAGCTGTTTTCTCTCCCTCCCAAATCGTATTTTACCTCGAGTCGGATTCCTTTATTTTGGGCTAAGACATTAAATTCTTTGACTACCTCATTGATGACTTCCGCCGCCGTAACCTTCCGGAGAGACAAACGGATTCGACCATTTTCAATTCGGGAGACATTAAGAAGATCTTCAACTAGCTTGGTTAGACGGTTAGTTTCGTTATAAACCTTATTAAGAGCCGTTTGAAAGTTGGCTTGAAAACCCGGATCGTCAAACTTACCCAAATCACCACTCAAGAGCAAGGAAAGGTAGCCTTTAACGACCGTTAAAGGTGTCCGCAGCTCATGACTGGTGACTGAAACAAACTCGCTTTTCGCTTTTTCTAATTCTTTCAGGGTAGTAATGTCGCGGATGACACTGACAATTTGTTCAATATCGCCAGCCTCATTAAAAACTGGCGTGTAGCTTACGCCAACCCAGCGTTCTATTCCACCACTTGCCATGTGAAGATGTTCATCATAAGGAATCGCTTCTTTCGTCGCTAGTAATTTTGAAACTGGGTCAAATTCGGGAAAATAATGGCCAACCGGGTCATGGCAACGAAAAATATCGTAAAACCTCTTGCCAACCATCTCTTTTTCTGTTCGCCCACTCATCAATTCACAAGCTGCATTAGCACTAATTATGTTCAAATCTTTATCCATAATATGGACGCCTTCTTCGACATTCTCAAAGACCGCCTTCCAACGGTTTTTCTGTCGTTCAGCTTCGACTAGTTGTTGGCTAATTTTTTCCGCTTGGTTTTTCAACATTGTCACATCACGAAAGCTGGCAATCATCCCAACCACTTTCCCTTGCTCATCTTTAATTGGTACGTAAGTTCCTTCTAAGTACTTGGTTGGCCGTGAGTAGATTTTTATCAGAACGTTAGTAATTGTCTTCCCGGCTAAAACCTCTTGATGGGTTTTGATTGAATCGTCTGAACGTTCCATTTTGTATCGAAAGTACTTATCTCGGTTATTGGCAATTTCTACTCTACTTGTTCCACCGATGTTTTCCTTAACACCAAAAAGTTTTGCTAACGAAGGGTTAAAACTAACCACACGTGCCTGGGCATCGTATAAGGCTAAACCATCCCTTGTGGTGGTAAAAATTGTCTCCATCTTTTTCTTTTCTTCCTCTAGACGACGTTCTGCTTCTTTATGTTCAGTGATATCCCTAATAATTGCCATATCCGCTGGTTTGCCTTCGTGCTCAATCAAGGAAGCATTAATCTCCACCGGGATTTTCTTGCCACCTTTAGAAAGTATCTTTATCTCGTAGATCCTCGGTATTTCTTCGCCCCTTAATCTCCTCTTGTATCTTTCCAAAACTAATTTTTTATATTCAGGGGCGATGAAATCAGTAAACGGTCTACCGATTGCTGATTTGACCGAAAACCCAGTGATTTCTGCTGCTTTTTGATTGACAAACTTTAAAACACCATCTTGGATAATGATAATACCGTCATTCCCTTTTTCAACCAAAGTAGAGTATTTATGCTCCGACGCTGCCAAAGCTTCTTCAGTCAATTTACGGTCAGTGATATCATTACCGGTCGATACAAAGTGGGTAACGTCTCCTCGTGAGTCTTTAATTGGAGTTATCGTTTTTTCTTCGTAATACAGCTCGCCATCCTTACGTCGATTTATTAAAATACCATGGAAAACTTTACCTTTGATAATTGTTCCCCAAAGACGTTCGTAAAATTTCTTATCGTGTTTGCCCGATTTAATTATCCTCGGTGTTTTACCAAGAACCGCTTCTTTTTTAAAGCCCGTCAGTCTTTCAAAACTTGGATTGACGTACTCGATCAACCCATCTTTGTTGGTAATGAATACATTATCATCCGCTTGTTCCACTACACTTGAAAGTTTTATCAGGTTTTCTTCTGTTTTTTTACGCTCCGTTATCTGACTCCTCAGAATTATATTAGCTTTTGTAAGATCCTTGGTGCGTTGGGCTACTTCATCTTCCAATCTCTCGCGGACTTTCTTCAGCGCCTCTTCAACTTGCTTACGTTCGGCTATCTCGCGCAGCAGCTTCTCATTAATCGTTGATTTAGTCAAAGCTTGCTCTGATACCCTGAGAAATCTTTCCAAAAGCTCTCTAGAAAAAACATCAAATTTCACCATCCTTTTTATCGAAGCAACAATCGCTCCGTTTTGATCTGCACCAACTCTTATTGGTAAAATAAGAAAAGAAGAAACACCTGGAAGCTCTTGACGATATCGGCTAGAAGCAACATCTTCGATAAACAATGGCCTTTGTCTTTTTACGCTTGTACCAATTGGCGAATCTGATAGCTTAATTTTTAATTTCTCCGCTTTAGATTTAGATAATCCTGAAGAGCCAACTGCCTTTAAACACTTATCGGTTGGGTGGTAAAGTAAAACAAGACTTGATTTTATCGGCAATAAGTTAGCTAGATGCGCTAAGATCGAACTCGCGACTTCTGGTACCCTTTCATATTTAAAAAGATCGGCCGAAAATTGGTTTAGCGCGGCGATTTCGAAAGGATGGTCACGCACCAAAGAGCTGAGTATTTCTAAAGATAACTTATTGTCCGCTGCTTTGCTCATAATAATCTTTACATTAGAGCATCTGTGTAGGTAATTGTTACAGCGAGACTATAAAATAAATTGGGAGGAAAAGCAAGATGGAAATCTTGTTGTCGGGCAATCAAGAAACAGACCTATCAAGTTCGGCGAAAACTTTTTTAAGATAGGTTCCAGTGTAGGATTTCTCCTCTTTAGAAACCTTTTGAGGGGTACCAACTGTTACAACTTCACCACCCAGATCTCCGCCTTCTGGCCCAAGATCAATGACCCAATCAGCGGTTTTTACTACTTCCAAATTGTGCTCGATAACCAAAACGCTGTTACCAGCATCAACTAAACGATGGAGCACAGAAAGCAGGTTTTCCAGATCGGCAAAGTGCAAGCCCGTAGTTGGTTCATCCAAGATATATAATGTCTTCCCAGTACCCCGTCTTGATAGTTCGGTGGCTAACTTAACCCGCTGGGCTTCTCCACCTGAAAGAGTAGTAGCCGGCTGTCCCAGTCTCATGTAACCTAGACCAACGTCAGCTAGCGTCTTCAGTTTATTGGCAATCGCGGGTATATTTTCAAAAAACCCTAAGGACTCACCAATAGTCACATCGAGAACTTCGGAAATATTTTTTCCTTTATATAAAATTTCCAAAGCTTCCCGGTTGTATCTTTTTCCGCCACAAACTTCGCAAGTGACGTAAACATCCGGCAAAAACTGCATTTCGATCTTGACCGCTCCGTCACCCCGGCAAGCCTCGCAGCGGCCACCTTTAACATTAAAAGAAAATCTACCTGGTTTGTATCCCCTCATTCTAGACTGCGGTGTCTTAGCGAAGAGTTCCCTAATATAAGAGAACGTACCGGTATAAGTTGCTGGGTTAGAACGTGGTGTTCGGCCAATCGGCGATTGGTCGATATCGACGACTTTATCAATGTGTTCTAACCCCTCGATCTGCTCAAACCTACCTGGTTTTTCTTTCGCCCGATAAAAATGGGCGGCTAGTGCTTTATGAAGTATATCTTCCACTAAGCTTGATTTCCCACTACCCGATACACCAGTAATGCAAACAAATTTAGCCAAAGGGATATCAACCGTAATATTTTT
>MHCO01000028.1:0-5208 GCA_001816645.1 Candidatus Woykebacteria bacterium GWB1_45_5
CCGGTTAGGGAGGCTTGAATAGCCAAATTGGCGGTTTCACCATCCCGAACTTCACCGACCATTATAACATTTGGGTCTTGGCGCAAGAAGCTACGCAGACCGCTGGCAAAAGTAAGCCCGGCGGCTGGGTTTATCTGAACTTGATTAATCCCAGGGATTTGATACTCAACTGGGTCCTCAAGAGTAACGATATTTATCCTTGGCGAGTTGATCTTTGATAAAACAGCAAAAAGAGTGGTTGTTTTACCCGAGCCGGTCGGTCCGGTAATTAGGATGATCCCATGCGGCTTTGTAACGTTTTCTTCGAAGTTTTTTAGAGCGGTGCCTCGCAAACCCAAGTCAGCTAAAGTCGGCGCGCTAGCCGCTTTTGGCAAAAGCCGCATTACTACTTTCTCGCCATGAACAGTCGGTAAGGTAGCCACCCGTAGATCGACAATGTTATCAGCCAGCTTAAAGGTAAAACGGCCGTCCTGGGGAATTCTTTTTTCATCAATTTTCAAGTTAGATAAAATTTTAATTCGCGAAAGAAGGGCTTCGTGAACTTTGTGAGGTAAGACTACCCGCTCTTGCAAGATACCATCGATTCGATAACGAACACGGGTGCGATCCTCCAATGCTTCTACGTGAACATCGCTTGCTTTTGCCTTGATAGCATACTCTAAAAGGGTGGAAACAATCTTGGCCACCGGCGCTTCTTTGATAACCTCCTCAATCTTACCTAGATCGGCGATCTCTTCTTTGGCCTCAACCGTACCCCCAACATCTTGAAGAGCAGCGGAGACTTGGGTAGTAAGGGTCTGGGAATATTGCTCGGTGATAGCTCGGTTTATCAAATCGGGGGTGGAAATATAAGGCTTTATTTTTGACGCACTTTTTCTTTCAACAAACTCCAAAATCTGAAGATCAAGGGGATCGGCCATCGCTACCGACAAAGTATTGCTGGTAGGATCGTAGGCGAAAGGAATCAAGGTGTAGCGGCGGGCAACAGGCTCGGGTATTTTAGCAAGCATATCAGCCGGAATCGGCTTGGTAGTTGGGTCAGAATAATCGATACCAAGAATGGCACCTCTGGCCCGCGAAATATCTTCTAGAGAAGCAAAATTTCGAGCTAAAAGAATATCCTCGACTTGCTTACCGGTGTTAATTGCCTCCATTTTTACCATGGAAACTTTATCTTTGGTAAGCTTACCTTCCTCGTAAAGAATGTCTTCGATTCCTTTTTCGGTGACTTGTGCCATTTGGGCAGCCCTCTATCTGTAGCTACTTTCATTTTAGCCGCCCGCCGGGTAAAATGTCAACCAACCTTTACTCTGAGAGCGACGATAGGTTGACACTCCGAAGCTTATTATCTATGCTCTAAAAGCAATTATTTAATAGCCGTTCAAACCAAGAGCGACGAGGTGTCAATCGTGTTATCTCTGCTGATCGTTGGTGGAACTAAAGAACAAAGAAAAAATAAAGCTTTAGATATTGCTAAAGGACTATCCTCATCCTTTGACACAAGCATCATTGATACCCAAGAATCAGCTGGAATTGATACTGTAAGAACCCTCAATCAAAAATTAACCCACCGGCCTTTTGAATCTTCTCACCAATCGATTATTCTACTTGAAGCTCAAAATTTAACCATCGAAGCCCAAAATGCTTTCCTAAAGAGCCTGGAGGAGACCAGCCCTAGTGCTCAAATTATTCTTACTGCTGCTACTTCAGAAAGCTTGCTTTCCACCGTTGCCTCTCGTTGCCAAAAGATCGAACTGCCAACGCAAGGCGAAGAGACCTCCCCAGAAGACTGGCGTTTATTCAAAAACTTCCTGAAAAGTAGCCTTTACGATCAATACCAGGGATCGGACAAACTGGATCTGGAGGGTTGGCTTGCTCTTTGGCGAAAAATACTCCTGGCAACCATTGGGTTGGAAAAGATACCACTTTTTAGCAAAACCTCTCCAGACGCAGTTCTTCGTTACATACGGCTAATCAATAAACTCCGCTCCTTACAAAAAAGAAGGGCAGCACCAAGGTTACTAAAAACGATTCTAATATTGGAAGCGCCAAAGATAATGATCAGGGACGGTGGGTTGACTAAAAATTGAAAATTGATGTTTACCTCAACTTTTGCCTTTTGCCTCTAAAATAGCTTGCATAAAACGGCCAAATAAAGTAAAATATAGGTGTTGGCTAGGTTCCACTCAGACCACCTCACTAGGAACCTACCGTGTTTGGTATGGCTTACTCGCCCTGACGAAAAGTACAGACACCTTGCAGGTTTTCGTTTTAACGAAAAGAACTAAAGAGGGAAATGGGAAAATACACAGCTCGCGATATTCAAGTTTTGGAAGGCCTAGAACCGGTTCGGCGCCGCCCGGGGATGTATATTGGCTCAACCGATGTTCACGGGCTTCATCATCTAGTGGCGGAGATTATTGACAATTCGGTAGATGAGGCTTTAGCTGGCTTTGCCAAAAATGTTTGGATTTATATCCACAACGATAATAAGGTTACGGTAATTGACGATGGTCGGGGAATCCCGGTGGAAAAACACCCAATGGCTGGTAAATCGGCCCTGGAAGTGGCGATGACTTATCTTCACGCCGGCGGAAAATTTGGCGGCGGCGGTTATAAAGTTTCCGGCGGCTTGCATGGCGTGGGCGCTTCGGCGGTCAATGCTTTGAGTGAATGGATGAGCGTGGAAGTAAAACGAGAGGGAAAATTGTATTCCCAGAACTACAAAGGTGGCAAACCGACATCGCCCGTCGAGCAAATTGAGGAGACGAAATTTCCCGCCCAGACTACCAAGGTTTGGAAAAAGGTCGTTAGCGGTACAGCCACTTGCTTCTCAGCCGACAAAGGCATTTTCAGCACTGTCTCCCTCGACCCTAAAACCTTGGGGAAACAAGTGCGAGAGCGGGCTTATTTGGTCGCCGGGCTTTTCTTTCATATCTACGACGAAAGAGAGCAAACGGAGAAAAACTTTTATTTCGACGGAGGAATCCGCAGTCTAGTTGAAGACCTCAACCAAAATAAACAAGGCCTTCATCGACCAATTTTTATTAAAAAAGACACCAAAGACCTTGGCGTAGAAGTGGCGATCCAATATAACGATTCGTTTACCGAGACGGTTGAATCATTCGCCAATGTTATCAATACCACCGAAGGTGGAACTCACCTTACCGGATTTCGCATTGCCCTCACCCGGGCAATTAATGATTACGCCCGGAAAATCGGCGCAGTAAAAGAAACTGAAGAAAACTTAACCGGTGAAGACGTCCGGGAAGGATTGACCGCCGTGGTAGCAATCAAAACGAACTCGGAAAAACTGGAGTTCGAAGGCCAAACCAAGACCAAGCTGGGGAACGCTGAAATCCAACCGGCTGTCCAAACCGTTGTTAAGGAAGGCCTGGATACCTTTTTTGAAGAAAACCCCGGTGAAGCCCGGAAAGTGGCCGAAAAAGTCCTCCTCGTCGCCCAAGCCCGACTAGCGGCCAAGGCAGCCAAAGAAGCAGTCATTCGCAAAAGCGCTTTGGAAGGCATGGCCCTGCCCGGGAAACTGGCTGATTGCCAGGAAAAAAACCCAGCCGGCTCTGAGCTGTATATTGTCGAGGGGGATAGCGCTGGAGGGAGTGCCAAACAAGGCCGCGACCGCCGCTTCCAAGCTATCTTACCCTTGGGCGGTAAAATCCTAAATACTGAAAGAGCCAGGCTCGATAAGATCATCCAATTTGAAGAAATTAAGGATCTGATTATCGCTCTAGGTGCTGGGATCGGTGATACCTTTAATATTGATAAGGTGCGTTATCACCGGATCATTTTGATGACCGATGCCGACGTCGATGGCGAGCATATCCGCACCCTTCTTCTTACTTTCTTTTTCCGTTACATGAGCTTGATTATCGAGAAAGGCTACCTTTACATCGCCCAACCGCCTTTATATAAAATCACAGTTGGTAAAGAAGCTTTTTACGCTTACAACGATGAGGAAAAAGAAAGTCTCTTGACCGGCCGGCAAAAAGCAAAAACAACCAAAAAAGAAGCCTTGGGCGATGGGGAAGACAACGCCGGTGTGAGAAAAACACAAGTTAATATTCAACGGTATAAGGGTTTGGGGGAGATGAACCCCGATCAACTTTGGGAAACCACCATGAACCCTGAAAATCGGATTTTGAAGCGGGTAGATATGGAAGATGCCACCGAGGCTGATAAGGTTTTTAACATGTTGATGGGCGAGGAAGTACCACCGCGCAAGAAATTCATCCAAACCCACGCAAAGTACGCGACGTTGGATGTATAGCAGAAGGAATAGTAGCGAAGCACTAAATTCGAAATCCGAAATACTAAACAAATTCAAATAACCTAAAATCCAATACACCAAACAAGTTTGGAATTTGGAAAATTTAAGTTTAGGAGTTGTTTAGAGTTTAGAAATTAGAATTTCGGATTTTATATTGAAGATATGCCAAACGGGAATGGTCCGACAACTGAAAAACCTATTGAAAACATTGGCTCGGTAGTACCTATTGAAATCACCGAAGAAATGCAGCGTTCCTACCTCGACTACGCTATGAGCGTGATTGTCCAAAGGGCCCTGCCCGACGTTAAGGACGGCTTAAAACCAGTGCACCGCCGGATCCTTTACGCCATGCACGAGCTGGGGCTCACCCACGAGGCCAAATACCGCAAAAGTGCCACGGTGGTCGGGGAGGTTTTAGGAAAATACCATCCCCATGGCGATTCGCCGGTTTACGATGCCCTGGTACGTTTAGCCCAAAATTTTGCCCTCCGTTACCCCCTAGTCGACGGCCAAGGTAATTTTGGCTCGGTCGATGGCGACCCGCCAGCGGCCATGCGTTATACCGAAGCTCGGCTGGCCCGCATTGCCGCCGAGATGCTTGGCGACATTGAAAAAAACACTGTTTCCTTTATTGATAATTTTGATGTAACAAGAAAAGAACCAATCATTTTGCCAGCTAAGCTGCCCAACCTTCTTTTGAGCGGGTCAGCCGGTATTGCGGTTGGTATGGCCACCAACATCCCCCCACATAATTTAAATGAGGTTTGCGATGCGATCGTCCACTTGATTAACAATCCTGAGGCAAATATCGAAGATCTAATGAAATTTATCAAAGGGCCAGATTTCCCCACCGGAGGGGCAATTTTTGATATTAATGAGATCCGCTCTGCTTATGCTAGCGGTCGGGGAAGGATTGTAATGAG
>MHCO01000028.1:5218-6685 GCA_001816645.1 Candidatus Woykebacteria bacterium GWB1_45_5
GAGATTGAGGAAGACCGCGGCGGTAAGTTTAACATCATCGTCTCCGAGATCCCCTACCAAGTTAACAAATCTCAATTGATCGCCCGGATTGCCGAACTAGTCAAAGAGAAAAGGCTCGAAGGTATTTCTGATCTGCGGGATGAGTCGGACCGCCGAGGAATGAGAATTGTTGTTGAGCTAAAACGGGATAGCCGTCCCAAGGCTGTTTTGAACAACCTTTACAAACACACGTCCATGCAACTGGCTTTTAATGTTAACACGGTCGCCTTGGTAGATGGTACACCGCTGACCCTCACCCTCAAACAAGTTTTGACCGAATATATCCGCCACCGCCAGAGTATAGTCACCAAAAGAACTCAGTTTGAACTTGACACCGCTCGTCGTCGTGGCCATATCTTAGAAGGTTTAAAAATTGCCCTGGATAATCTCGACGCTGTGATTGAGACCATCAAAAAATCTAAGGACGCCGAGGTGGCTAAAGAAAATTTGATGGCTCGTTTCAAACTGACCGAAATTCAAGCGATAGCGATTTTGGATATGCAGCTACGTCGTCTAGCTGCTTTGGAGCGACAAAAGATCGAAGAGGAGTATCGAAACACTCTAAAACAAATCGCTTATTTGGAAGATCTTTTGGCCTCGCCAAAGAAGATTTTAGGCGTAATTGAGAAAGAACTTGAAGATCTAAAGGAAAAATATGGTGATACTCGCCGCACCAGGGTGTATGAAAATCCGGTTGGCGAATTTACCGAAGAAGATCTAATACCCAAGGAACAAGTAATTGTCACCATTACCAAGGAAGGTTATATAAAAAGATCGCCGCTTTCTACTTTCCGCACTCAAGGTCGAGGCGGTAAAGGAGTATCCGGGGTGGCGATGAAGGAAGAAGATAGGGTCGCCAACATTTTTTCGGCCAATACTCATAACAATATCTTATTTTTCACCAAAAGCGGAAAGGTTTTCCAGCTAAAGATTTACGATCTCCCCGAGGGCGGTCGGGGAGCAAAGGGAGCGGCGATTGTTAATCTCATCGAAATAGACCAAGGCGATTTGATAACCGCCGTAGTAAATATCTCAACTAGTACTAGGAACGGGTTTTTGTTTATGACAACAAGAAACGGGGTTGTTAAAAAGACACCTTTAGCGGATTTTGCTAATATCCGCCGCACCGGAGTAATCGCCATTAATTTAACCGCCGGCGATGAGCTTCGTTTTGTCAACTTAACGAGCGGCAACGATAAAATGATTATTGTCACAAGGAGCGGCATGTCCATTCTTTTCTCGGAAAAAGATACCCGAGCTATGGGCAGAGCAACAAGCGGCGTAATTGGCATCCGCCTAAAAGGTGACGACCGAGTAATTAGCGCGGAAATCGGCCAAGAAGCCGCGGATCTACTGGTAGTAACGGAAAATGGCTTTGGCAAAAGAAGTCCTCTTTCTAGCTGGCCCTTGCAGGGTAGGGCAGGAATT
>MHCO01000028.1:6758-7692 GCA_001816645.1 Candidatus Woykebacteria bacterium GWB1_45_5
AAGACATAATCGTCACCTCAAGGGATGGTCAGGTAATCAAGCTGCCGGTTAAAGATATTCCAGTCCTTACACGCCAAACCCAAGGAGTAATTTTGATTCGTCTTAGCAAAAAGGATGATAAGGTAGCCGCTGTGACTGCTACAACTAAGGAGAGGAGAGAACGATTACTCAAAAAGGCCGCTGTTTAACTTTTTCTCTTGAAAAACCTTTTTGTTTTTTTGTTGGCCGTATTAGCGGCAACCGGGGTTGGGGAGCGTTCCACAGCGGGCTGGGCTAACTCTGGCACCGCAATCGCTTCTTCTTTTTTCGCTTCCACCACCTTTAGCTCCTTGGCCGCTTCTACTACTGGAACGGTAAAGAAAAATGTACTACCTACCCCCAGGCTACTCTCCACCCAAATTTTACCTTTGTGCATATCGATAATTGCTTTGGAAATATAAAGACCAAGACCAGTGCCTTTTGAACCCTGTTCCAATACACCTGAAACCCGGAAAAATTTAGTGAAAAGCCGCGATCGAGCAGACTCTGGGATCCCTTGACCCGTATCTTTTATCTGAGTAGTGACTTCTAGATCATCGGCTTGAGCACTTAATTCGACGCTACCACCAGGACGAGTGTAAGCGATAGCGTTGGCTAACAAATTTGAAATGACCTCACTAATCCGAAATTTATCGACCAAAACTTTAGGCAGTTCTTCTGGCTTTCGTAGGGACAAATGAACACCCTTTTCACCAGCCAATGGTAGGAAATTGGCCACCGCTTCTCCTAGCACCTGCCCCCAATCCGTTGGCTCGACCTCAAGCCTCATTGCTCCTCGTTCGATTCGGGAAACGGAAAGCAGATTCTCTACCAAAGCAGCCAATTGGGAAGAGGAAATAAAAGCCTTATCGAGAAATGACTTTTGTTCTTTGGATAAAGATTCACCCACTTCTTC
>MHCO01000028.1:7702-12986 GCA_001816645.1 Candidatus Woykebacteria bacterium GWB1_45_5
CAAGCTTCATTTCCTCAAGCTCTTTTTCTTTGGAAACATCATTTATAGTAATAATTGCCCCCAAACCCACCTCGCCGCCTTCCTTGATCGAGGAGCTTGTTAGATTAACAAAAAGTTGTTTGCCAAAACTAGTAGTTATCTTTAAGCCCCTCTTTTGGGTAACAATTACGTCTTTTACCAACCTCTCGCTAGGAATAAGATCTTTGCTTGTTAGTTTTTGATCACCATCAAGCATCGTCAAAACCGAACCTAGGCTTTTACTTAAAATGTCTTCACTTCCCAGACCCAACATACTTAGGGCTGCTGGGTTGACAAAAATAACATTTCCGTCCAAATCCAAAGCCAACACCCCATCTACAATTGACTGCATGACGGTTGTCAGCTTGTTCCTTTCGGCGGTGATATCGGTAACAAGATCACGGATTTTCCGAATATCAGTCGCCACACCCACCTCACCGTAAATGCTACCCTTGGCATCTTTAAGCACCGAGGCCGAAAAGCTAACCGGAACTCTTTGGCCATCGGCGCGTAAGAGCTCTAGCTCTATACCAGCCACACTCTTTCCTTCGTGAAGTGGCCAACAGATTTTCTTCTGAAAGGCTCCCCAATCATCACCCAAAAGCACTCGTGCGTGGCGGCCGAGAACCTCTCCTTTTTTATAGCCTAAAATATTTTCCACTGCATCATTGATGAACTCGATGAAGTGATCCCGGTTAAAAACAACCAAAATTTCATTCATCGTAGTGACGACGTTGGAAACCACCGTCGCCGGATTGATCACAAAAAGCTGAAATTTGAGAATAGCGTAGGCGATAAATACACTCATAACGGTGGTTAAAGGAACTGCCGCCGGGTAGATATTGAAACCTAAAATCGGCAAAAAGCCATCGGTAATGGAACCGCCGACAACCGGAACTAAAACGCCAGCGATAACAATCAGGGTTTGTGCTTTTCGTTTGATATCCTTTAGTCTCCACCAATAATGGATCAACAATCCGAGGGAAAGGATAAAAAGCCCATCTAGCCAGATAATCACGGCCCAAAACCATGGAGCCGAGGCCATACCACTGATCCAACCCCAAGCAACCCGCTCGTACGCAGAAGCAGGGATATCATGCCGAAGAATTAGACTGGTCGTCCAGGCTAGAAAGAGAAAGAAAAAGGCTGGAATAAACAAAGAGATTTGAACAGGCAGTTTAGAAGCTATGTTTTCCTTACCAACGTAGGAGAAGGCAAACAAAAGAAAGATCGGCGAGACAAATATCCAACCCGGCGCGCCAAAATCGCTCCAAAAATTCGACGCGGCCGCTGTTGCAGAAAGATTCATCATTGTTTGCCCAATACACCAGGGAATAAGACAAATAATTGAGAGAGCAAACCAACGGTTGGCGGAAATCTCTAATCCCCGAGAAGCAATTAAATAAACCACCACAATGTTCGTCATTAAGGCCAGATACGGAAGCATGGCCCACGAATTAAATGTGAGATCAAAGATATACATTTAGGGCAAGCCCTCATCTATCATTGTAAAACTACTTGCGAGAAAAAGTAAACATCAAGTTTGTTTTTTGGCGAAAAGAGCTACTTTCGTACCTGCATCTTTGGTTTTAGATTTTACTGGCAGAGCAAACGAAAAAGTGCTTCCTACCCCAAGCTCGCTCTCAACCCAGATCCGCCCCTTGTGCATCTCGATAATTGATTTAGCAATATAAAGACCAAGACCGGTTCCTTTCGAGCCTTGTTCCAACACCCCAGAGACCCGGAAGAACTTGGTAAAAAGGTGGGGTAAGGCTTCTTTGGGAATCCCCACGCCAGTGTCTTTAACCCAAGTGACAATTTCCTTATCCTTAAGCTTCGTACCCAACCAGATACGGCCGCCGGGCTTAGTGTGGGTAATCGCGTTGGAGATAAGGTTTGTTACTACCTCACCAACTCGGAATTTATCAATTGTTAACTTTGGCAGTTTATCAGTAATTTTCACTTCCAGCTTTAAGCCTTTTTGACCGGCCTGCGACTTAAATTCAGCAACGACTTCTTGCAGCAGAACCGACCAATCGGTCTCTTTCATATCTAGTTTTAGCGTCTGCAATTCAATTCCGGAAATTAACAAAAGATTTTCCACCAAAGCCGATAAATTAGTCGTTGAAACAAAACTTTTCTCAAGCCAAGAGCGCTCTTCTGGCTTTAGTTTCTTGGTCACCTCTTCCATCAAAATCGAAAGGTAGCCACGGATAGCGGTTAGGGGAGTCCGAAGCTCATGGGCGGCGATGGAAACAAAATCAAGTTTCATTTGTTCTAGGCTTTTTTCTTCGGAAATATCTTGAAATATACAAATACAACCAATCCCTAAGTCTTTACCTTCTTTAATCTCTGTTGCCGTCAAACGCAACCAGCGCTCTTTACTATTAGTGGTAAATTTCAGGTCTTTTGCTGCTAAAACAACTCTGTCTTTTTCGATGTCGTCAAGCGAAAAAAATTCTTCTGCTTTAATCCTTTTGCTGCCGTCGAACGCGGAAAAAATTTTATCAAAATCCTTACCGATCACCTCTTGGTCAATCACACCTAAAATATTTTCGGCCGCTTTATTCAAAAAAATCAATCGTCTTTCTCGATCTAAAACGAAAATACCATCACTGACCGAAGTAACAATGGCGCGAAGTTTGTTTTGCTCACCAATTGCCTCGGTTGCTTTTTCCTTTAAATGTTCGGTAAGAACCCGTTTTCCCGAAACTTCTTGGGCTAGATCTTTAGCCACGACGTAATTCAAAACCGTCGCGAAAACTGCTACCAGTGGTACAATAACCATCTGCGCTGTAAAACCAACTTCGTAAAACCCAAAAAAATGCGGGGTCAAAAAAGCAACGGTAAGTAAGTACAAACTCACTGCTTCAATACTCTCAACCACAATTGCTCCCGCCGGCAAATATAAAGAACCGGCGATCAAAGTGAGGATATAAACAAACCAGAATGGGCTCTCAATCCCACCAGTTAGAAAAATCGCAATGGTGGCGAAAAGGTGATCACCCAAACTAAGAAGGAAGTTTTTTTGCTTAAAGGTGTAGCGGAAGTCGCCTGTTCTTTTTTCAAAAGGTAAAAGTCGGTAAGCGACAAATGTCACTGCTCCAACCGCGACCACCAACAGTGTGAAACCCAACCGGTGAACCGGCACCCCTAGAGGGAGAAAAGTGACTAAGTAACTAGCAACAAGTATTGCCCAACTAATCGCTTCAAAAAAACGCTCGTATCTTCTTAATCTTTCAGTTTCCTGCGGGTAGTTATCTAAGAGCATTACCTTAATGATTCCAAATTAGCTTCCAATTGTCAACCCAGTGAGTAGTCAAGGAACGGGGAACCTTGTTGTAAGTAATTTTATTTGTCCAGCAATCTCTTTCAACTTTTTTTCTTGGGCTCTATTTCCAATAATATCAGCGATTAAATTGCCGATTTTTTCCATTTCTTTTTCTTTCATTCCGCGGGTGGTTACTGCTGGTGTACCCAGACGAATGCCACTAGTCACAAATGGTTTTCTGGTTTCGCGGGGGACAGTATTTTTGTTTACAACGATTCCACATCTATTCAAAGCTTCTTGAACTTCTTTTCCTGTTGGTCCTTTCTCACCGAAATCAACGAGCATCAAGTGCGTGTCTGTACCACCGCTTACTAAACGAAGGTTGTTTTTTGATAAAAAACTAGCCAGTACTTTGGCGTTTTTAACAATTTGTACTCCGTATTTTTTAAATGAAGCAGTCGATGCTTCCTTTAAAGCGACGGCTATTGCTGCGGTAGTATTGTCATGTGGTCCGCCTTGAAGACCAGGAAAGACGGTTTTGTCAATTTTTTGAGCCAGTTCTTCATTATTCGTCATAATTATCGCGCCCCGCGGGCCACGAAGGGTCTTGTGAGTAGTAGTCGTAACTACATCAGCAACACCAACTGGACTAGTATGAACGCCGGCGACAATCAGACCCGCAATGTGAGCGATGTCGGCTAAAAGATAGGCGCCAACACTGTCAGCTACTTCGCGGAATTTTTTCCAGGGAACTATTCTCGGGTAAGCAGTAAAGCCGCAAACAATGATCTTGGGACGATGCTTTTTTGCCAGTTTAGCCACCTCATTAAAGTCAATTAGCTCCGTTTTTGGATCAACGGTATAGGAAACTGCGTTGAACAGCTTACCGGAAAAACTAACCGGCGAGCCGTGGGTAAGATGCCCACCACTTACCAAAGACATACCCATAATCGTGTCGCCAACTTCTGCCAAAGCTAGGTAAGCAGCCATGTTGGCGGGGGATCCAGAAAGCCCCTGGACATTAGCAAAACCCACACCGAAAAGCTTTTTTGCGCGCTCAATCGCCAGGCTTTCAACTTCATCAACAAACTTATTTCCGGCGTAATATCTTTTGAACGGATAGCCCTCAGAATATTTATTGGTAAAAACAGATCCCAGGGCTTCGCGAACAGCCCTTGAAGTGTAATTTTCAGAAGGGATAAGATTGATATCTTGTCTTTGCCGCTTTTCCTCTTTTTTAATTAACTCCGCAACTTTCTTATCAACGTCTTTTAGACTTTTCATTTTCTAAAAACCTACCATAAAAAACTTCGTTTGACAAGAAAACAAATAGCTAACCACCTTAAAGGCCAGGCCTTAAATCAAGTTCAAAGGCCTGGCCTTGAGTCACGAATTTTCAAAGAAAAAGAAAAGACCGCCTTCGTCTTACCTGGTGGGTAAGCTTCCAGCGGTCCCGAACTCCTGAACATCTCATCAGGGATAATCCTGGAGTTCACAGGCGTTCACGCAGGTAAGGCGAGTGTCGGGATACGGCTTCTTCCCGCCCTCTGACCCAACCTTACAGCGAAACTTCGGCTGACCACACTTGTAGCAGGTGCCTTCTGCTACTCGTGTGACAACCTTCATCACCACAATCGGTGAAAGCCGTTTTCGTTGCAATGCAAACCTCCCTTTGCTTTCTCCCAGTTTTGTTAATTATACAACAAACCGACCTCCAATGTCAAACCTATAGTAGTATGTCCTCCGTGTACGAAAAGGCCCGATTGCGTATTTCCGCACATCGAACCTTTATCACTCTCACCCCTGCAGGGTTGGTACACCACGATAGCGCGCTGCATCCGCTACTTCTTCAGACGGGATTGATTCAGCCCACCGCTCCATCGCTTCAATTGCTAACTGAAGTTTTCCTTCCGCAGCCAGCAAAAACAGCCCCGCTGCCACACGGTCCTTCTCCAAGGCGTCGATCGCCTTGTCGATTCGATGTTGAGCCTGCCG
>MHCO01000028.1:13042-24019 GCA_001816645.1 Candidatus Woykebacteria bacterium GWB1_45_5
CTAAGTGAGTCTTGAAGGTAGCCCGACTAAACGTTCCTCCACGGTTCAGGTTATCAGCATCGGCAACTAAAGTCCTAGCAATACCTCGCAAGATCCACTGAACCCTAGTCGCGTAGTAATGAACCAGGTCCGATCGACCACCAAGCTTACCTTTGATCAAACCCATGTCTTGCCAGCGACGGCCGAGCCAACTTTGAAGTCGAGCCATTTCCTCGCGCGCAACAGGGGAGAGTGCAGGACCAAAGATGGTTGAAGAGGCGACTCTTTGTTCGATTTCACGTTGAATTGCCTCGTTGCGTGAAAGTTCACGCTGGTAGTTGGCGAAGATATGAATAAACATTCGCCGCGTGTGATTCATATCCTCAACCACCTGGTAGGTAAGCAGTTTCCACTGCTTTTCATTTTCGTCGTAAAAGACGCCCTTGCCTTTTCTCACCTCCAGAGGCTTTTCAGTGAGGTACCAGAGCGGTGAATCTTCGTTCAGGTTCACCCACCGCAGACAAAGGTAGCAAGCAGATATCGTGATCCTATTCCTCCGCTTTCCTTTCCTCCTCTCAAGCCTCACATTCAGAAAAGGCACACGAATCCGGAAGGCCAATGCTATTTCCAGCACCTCATAACCGAAGATAGGGGTAAAATCCACCCGAACTCTCTGCGGATCCGCAAGCCAATCATTGGCCGCGATTGCCTCCATTATTCGGAAGGCAGGGACAACCAAATCTTCCCTGTACTTTGACAAGATGATCCCTCCCCATGAATTACCAAAGATATAAGGTACGAGGCGGTATTTTATACCTTTAAGACGCTCTTTGCAAACCACAAGCAAGGCATTTATAATATGCTACGTAATTAAATAAATCGTTAACCTATGGCAAAGATATTTGATCACCTTTTAAATCGAAATTTGGCGCACGTTACTAGGTTTAACAACCGGCCGCAACATTTCCCAGAAAGCGTGGCCGAACACTCATTTTATGTTTCTTATTTCACATTGCTCTTAACCAAACTTTTGGAGAAACAGAAAGTGAAAATTGATGGTAAAAAGGCATTGCAGATCGCAATAATTCATGATGCCGAGGAAGGCTTTTCGGGGGATATTCTAAACCCTTTCAAGCATTACAACGAAAAAGTTTATCAAGCGATAAAAGAAGTAAATCGGGAAATGGTAGGGGAGACATTTATTGATCTACCAACCGATTTGAGTAGTGAGCTTGTCGAACTATGGCACGAAGAAACAAACACGAAAACGCTCGAGGCCCAAGTCGTTAAAGTCGCCGACAAACTCTCTCTACTTTCTAAATGCTTCGAAGAAATCCAAGCCGGCAACAACTATTTTGAAGAAATTTACAAACATCAACTTTCTTCCCTGAAAAAGCTAGACTACCCCTGGTGGCAAAAAATCCGCGACGAAGTCCTCGCCGGAGCAGAGAAACAGATTTAAATAGTTATCCAACACATCAGTCTGCAAAAAAACCTTGATAAACTAAACAATTTCTGTTATTTTTGAGGCGGCTAAAAACCAGCCGAACTGGCAATAGGCAAGTACCTTAACAAAAACCAAAGAGAGAAAGGGAGAGAACTCATGATCGGCAAGCTCTTACTCCTAGCCCTCGGTGTATTTCTGATTCTCGGCGCAACCGCCTGCCGCGGTAAGATTGCTTACCTCGGAAACGACGGAAACATCAATTTGGTCAATGCGACTGGTACCGACCAAATCACGCTGACCCTTGATGCCAGGGATTACTTCAAATATCCAGTGATGGACAGGATTTCTTACTCCGCTCCTAGCTGGTCGTGGGACGGACGATACCTAGCTTGGAGGAGAGGCGAAGAGGCTGGAACATACCCCAATTTTACCGGCGGTACCTCGCTTGTTGTCTTTGACAGCCTCACAAACACGACCAAAACAATCGACCTACCCGACCGAAAAGACCCGCTCTTCGGTTTGGCTTGGCGGCGGGATAGGACTTCTCTCTACGTCGACTACACTACGATGGAGGGAGTAAATGCGTGCTTTGCGGACACCATCAAGGGCTTTCGGATCGCCGAAGTGGATGTCGAAACAGGAACGACCAATACAATATTACTTCTGGAGGATGGTTTTTTCGCCTGGAACATCAAACCATCACCAGACCCCAATCTTCTTGCCTTCTACCTGAACAACTACTGCGAGGGTCTTGGTAAACTTTGCATCCTCGACCTAACTAGCGGCGAGAGACGTTGTACGGCTGAAGCAGTTGGCAGAGCCAATTGGTCGCCAGATGGGCAAAAGCTCATCTTTGACACCTGTTTTTACTTAGCGGAAGCCTGCGGTATAACAATTCTGGACGCAGACACTCTGGCGGAAACTGCCGTTTTCCCCAGAGGTAGTTCAGTCTCTTATACCAACCCGGTCTGGTCACCCTCTGGAGATTTGTTCATCTATTCATTGTCACGGGGCCCACTCGGCCAAGAAAGTCTCGGGGTGTGGGCAACTAGTGTAGACGGCTCCAACACCTGGAAGATCGACGATGGCCACTTTCCAAGCGACCCACAAGCCTTTTCGCCCGACGGCCGTTACATCACCTATACAAAGAGGCTGTCGATCGAAAAGTCTGAGATCTGGATTGCTTCGATCGACGGCCACTTTAAGACCAAGATCGCTGATGGGAACGCTCCAGTTTGGCAACCCAAAGAGGCCGTTCCCACTCCATCTCAATAGTCCTTGGGTGGAGTAGCAGAAGAAAGGAGATCTGGCAGCCTAGTCCATAGGCTCTCCAGTCAGAGATCATCGTTGCTCAAGACCACCTCTATCCAGGGTGGTCTTTTTCTATTACCACCAAAACCCCTGCCCAAGGTCCGACCTTTGAACTAAACTTTTCGTACCCTCTACAATCTGGTTTTGGTCAATACCAAAATTTCTGAAAGTTGTGCGGCAAGATCGGACCTTTGAACCTAACATTACAAATTAGAAAAACCTTCCTTGAAAAGTGGCAAATCAACGAATCCCGCTCTTCCAATCGAAAATCCTAACGCCACCACTTTTGGGTAAGAACCCAAATTGGTACATAAACCGCTATACGAGCACGGCGTATTAAAACTAGCAAAAATGTGAGGAGGAAACGGAAACTGACCCCGATTCTATCGGGGGAATTTCCGAGGATCCCAAAGCATTTTTGCTCTAGTTTTACAGCCAGCGCAGTCTAGCGGTCGTTTTGGCGCCACCTTTGCGACCAAAGGTGGCATAATAAATAATACTAGAGGGTTGACAAAGGGTTCCGTTTGTGGTATACTTTTTAGCGTCTTTTGACACTTGACATTCCTTACGGATTGTCATAAATTCCCTTTGTACTTTGAAAGTTGAGAGAAAAGTCCTGCGGGGCAATTTGGGTTTCAATTTCGCTTGGAGCTTAGGTTGTCCTTCGGGACCCCAGCGGTGCGCGGAGACCACCTCCAGGCTGTGTAATGTCTGGACAGTTGACCGCTCTCAGCTTGTCTCGGCTTCTCGGCCAAAAGCGGGGTCGCAGAGCGAGTGGGCCGTTGGGTCAAAAAACAAGAGCAGGTGGCGGGGTTGAGGCGTTGGACTTCTCAAAAGGTCGATAGAGGTTCGATTTCTCACTTCCACCGGCTCGCAGCTGGAGGGCAAGTGTGTCCCGGTCCGTTTCTCCTACGGACGTCCGGCGACTCTCCTCCAGCTACTGAACTACCACCGGCAGTTATGGCCTTCGAGCTTCTGCCGGTTTCTCTTTTCTAGTTAAGTTTTCTGTGTTTCAAACCCGATAAAGTTGCGGGCACCACACTGTCCTTGCCGAATTTTGAGCGTAAGTAGTCGACTCTTTTTTCCAGCTCCAATCTTTTCTCCCTCACCCTATCAAAAAGATTAGGTTGGAGTGTCTGACACTTGGCCTCAACTTTTGAAACGGCGATACCTACTAATCGAAGCGGAGTACAACCATCCCAAAGTTCTTTCAATAATATTTCGCCCATTTCATAAATTTCTTTTGTCAAAGCTGTAGAGTAGGGAAGCATCCGTTGGCGGGAAACAGTCCGAAAGTCGCTGTAACGAATTGTGACGTGAACGCAGCGGCCAAAATAGCCCTCGCGCCTCATCTCTTCACCAACTTTTTCGGTAAGATATTGAAGCATCGCCAAAATAAACTTTGGATCAGAGCTATTTTTCGCAAAAGTTTCACTACGGGAAACGGATTTTACTTCGGCCCTTGGTGAAAACCACAAGTTATCGATACCGTTTGCCGCCTGCCAAAGACTTAAACCAACTTTACCTAGATTTTCTTCGACAAAATCCCGTGGTAGAGAAGCGAAATCACCAATCGCAATTTCTTTATTTTCCTTTACTATATTACTATCTATCAATATAGTAAGGATTTTTTGACTAGTTTTGTTATTAACGCCTGGTAAATCAGTTAAAGGTAGGGGAGCGAGAAATTCTTTTTCCCGGCCAAGTTCGACGTAGGTTAGACCGTCAGGTTTTTGAAAATCAGAAGCAACTTTAGCGCAAACTTTTGTCCCTGCAATCCCAATCGAAGCAGTAATACCAACCTCGCGTTCAACATCTTCCTTAATTTTCTTTGCTATTTCGACTAAATCTGGGTAAATTAATTCGGTTCCAGAAAAATCTAAAAATGCTTCATCAATCCCAGTTTGTTCTATTTTCGGCGCATATCTAGCGGCAATGGAAAAAACTTGATTTGACGCTTTAATATATTCTTCGTAATGACCACCGACGACAATCGCTTCCGGGCAAAGTTTCAAAGCTTGAAAGAGAGGCTGTCCGGAACGACAACCAAATTTTCTTGCTTCATAAGAACAAGTAGCGATAACACCCCGAGGGACACTTCGGCCGTGAGGATCAACCCTACCAACTAAAACCGGTTTACCACGCAAGGAAGGATTGAGCTTTATCTCAACACTAGCAAAGAAAGCGTCAAGATCCAAATGCATCCAGGAAGGACGGGTATTATGTATCATGTATTATGTATCATTGTCCGAAATATATCCGAATAAATCAAGGGGGTCAAAATAGATCAGGGAGAACTTCAGGTTCAAACCTTCGACTTTCGCCAACCGGCGCTTTTAGCTTCTTCTTCGGTACAGAACCAGCGTTCGCCTTTGCCCTCGTCAATTACGGTTTGGTTGTAATAGCGCTGACCAGGCATATGGTAGATTTTCTCGCCAGAAGAGGAAATATTTCCTTTAATTACACAATTGGTTGCCGGCTGGGTTGTTTTAGTCCCTGCGACCAATCCACACGAACCCCATAAACCACGGCTGGCTTCTCGCGCTTCTTTTTCAGCTTTGGTAAATAAATATTGGTTCTTTACATCCGGTGGGTAGGTTGAAGAAAAGGCGTAACCTTCTTTGACCAAAATTTCATTAACAAAACTATCGCCAACATAAACATAGCGTAACAACCGGCTATATTTATCAGTCTCTGAAACATCTTTCTCTAAGCGAACGCGTTTTCCTTCAACCAACTCCCGGTTTTTCGCTGCGGCTTCTTTCCCAAAGCACTGAACGCCCTTTCTTGGATCAACAGTTTCAGGTGTATCAATTCCAATGTATCTAACTTTCTGGCCGCCTTCGATTTCAATCGTATCGCCATCAACCACTCGAGTAACTAAAACGCCGTCGCCGCTTGAGGCTTGTCCTTTTTCATTTTCGCGAGAATCCGAAGAGCTGCCGGAGGAACTGCCATTTCCCGAAACGGGCGAGTTACTAGACTCATGGTCAGATGGAACAATACGCGTTGGCCCGTTTGTCAGATTAGACAAAAGAGCGAAGCTGCCAAGAAAAACGAGAAGGAAAATAGCCCCAGCCAAAAATCTTTGTGTCACTCTCTAAAAGTAAAACAGCCAACTATACTTGTCAACTCAAAACTTTTCCGCTAGAATAACACATCAGGAAAGGAGGGTGGAGGAAGATGTCCTTCGCTTACGAGCAAATAGGCCTCCGAATAGCCGGACTGGTTTGTCGGCGACTCGAGCTTAAAATCGAGGGGGCGAAGAACATACCAGTTTCCGGCCCTTTACTGTTAATAGGCAAACACCAAAGGGAAGCCGACGGGCCGTGGGTGCTCGGATCCGTTCCGAGACCCGTCTGGACAATCATCAAGGACGATGTGAACTGGCCGACAAAGGCAATCCTTGGTTTGCTAGGCAATATGTACCCCATGAAGAGAAACGCCATGGATCCAAGCGCCTACAGGACAACAATCGCTCACTTACGTAAAGGAGAGGCGGTTGTTATGTTTCCTGAGGCACATCGTGTCCGCGAACTTATTGGCTTCCACCCCGGCGTAGCTGGTATAGCGAGAAGGGTGGAGAAAACTCCTATAGTACCATTCGTCGTCCTCAACTCAGAAAATCTGGGGGTTTTACGAATAGTACACCACCTCTTCTTGGGGGCTCCAACGGAACAACCAATCATCAGGTTCGGTCTACCTTTCGTCCTACCACCTGCTACTGAGAAGCGGCGGAGTGATCAGTACCAAAAGGACATCAAGTTTATCCGAGACAAAGTAGCAGCACTGATGCCACCGGATCTGATCGGAGGTAACGAGCTGCATGTAATCTCAAAAGAGAAGTAGGAGAGGCTGTCAAATAACGAGGAGGGCTAAAAGGTCGTAGACCTTTTAGCCCATCGCTCCCTCCCCAGACTCTTTTGCGCTAGAGTGTACCAACCGGTCTACCGCAATCAACCGCAATACCAACCGCCCCATAGCCAGCTTGGCCAATGATAATGGCGGAAGCCTCTGCCATGATTATTTCACCGATCGGCACACCAAGTCTCGCGCTTAGACTCTCGGCTACGTACCTGGCTCGTCCCTCATCGTCTGTTTTGATTACCGAAAGCCTTCCTTGGCCAGCTTTTTCCGGCCAACGCTCGACCACTTTATCCACCAGCGCGTTGCAGGCTGCCTTCATCGCCCTGTGGGGAATACCAAAGCGCTTAGGCTTCTCGTTGGGTAGCAAGATTATGGTCGGGTGCAGCTTCAGGACCGAGTTCACAACGAGCAGCAGCCCGTCAACCCTACCGTGCTTATCAGCGTACTCGGTGGTTTCCAAAGCGGCGCAGACAAAAATGTTATGCCGCCACGACTCTGCCATCGCCACAGCATTGTCAAGGCCGACGCCTTTTTCGATCTCCCCAGCCAACCGCAGAGCAAGAAGTCCCATACCCATAGCGGTGGAGTAGGAATCGACTACCTCGATATGCAGACCATCGGCAGGTCTATCTGTGAGTAACGATTGCGCGCCAGTTTTGATCGAGTCGAAAACACCGCTTGAATGCTTCGGTAAAGTAAGGGCGACAATGTCCTTGATCCCTTGTTCATCAACTATCGACTCAAATACCTGCTTGGCGATACCAGGCGGAGGAGCAGCGGTTTTGACTTCTTTGTTTTCCCGCTGGGCGGCTGTGATTTGCGAGACCGATATGTTACCCGCTTGACTACCCTCTAGGTAGTTCATCCCGTCAACCAAAACCTGTAGCGGGATTACCCCGATATTATGCTGTTTGAGCAGATCGGGTGGCAAACCAGCCCCGCTGTCGACAACCAGTTTTATCGATGCCACTTTCTCCCTCCTTGATCTCGCTCGCTAAGACCAGTAGCTAGTATAAAATCTGTTGAGAAATTTTGCAAATTGTGGTAAAAACTAGCTAATGAGAAAATTTGTTTTGCTGGCCGTTGTCATATTAGTTACCGGTCTGGCCTTTCTCATTCTTTTTGCTAAAGAAGCTGGCAAAGAAAAGGAGGTAGAAAAACCAAAAATGGGCGAAAACATTTCTTTTAATACAAATGACGGAATAAAGATAGCGGCGACTTTTTACAAATCCCAAAACCCAAATGGTGTGGGCGTGATTTTATTACACATGCGGGCAAAAAGCCGCGGCGACTGGGCGGATTTTGCCGCAAAATTAAATGACGCTGGTTTTGATGCTCTAGCAATTGATTTCCGAGGCCATGGCGAAAGTGGGGGAGTAAGCGTCAATAAATTTTCCGAAAGCGATTATCAAAAACTGACTCTCGACGTAGCAGCCGCAGAAGATTATTTAAAAAATGAAAATATAAAAATTACTATCGCTGGCGGCAGTATTGGCGCCAACACGGCTTTAAATTACGCCGTCCAAAACCCGAACGTGAAAGCAGTCGTTTTACTTTCTCCGGGGTTAAACTACAAAGGAGTAAGAACCGATGGAACCAGTAAACAGATAACCGTACCGATATTCCTAGCTAGCTCTTCCGATGACCCGCAATCTTACGATGGTTTGGCAACTTGGAAGGCAAACATCAAAAACCTTGAGCTTGTTACTTATACCGATGCTGGCCACGGTACAGATATGTTTGGTCCCCATCCCGAACTCGCCGAAAAAATTATTGACTGGCTCAAGAAAACCACACTTTAATTCCGAACTGAAGGATCAAACCCTTGAGGCCAAATGTTTTTTATTGGGATTGATCTTAGTTGGAAAGATAAGAAAACCACCGGAATTTGCATTTTGGATGAAAACCGCAAGATCCGATCAAGTAGAGTAGTCCAAGGAGCAAAGCTTCTCACCGCTATTCAACCTTTCATCAAAAAAACCGCAGTGATTGCTGTTGACGCACCGCTGACCATCGGAAAAGGGAAAGGAAAACTAAGACTCTTTGAAAAATTTTTGTTGACCAAGCCATTTCGACCTTGGCGCACAAACCCCCTACCACCTGCTTTTATCAAATCTTAAGATATAAATCAAATTTCACAATGATCTTGCTATTAATGACTCATAGTGATAGTATTCTTTTCAATGAAAACAGAACAATCCTATAAGGGGAAGGTGGTTTTAGCCATCGGGGCCCACCCGGATGATATTGATTTCGCCGCTAGCGGCACAATCGCTAAGATGATTAAAGAGGGGGCGACTGCGTACCATCTCTTACTTACAAATGGGAATAAAGGATCAGAAGATCCAAAAATAAGCAAAGAAAAATTAGCAGAGATAAGAAGAAAAGAACAGATTACAGCAGCCAAAATATTGGGATTCGAAAAAGTCTTCTTTTTGGATCATGAGGATTGTAATTTAGTGGACGATATCAACCTAAAAGAAGAGATAGTTTATCATATCCGAAAATTAAAACCCGATATTGTTTTTTGCTGGGATCCAACATTGATTTATTCACTAAGACACAACTATATTATGCACTCAGACCACCGAGCCGCTGGACAAGCCACCCTGGATGCAGTTTATCCACTTAGTCGTGACCGCTTAACCTTCCAAAACCTTGAAAACTACGGCGTAAAACCCCATAAGGTAAAGGCTGTCTATATGATAAATATTGATGAGGGAGATAATTTTTTTGATATCAGCGAAACAATTGATTTAAAAATCAAGGCTTTGAAGGCTCATAAAAGTCAGGTCAGTGCAAGACACATCGAAATGATAAAGGGGTGGGCAAAAGAAACCGGTAGAAAAGTAAATTTCAAATATGCTGAGGCTTTCAAGAAAATTGAACTCCTCCAATAACCAACTAACGCTAGTCTGCTGCTTGATCACCAGGTTTTATTTTGCTAATATGTTTCGAACTTATTGAAGGGAGGGAGACCTTCGTGGATTGCTCGTGTTGGTTTGTCAACGGGAGAGGAGAGCCCGAGCAAAGAAGATGCAGCTCCGGTGAGCGGCAGGACCAAGAGTGTCGTGGCTTCCCTGATTGCGGTTTTGTAGAAGGCAATGTAAGTCACCGCGATGCTTTGGCTGCGCTTCAAAGAGAACGGGAGCAAGGAGTCGAGAGAGCAGCTAGAGAAGAAGGGATGGTGAGTCATATCGAAGGAACTTCAGCGGACGACGCAAAGTTTCTCAACGAAGTCAATCATGGAGTGAAAAAAACTTAATATTTTGTTGACTTTCTTCCGAATTCCAGCTATTACCGAGAGAGATAGGACCGACGCTGCCTGCTTTGTTCGTCGGTCCTTTTTCTTTAAGTTGATTTTCGGTAAAATTTGGGGTAGAGTAAAGTTATATGAGAGTTGGTACTGCTCATCTTCCGTTACATTATGGATCTGCGCCGCGCTGGCTCTTTGAGCGGATGGCAAAACTTGCTAGGGAAATCACGATTGTCATTGTCGATGAATTTGGGGCAGAGGAGTTTTTACGTCGGATCTCCCACCCGTATTGGTTTCAATCTTTTGGTTGTGTCTTGGGTTTTGATTGGCACAGTTCTGGTTTAACGACAACGGTTGGCGGCGCATTAAAAGTTGGTCTTGCACCAATATCTAAAGACTTAGGTTTGTTTGTTGCTGGAGGAAAAGGAGGCACAAGCCGCAAAACTCCCGATGAAATTAACCAGACCTCACAAATGTTGGGGAAAGATTTCTCAAAACTAGTTTATTCTTCCAAAATGAGCGCCAAAGTAGATACCGCAGCTTTGCAAGATGGCTACGATCTTTACCATCACAATTTTTTCTTTACTAAAAAAGGTGATTGGGCAGTAGTTCAACAAGGGATGAACCCCTATACTCGCTGGGCCCGGCGCTATCATTGGCTTTCCGATAACCTGACTTCGTTTGTCGAAGAGCCGCACAACGCAATCGCCTCGGATCAGAAGGGTTCTGTACTCAATATGGTCGCGAAAACTAGTTTAGAATCTAGAATTCAGAGTTCAGAACTAGCAAAAGAAAAACCAGAAAAAGTCGTTAAACAATTCCAACGAGTCCTAGAACTCCAAATGCCACAGCGGGAAGAGGTTGAAATATCTGATATCCAACCAGATAACCTTAAGAAAATTCTCCTTTCGACTTACGAACAGCAGCCAAAAGATTTCGAGAATCTGCTTTCAACCAGAGGGGTGGGACCAAAAACCATCCGGGCGCTCTCTTTGATATCGGAATTAATTTATGACGCACCAGCTAGTAGAGAAGATCCAGTCAAATTTTCCTTTGCCCACGGCGGCAAAGACGGCACACCCTATCCAGTCAACAAAAAAACCTACGATAAATCAAT
>MHCO01000029.1:0-16076 GCA_001816645.1 Candidatus Woykebacteria bacterium GWB1_45_5
ACTGCGAAATGCAAGTTTAAATTAGACAAATTCGGGAAGAAATTCAGGTAAATTGGCTGGGGTGATTGTGACCTGTTTTATTTCCCCCTCGACATATTTTTTCGCTACTTTACGTAAAATGCCATTGATTGTTCGCTGCAAAGATCGGATATCAATTTCGTAACCGAATGGTTTGATGATATGCGGCCAGGCGTCGTCGGAGAACTTAACAAGATTTGATTTCAAACCAACGTTTAAAAACTCTTTTGGTAACAAATAATCACGGGCAATATGGATCTTATCTTCATCGGTGTAGCGGGGCATGAGAATTATTTCTAATCGATCCATCACCGCAGCAGTGATGTTGCCAATTTTATTGGCCGAACAGACAAAAAAAACCTCGGAGAGATCAATGGGGTGATCGACGTAATAGTCAGCGAAGGCGTTGTTTTGTTCCGGATCAAGCAGCTCAAGAAGCACACCCATGACATCACTTTCCGCGCCTTGGGCGACAGAATCGATTTCGTCAAGCAGTATAACCGGGTTTTTTGCACCGACGCGTCTTAAGGCTTTAACGATCATTCCCGGTTCTGCTTCTGGGTAGGCATGGGGTTGGCCGCGTAGAGTCAAGGGGGAGTTCATACCACCCATTGGAATACGGATAAACGCTCTTCCTAAACTTTCCGCAATTGAAGCAGCAAGAGAAGTCTTACCAGTACCAGGAAGGCCAACGAAGCAAAGGATTGGTGAACGAGAAAGCTTGACTACACTTGTCTTTTCTCTTTCCGACTGTAATTTCAGCACGGCTAAATATTCCAGAATCCGCTCCTTAATTTGCTCTAAGCCGTAGTGGTTTCTGTCCAGAATTTCTTTAGCCTTTTCTAAGTTTAAATTGTCTTCACTTCTCTTATCCCAGGGAAGAGAAAGAATCCATTCTACGTAGCGGGCAGTTTGTTCAAATTCAGCTTGGTAGAAGGCATGCCTCATAGCCCGATTGAGCCGTTTCAAGATTTCTTTTACTTCCTCTTTCAAATCGGCCGGAGCGCTGGAGTTTGCAACTTTGGAAAGGATTTCTTCGACTTCCGCAAGTAAGCTTTCGTCGGCAGTGGTGTAGCGGCTGCTGGTATCGCTTGAAGCTGGCTTAGATTCCTTAAAGGAATGGGCAGATTTTTTCATTTTAGTAATTTAAGTTTAACGTCTTTGAGGTTTCTCGTCAAACCGGGCCTGACTTAGGCTAAACTTAGTCGAGTTTTTTAGCGGTTGAAATAAACGTTGAATTTGTTTAATGTTCAAATCTTCTGGTCAAGGTTGCAGTAAGCAAAATTTTGTGGTGCTGTTTTCTCTAGTTGGGGAATAAGATATAATAATGAAGCATTATGAACAAATATTCACCTTGTCATGTAGCGATAATTATGGATGGAAACCGCCGCTGGGCGGCGGACAGGGGATTGTCAACCAATAAAGGACATCAAGCCGGCGCAGATACCCTGGAGGCTGTTGTTAAAACAGCAATTAAATTCGGGATTAAATATTTAACTGTCTATGCCCTTTCAGCGGAAAATCTGCGAGGGCGAAGTAGGCTTGAGATTTCATTTTTATTTTCGCTCCTCGAAAAAGGCGTGAAGGAAAGACTATCTACCTTGGAAGAAAACGGCGTACAGGTAAGATATATCGGTGATCTTACTGCCCTTCCAGTTAATGTCCAGAATGCTTTGACACAAGCCGAGCAGAAACTTTCCAAAAATAAGCGCCTTACTTTAATAATTGCGCTGAACTATGGTGGGAGAAAAGAGATTGTCCAGGCGGTTAGAAATATTAAAAAGAAAATAAATAAAATCTCCGAGGGAGACATCGCCAATAATCTCTATACTGTAGGTATACCCGATCCCGATTTAATTATCCGCACCGGCGGGCAGATGCGGCTTTCCAATTTTTTGCTTTGGCAATCTTCCTACTCTGAACTCTACTTTACTGATACGTTGTGGCCGGATTTTTCCGAAAAAGAATTTATGCTTGCTTTAGAAAGCTACAGCCAAAGGGTAAGGAATTTTGGGCGTTGATTATTAGAAATGGAAGGTTATCACCGTAGAATGAAATAGACAATAATACCGGCAATAATCGCTAGGATTAAGATCACAAAAATAATGATTGGGAAGGCCCCGTGCTTTTCTCCCGCAGAAGTATAAACCTTCGGTTGAGTGTTGACCTGCCTCTCCGATGGTACCTGCCATGGTGGGGGTGGTTCAGGGGTAGGTGGGTTTGGTGAAAGGTTAGGTGTCTTGTTTCCAGCATTATCTTGTGCTTCTCTTACCTTTGGATCGGTACGAAGCCAAGGTGGGCCCATCTCCTCGCCTTTTGAAGATGGTGTAGGCATACTTGGTATTCCCGGTGGCTCAGGGCTTGGTGTTGGTGAAGATGCTGTCGGTGTTGGAACGGCTTGGCTGGGTGTAGCTTCGTTAGGTTCTAGTGTTGGTGCGATTGGAGTGGGTGCTGGATCCTTTGCGGGAGGGGTATCGGTAGTTGGTGCGGGATCTGCTGGCGGTGGGTCAGTAGTAGCTGGCGAAGGTGCTGGTGTTGATGGTTCGGGTTCTGATGTCGCCGGTTGGGTTGGCGAAGAGCCTGGTTCAGAAAGTGGATTTGAATTGGTGCTAGGGCTTTGATTAATACTGGTTGGGTTCGGCAAACCACCCTCATTAGTTAGCGCTGGTGACTGACCAGCACCGGTGGGGGCATCACTTTTGGTGGAATCAGTTGGCGGTTCGGCCATTAAATTTTGCCCTCAAAGAATAGTTCGGGCAGCCTCCTTATCTTTAAAGGTACCTTATTTTGGCGGTAGTTGTCAAGCATCTTCAGAAAACAGATAGCAGGTAACAGACAGCAGAAAGCAAAGAGCAAAGAGTAGAGATTAGAAGGCAGGAAGATAATGGGATTTTGACTTAAGTGGGGTAAAATAATATAATTTCACTACTTTCGGTTGTTTAATACTCAAAAAATTTGGTGCTACTATCTAGAGGTTTAGGACACATGGTCCCCTGCCCGACATGCCGCCATCGTCTAGTGGTCTAGGACACGGCGTTCTCAGCGCCGAGATCGGGGGTTCGAATCCCCCTGGCGGTACCAAAGTCTTTGGCAGGCGGGTCACTCACGAAACCGGGGTTCAAATCCCCGTAGCGTCACCATATTTTTAGCAATTTTTAGCTTCAGATTTTGTCAAAAAAAGCCTTCAGGCACTGTTGAGTCGAACTTCGAACCTAAGGTAAAGTTCACAATCTTTAGTAAAATTTCTTAAACCCAAGTTTCATAAACAGCCAGTTTTCAGTAGGTTTTGTTGGTATATCTGTTAAATCCTCACAAGTTCATATAACAGAAATAAAACGTAGATGGATAGTAAAACAAAGCCCTCTTTTCTAGAAAGGAGGTTTTTTGATTGAGAGAAAATATAGAAAAGACCCAAGCCCAAAATTACAAAAAGAAATGGTATAAGAAATCTATTTCCAGTCAGAACTTCTCCATTGTGTATCAGACTAAATACTCCAAGCAAAAGAATATTAGCAGAAGCAGAGCCTATATAGTCCCCAAAAGCAACCTGTTTTTTACCCGAAAAAACTGACTTTATTGCAATAGACAGTTCAGGAACATTTGTTCCAATCGAAAGCAGGGTAAGACTAATTAAAAATTGTGAGATACTGAAAACTTCGGAGAAATAAACAGTCTTTTCTACTATGAAATGGCTGGAAATAAAGACTATCACCACTCCAATCAAAAGTTTGGAAATCTCTTTGAATATCCCAATATGTTGGAATCCTTCAACAACCTCTTCTATTTTTTCAATAAACCCCCTTTTGCTTTCGACAAGATACAAAGTAACAAGATAAAAAAACATAAGGAGTATTGCCTCTGGGTTAGTAATCTTTTTGTCTATTACAATCAAGAAAGGCGCTGCTATTACAGCTAAGGTTATTAGTAGATTCTTACCTTGAAGGTGGTCAGTTAAATGAATACCTTTTCCAAGCACAGCCAACAAAGGTATCACGAGAAGAAACATAACTACTATCCCACCTAAAAGATTACCCACGAAAATTTCCGGTCTATCTTCGGCTAGAGAGTTTATACCGACTGCTATTTCAGGAATTGAAGTTAAAAAACCAAGAACAAGGAAGGAAAAAGCGAATGAAGACAATTTCAGCCTGTGAGAAAACTTATCAACTGCTGAAACTATTAGACCAGCTCCAAACCAGACAAAAATAAAAGAGAAGATGTAGATAAAAAGACTGGAAAGAAACATCTTAAATTATTCTAGCAGAAATTTATTTATTAGGAAATAAAAACTGAAACCAAAAAGGCTGGTCCCGAGTCGTAGGGAATGTTAGAATTTTTTATGCCTTTTCTAGCTAAATGCTAATAGCCAGAAGCCTTCCATCTTACAACCAGCAAGCCACACAGTAGTACTATTGGCAATCCCACGTCGATCAGATTGCCTAAATCGCCTAAAAGAATATCTGTTGCCACGCTAGCAATAATCATCAATGGTATGGCTACGACCAAGTACCTTTCCATGAGATGCTGACGTCTATCGTAACTTAATTCCCACTTTCCGCTACCCGATAGCCTTTCAACTACTCTTTCAAGTTTATCGGTTGATTCGTTCAGAGATTGAAGTACTTTAGCTTCTTTCCTGCTTGGTCTTCTGAATTTATGATTTTCCATGAGGGAAAGGGAGGCCTTGATAACTGTCAGAGGGGTACGTAGTTCGTGGCTAATTTTAAGAATCATACTTTTTCTTTTTCTGTCTAATTCTCTGCGGGACCAGAATACCCAAGATGTCGCCAGTAGGGTCACAATTAAATCAGCGAGGATAACTTCATTCAATTCATTAAGCCAACCTGGCAACGTTATCATTAAAGACATCCTACCATAATGATAATCGGATTATAAATCCAAAAGAAAAACGGCCCGTTAGCGAGCCGTTTTTCCTAGTTGGAACTTTCAACTATTATGATTAGGCACTCTGCGTCCACATCGGTAGTTTCTCTTTCTCAGCCAATCTAGACCTAATCAGACCTCTCATCTCCGCGATCATCCGTTCCTTGTAACCTTTGAGGTATTTGTACAGGAACAGCCTGATAACCAAACCCACCAAAATTAGGGACAGGCTAACTGTTGGAAGAGTCCTTCCTATGCTGCCTGCAATACCTGTATCAGGTAAGGTTTCTGCCAGTACTTTACCATTGTCATCGTTGTTCGTATCAGTAACTGCTAAGACTTTTCCGTCGTCGTTGTCATTGTTGTCCTGCTGATCTTGATCTTCGTTAGTCTCCGTACAATTTCCCTCCTCGTCTACTTGGTAGCCTTCAGGGACCTCGGCCTGGTTACCTTCTAGGTTGGGGCAAATGTCGGTCTCTTCAACTTGTTCTTGAATGCAGGCACCTGGATTCTCAGGGTCAGAAACGTAGCCTTCGGGGAATTCCTCTTGTACACCATCTAAGTTGCTACAAATATCAGTTCCTTCTTGTTCTTCCTCGATTGGTGTGCAGTTTCCTTCTTCGTCAACTTGATACCCCTCGGGAACGTCAGCCTGATCTCCATCAATGTTGGGACAGATGTCAGTCGGTGGTTCAGTGGTGTCGGGTACACAAGCACCGCTTTCGTCTAAGTGGTAACCCTCAGGGACAGACTCCTGCACCTCATTGATGTTAGGACACATGTCTTGAGGTTCCTCAGAGATTGGAGTACAAGTACCATCTTCGTTTTGCTGGTAACCTTCAGGAGCTGTTTCTTGGACCCCATCTAGATTGCTGCAGACATCAGTAGGTTCTGGGTCGTCAGCCGAAGTGATTACTGGAAAAAGAACAACTGAAGACAAGAGAAGTGCGGCTACGACAAAGATTGCACTTATTTTGTGTGTTTTGACCAAACTAAATTCACCTCCCTTCGGTGTAG
The DNA here is from genome assembly GCA_001816645.1 of Candidatus Woykebacteria bacterium GWB1_45_5. Classification (GTDB taxonomy): domain Bacteria; phylum Patescibacteriota; class Microgenomatia; order Woykebacterales; family RBG-16-39-9b; genus GWB1-45-5. The sequence goes on from MHCO01000029.1 coordinate 5,920, forward strand.
GCAGCTCACAAGCCTAAAAGGAAGTTCGCTTCGTCGTTGTTAAATAGAACTGAAGTTAATTGGGGCGGTAGGTCCTAAGATGGAGAAGAACTTTCCGCCTGCCCTCTTTACAAAATCTACAAACCAGGGCGAAAAAAGTATTCGCCCTTGCCCTTCACTATACTAGACGAAACAACGTAAATAATGTTGCAGACAAATCTTACTACTCGTTTTCTTCAGGTTCGGAAAGGGTCTCCAAGCTTTCCGTCGCTTTAGCCTGCAAATCTTCGAGCGATTCTTGTACCTCTTGTAGATCGTCTCTTGAGTCTTCTGGTAAGGACTGTTCGAGGTCCGAAAGTTCTTTCTGATTTTCATCTACACTTGAAACCAATTCTTCTAAAGATTCTTTAATCTGCTGGCTATTATTACCATCTTCCTGCGAGGCTTCTAGTTGGCTAGATACTTCTGGCAAATCTTGGTTAAGTGTTGAGATTGAGTTTACTATCTCTCCCATAGCTTGGTTTATCTGTTGATACCTTTCTTGATCAACCAGCTTCTTTAGCTCATCGATTCGTCTTTCTGTAAATTCCTGATGTAAGGATATTTTGTCTTCAGAGCTAGCGAAGGTGACCCTTAAATTCTCAACGCCTCGCTTCGTGGGGTATAAGAAATCTCCAGGCACACTATTTTCGGCTAAAGTGACTGTTCCAGCAGTAAGAAAAACAATTGTCAAAAGGGTCGCAAATGACGCGCGCCACCAGAGCCCAAATTTGGGAGAGGAGGTTTCTTGGCTGTATTTACTGACTAATGTTGCCCGTAAGTTGGCACGCCAAGTCGGGTCTGGTTTAAACCTCTGTAGTAGTTTTTCTTCTAAATCGTCCATATTTTACTTTCGCAGGAGACACCCTTCAAAGGTGTCATCTCCTAGAACTCATAATTTTGCTTAATTTCTTTAAAGCTCTGTGCTTTGTGCTCCTCAAGGCAACCACGCTTTTGCCAGTCGTTTTAGCAATTTCATCAAAACTATACCCTTCCATAGAGTGTGAAATTATTAACTCTCGCGCATCTTTGCTTAATCCATTTAAAGCCTCAACGAAACTGGCAAAGAGCTCTCTATATTCTAATTCCTGAGTATTATCAACTGTTATTAACTCGGATTCGGGTACAGATTCTATCGAAATATGTTTTCTTTTCGAACGATAATGATCTATTATTAGGTTTCTGGCGATAGCAAAAAGCCAAGAACTAAAAGACCCCTTCTCCCTAAAACTCCTGATGTTCTCAATAACCTTAAGAAAAACGTTTTGGGTTAAATCTTCAGCTAACTCCCTATCTCCCGTCTTAAAATATACCAGCCGAAAAACTGACTCCACAAAATGATCATAAATCTCTCCAAATGCTTGTATATCTCCCTTTTTGGCTAAGGCTGCCAGTTTATCAACGGGGTGATCCTTTTTCTTTCGGGTAAAAAACATTAACTTATTTTACCCTAGACCACCATAGCAGTAAAATATACTTTTACCACTACAATGCAAGACGTTTTTAAAATAAACTTGTTGCGTGCTACTAACCAGTAGAACTTAGTCAGGGATTAACTGCAAGGGGATAAGCCTTAAAAACTGTACTCCAGTCTTTGAAAATCTCCACCAATTGATCTATAATTTCGTCTGTAAGCATAGAACTAAGGTTCACCATATTTTTAGAAATTATTAGCTTCAGCTTTTATTGAAAAAAGCCTCAAAGCACTATTGATTCGAACTTTGAACCTAAAAGTTTTTTTCGATCTGATCACTTCCTCAAAAAGCCATCAGTTAATTGGTGCCATTGAACCAGCAACCTTCAAATATTCCTGCATAGGGATGCGTGTGCTGGGAGCAAAATTAAAGAAAATAATTGTATTTTCAATTTCCATATACCATAAGATCGACTCTCTAGTATTTAAATCCTCATTATCTAATCTAAGTTCGCTGTAGGCTAGACCACCAAACCTAGACTCCGCTAAATTAGCACTTTTGCCTAGTAACGTTGTTTGGTAAGCAGGCTGGCCGCTGATTGTAATTTTAGTTCCAGACAATGATTTATCTCTCAAATATTTAATGTCCTCAAAACCCTTCCTAAAAGTAAAATCATAGTTTTTTGGTATTTGGATTATCCTGATGTATCCTGATGTAGGACTACTCAAATAGACAATCTGGTTCTCACATTTTTTCACACTAGCATAAGCCTTACTAAAACCCGTAACCGGGTTTTTCAAAGAGGGATCACGCAGTTTGTAATTTGGTAAAAAGACCTTAAAACAGAAATCTTTAGCTTTAGTTTTCAGAGTCTCTGGACCCAAACCTCTTAAATCAAGGTAAACCCCTTCTTTTGTTTTTTGACCATTAAAGGAGGTGAGTGGTCCCGGTGCTTTTGAAATGTTGTATCCCAAGGCCGTGCTAAAAAAAGTAAATAAAAGAAGTAATGAAATCGGTACACTAACAAGAGGTAGGTAGTTTCTTCTAGAGATAGCAAACGCTACTGAGACAGGTGTAGCAGCTACTACTAAGAATAAAGCTAGATAATACCAAAAAAGATTTGTCTGGTCTGTAGCAAAAGAAAGCCTTAACGGAGTTAAAAATATCAATCCGAAAAGAAGTGCTAAAATTATAAATTGTAGCATAAAAAACATATCTTATAATCCGGATGGTTTTTCTCGCGAAGAAACTACTATAGATGCTCTCTGCGGCTCTTCTGTAATTTCCTTGCCTACACTAAAGTTGCTTTGTCCTGTAATATCTTGAATTTTACCTACTCTCAGATAAAAGTCTCGACCAGAAAAAATTCGTTTAAAGGTTTTGAACCAAACAAGATTCCCTTCGCTTTCCTCTTTTACTAGCTTCCATCCTCGCCCCGTCAGTTCTTCTTGATAAAAATCCAAAATGGACTTTGCTGTGTCGCTGGTGTCAAAATATATAGATTGTCGCCAAATGATTGTCATATCGTTTGTTTCGTAGCCACTACTAAAGCGCCAGTTTGCAGCGTTTGGATAACGAGGTATTGTATTTGCTACCAGCCGGTCACTAACGTTTGTGTACCCAAAGAGAAAATAAAAAAGGAAGGCTATGCCAAGCGAAAAAAATGTCGTTAGGACAATTGAAGCTATTGTAGCAGTTCTTCGATCTGGGGTGGACCGGTTTGGAAGTGATGCAGGAGCTATTTCCATCTATGAAAAATTATACTTAAACTGATAAGGAAAAGCAAAAAACCAAATGGCTGACAAGGTCTGATTTGTTTCTAAGTTGACGCCAGGCTAATTGGATAAGCCTTGAAAACAATACTCCACTCTTTGAAAACTTCCACTAATTGATCTATAATCTCGTCCGTCAGCATTAAATGAAGGCTCACCAGCTTTCTGCGGGTAGAGCAAGCTTACTTATTGACAAACTGGTGTTTATTTGGTAGTATAAAGTGACTTTAGTACTTAGCCCTCCTCGGGTTTGAGTATTGAGAGTTGTAAAGCTGCGAACGCCAATGAAGTCCCCGAGCGGTCGGGGTTTTTTTGTCCCAAAAGAGAACCTGCCACAAAGAAGTGATATGGAAAAAGTTTATTTGACCCACGAGGGTCTAGAAAAATTAAAGAAAGAGTACGAACACCTCACCAAGGTGAGGAGAAAAGAAGTTACCGCCCGTATTGCCAAGGCCAGAGAATACGGCGACATCAACGAAAACTCCGAATACGACACCGCAAGGGAAGAGCAATCTTTCATCGAGGGAAGGGTATTAGAAATTGAGGAAATCCTTCGTAATGCCCAGGTGATTGAACAAAAAGGCAAGGGAGAGGTTGTTGCGGTTGGTTCAAGAGTTAAAGTAGAAGTGGATGGTGAGGAGGATGAGTTTGTGATTGTTTCTTCGGTGGAGGCTGATCCGATGCAAGGGAAAATTTCCAATGAATCTCCGGTAGGCAAAGCCCTAATTGGTGCTCGGGCGGGTGATGTCGTAACGGTTTCCTCAACGATCAAATCTACCTACAGAGTGCTCGAAATTAATTAAAAGCCTTTTTCTTCTAAAAATTTGTGCCAAACCATACCCGTTTTAAACTCCTCAAATTATAACCCAGACTAGCAGATCCCCCTTTCAATTGATATAATGCAAATTCGTATGGAAGAGTTTATCCGTTTTTTTATTGAAGTCGGCAAGCTGAAATCGACTAAAAGGCCTGGTTGGGTATTACGTGGTATTAAAAATCCGGAAACAGTTGCCGATCACGCTTTTCGGGTTTTGATTCTCGCTTGGGTTTTTGGTAAGGAGACTAACCTTAATCATAGAAGGCTTTTGAAGCTTGCTTTGGTTCATAGCCTCTCGGCAGTCTATATCAATTACATAAGTCCTTACGATAAACTTCTTGAGACCAAAAGTAAGAAAGAACTTTTAAAAAAATACCCGGCTTTGGTGCTACGGGCGCCGATAGGCGATAAGTGGAAGATCGCTCGACAAAGGTTTGAGGAGGAACAACGGGCCATCCGAAAGCTTACCCAAGATCTTCCTGAACCGGTCAGACACGAAATTGACTACCTTTGGCTAGATTTCCAACAAAGAACCTCGAAAGAAGCAAAATTCCTCAAAGCCCTAGACCGATTAGAAAATTTAATTCAAGCCTTGGAGTATAAAGATCAGATCAAAGATGACTTACTAGCGCCTTTTTTGTCACAAATTGGGCAAATAACCGATAACAAAAGAATATTAGGTTTTGCGCAAGCACTCTGTCAGTATTTCACTAAGGGGGAAAAGTCAGTCAAAAGCCGCAAAGATAGGAATTTGATTAAATTTATTCTTGAAGTTGGAAAGTTAAAAACCGTCTGGCGCAAGGGCTGGCTAATTCGCGGGGTTAAAAACCCAGAGTCAATAGCTTCTCATAGCTTTCGGACGGCGTTTATGTCCTGGATGCTTTTGGGTCGCCGGAGGGTAAATTTTGAGGCGATAATTGTTATGTCCATGGTGCACGACCTCTCTACCGCTGTAATCGGAGATTTTACCCCTTACGATAAGGTGCTTGAAGCCAGTAGAGACAAAAAGAGGTTGTTTGAAACCCTACCATGGCTTGGCTCTCGGCGAGGTAAGTCCGTGTTGACTATGGAAAGACTTCAGATAGAGGCGAAGGGATTAGATAAGACGATTTCTTTTTTGCCTCAACAACTCCGTCAAAAATTAAAGTATCTTTGGCTCGAATATAAAACAGGCACTAGCAGGGAAGCTAGACTCACTAGGCAAATAGATAGAGTTGAGGATCTTATTCAAGCAATGGAGTATTATGAGGGGGACAAATCAATTCCGGTTAAAGCTTTTTGGCTTGAGCTAAAAGAACTAGTAGATGATTCTCTGCTTGCTGAGTTTGTTGATCAGTTAGATTATTATTTCCTTCAACAGAGCGGGAAGTGATTACCTAACTGCTTGACAAAAAAGTAGTGGGAAGCTAGAATATCCTGCACCAACGACGAGCCTCCAAATACTCCAAATGAAAGGGGGGAGAGCAAATGAGGCTGCTCACTCACTTGAGTAGGCTTGCAAGTCTCGTGTTCCTCGTTTGGCTCCTCACCTTCGCGAATGTTCCCCGCACCGCGGTGGGAGGAGTTTCAAGGAACACAGGTAACAAGCCGTTGGCTGATCGGATCACCCGTCTGCCAAAGAAGTGGCGGAGGGAGGGGCGGCAGAAAAGGATAACCAAGTTTATCCAAGACCACTGCGAAGCCGCCTGGTCGAAGATAATTAAGGAGGGGTTCGCCCGGCTAGGTTCTTCGTCGCCCCAGACGGTTCAAGAGCATCGTTTGAGTGTGAAGCAGAGGTTTCTGGAGGAAGCCGAGATTGAAAGACTTACCCCGGAGGAGGTGATGGAAGGCCTCTGCCAGATCGATGTTCACGAAATCGATGAGGTAGTTACTGGTGACCGGGCGCGCCTGAAGCTTCCCCATCGGCGAGACCAAAGACAGGCCTACGTGGAAGGTTGGTGGCCAGAGGCTGATTGGCTCCCCACCAGTCCCGGTGGTGTAAGCCCACGCTGGAAGAGAGAGTGGCAAGAGGGTAAAGCAGCGGCATATGAGTTTGTCCGTCAAAGAGCTGGTAAGCACCTTGCGGACATAATAATTGAGGTCTACGACGACTTCCATGGCGGGAGGAGTAAGGTCTCACGCCTAGCACGTGATTGCCACTATGCCGAAACAGTGTCGGAGGGCATTCGCGAGCGTGTGCCTGTTCCCCACTTTGCTCTTGAGGCATTGTCTGCCGTCGCTACTCCACGGATCCGCGAACGTGTGATGCGGGAGTACAAGGAAGCCGTGGAGAGAAAGGAGCAAAAACCGATCTTCTAGAACAGGCCTCCGCCCTTACCTTTAGGTGGAGGCCTTCTCTTTTCTTGCCTTAAAAAAGCTTTTCAGGGTATACTAAAGTTATATGTTTTGGGCGGATAAAGTTGCGCAAGAACTGGCTAAAACGAAAAAACCACAACTAGTTGACGATGCGAAAACACCTTCAGGCCGAATTCACGTTGGGGCTTTGCGTGGGTTAATTATCCACGAGTTAGTTTATAAAGCTTTGAAAGAAGCTGGGGTAAAGGCGCGTTACACCTTTATTTTCGACGATCTTGATCCTATGGACTCCCTCCCCGTTTACTTATCAAAAGAAAAATTTGAAAAGTACATGGGTGTCCCCCTCAAAAACATCCCCGCTCCGATAGAAGCTGAAAAAGTTGTGCGTCAAGGTCGGACCTTCGAAGCTAAATCTTATGCCGAGTATTACGCTAGCGAGTTTATCAATGTATTTAATAAACTAGGAGCGGTACCAGAGGTTTTGTGGAGTTCGAAACTTTACAAAGAAGGAAAACTTGATAAACAAATCAAGACCGCTCTAGACTCGGCCGAAAAAACTCAAGAAATTTATGAGAAAATTTCTGGGTCGAAGCGGCCGCGTGATTATGTGCCCTTTCAACCAATTTGTGAAAAATGCGGCAAGATTGGTACGACCCAAAGTACAAGGTGGGACGGCGAGTATGTTTATTATGATTGTTTAGAAAGAAAAGTAGAATGGGCAACTGGTTGTAGTTACAGTGGGAAGGTGAGACCTTTTGGCGGAACTGGCAAGATGCCTTTTCGAGTGGAATGGCCGGCGAAATGGGCAGCTCTTGGTGTCAGCGTAGAAGGAGAGGGGAAAGACCATTCTTCAAAGGGTGGGACACGTGATACTGCTAACGCTATTGCCCGGGAGATTTTTAAGATTGAACCGCCTTATGATATCCCTTACGAACACTTTTTGCTTTCTGGTAAAAAGATGAGTAGTTCTAAGGGAATCGGCGTTTCCGCTGTTGAAGTCTCCGAAATTTTACCGCCAGAAGTCTTACGCTTCTTAATGGTTCGGCCCCGGCCAATGCAACATATCGATTTTAACCCCGAAGAGTCGTACACAATTCCAAAACTTTTTGATGATTTTGATACTGCAAGAGCATCAAAGGAGCCAGATTTGAATAGAATTTGGGAGCTTTCCTTGGTCAAGGACGATCATACGAAATATTTTGTTCCGCGGTTTTCCGACCTGGTGAATGTCGTTCAAATGTCCAATGTCGATCTTGCTTCCTGGGCAGAAAAACAAAAAGGAGCGAAACTTACTGAAAAAGACGAGCAAGAACTCGAAAAAAGGGTTGGGTATGTTAAAATTTACCTAGAGCGATTTGCGCCAGAAGAGATTAAGTTTGCGGTCAAAGAAAGTTTGCCTGCTCAGACTAAAAATCTGACTGATAAACAAAGAAGGCTGTTAGAAAAAATAGTCTACTTGGTTGAAAAAGCAAAAGAACCAGAAGTTTTTCAAAACGAAATTTACCAGGCGGGGAAGGAACTTGGGCTTTCTTCGGCCGAGAGTTTTAAAGCAATTTATTTAGCTCTTTTAGGCAAAGAATCCGGACCGAAAGCCGCGTGGCTAATTTTGAGCTTGGATAGTAATTTCGTCAAGCAAAGATTCCGTGAGCTCAAGGCTGGATCTTGAGCAGACAAGATCGGTAATGGCTTATGGCATTAGCGAAGAAAGAATTTAAAGAGGTGGCGGTTTATACAGCGGAAAATAATAGTATTGCCCAGATGCTTGTTGAAAAGCTGGAAAATTTGGATATTCCGGCTAGGATTGGTACCGAATCAGCATCAGCTGGTGTTTTTGGTGTACCAGGAGGTGGCCGGACAATTTTGGTACCGGAAAAATTCGTCCAAAAGGCCAAAGAAGTTTTGGAGATTAGGTAGGGTACAGGGTGAAAGGTACAGTTATGAATCGTGAAGAGGCTTTGAAAATTGTTGACGAACTTGTGAAAAATCCGAATATTAAAAAACACTGCTTGGCGGCGGAAGCGGCAATGATTGGGGTGTATGATTACTTTGAGAGTAAGGGAAAAGCAAACGTTGGAAACCGTGTTGATTGGGGAATTGTTGGTTTGCTGCATGATGCTGACTACGAGGCGACAAATAAGGATTTAGAAAGGCACACCGATTTAGTGACAGAAAAACTGCAAGGACGGGCCTTACAAGAGGTAGTCGATGCGATACGTGGCCATGCTGATAAAGTCGAGAGAAAAGCATTGATGGCAAAAGCAATTTTTGCAGCGGACGAATTGACTGGTCTTATTGTTGCTGCTGCTTTGGTTCGCCCCGATAAAAAGTTAGAAGGTTTAACACCAGAATCGGTTCTAAAGCGGATGAAGGAACCAGCTTTCGCCCGCGCCGTGAATCGAGATGATATCAAAACTTGCGAGAGCGAACTTGGGATTCCGCTGCCGGAATTTGTGGAGATTGTTTTGAACTCAATGAAAGGAGTCTCTAAAGACCTCGGTCTTTAGATATCAGATATAAGATCTAAAAACTTATGTTGGATATAAGATTTATTAGGGAGAACAAAAGTGAAGTAGAAAAAATGCTCCAAAAACGGGGGGTGAAACTCGATTTAGATCACGTTATTGAGATTGATGATGAGCGAAAGAAGCTGATTGGGGAAGTAGAAAGCTTGCGTCACACTCGCAAAGAAGTTGCGGATAAGAAAGATATAAAAAAAGGCCGAGAGATCAAAGAAAAACTAGCCAAAGCGGAAGCTGCCCTGGCAGCGGTAGAAGAAGAATTAAATGAGTATTTGGATAAAGTTCCCAACATGCTCGATAAGAGCGTACCGGAAGGTAAAGATGAAAATGACAATGTTGAAATAAAACGTTGGGGTCAAACACCAAAGTTTGATTTTAAGCCTCTTGATCACATTGAACTGGGCAAAAGACTGGATCTAATTGATTTTGAGAGGGCGGCCAAAGTAGCCGGACATAAATTTTATTACCTAAAAAATGATGCCGTGCTGTTGGAGTTTGCCCTGATTAATTACGCTTTCAAAACCCTTCTCAAAGAGGGTTTTACCCCGGTCCGTCCACCAGATCTGGTCCGGCCAGAAATTGCCAACGGAATTGGCTTCCAGCCGCGGGGTCCAGAAGCGCAAATTTATAATATTGAGTCAGAAAACCTATCTCTAATTGGTACGGCCGAAATTCCGCTTGGCGGCTACCACGCTGGTGAAATTCTGGGCGAAAAAGCTTTACCATTGAAATATCTTGGTTTTTCCCCTTGTTTCCGGACCGAAGCGGGCAGTTATGGCCGAGTTTCCTACGGCCTTTACCGAGTCCATGAGTTTGATAAGGCCGAGATGTTTATTTATTGCCGACCGGAAGAATCAGAAAAAATGCACCAATATATCTTGTCCTTAGAAGAAAAACTTTTTCAAGGGTTGGAAATTCCTTATCGAATTGTCGATATTTGCGCTGGCGACATGGGAGCGGCGGCGGCTCGAAAATTTGATCTCGAGGCTTGGATGCCGGCTAGAGAAGGCGGAAGCTTCGGTGAGGTAACTAGTACTTCAAACACAACTGATTATCAGGCAAGAAGGTTAAACATTAGATACAGAAAGCAGAAAGCAGATAGCAGCCAGCAATTAGAATATGTGCATACTTTGAATGGAACGGCTTTGGCTATTGGACGAACATTAATTGCAATTTTAGAAAACTACCAGCAAAAGAACGGTTCTGTGAAAATCCCTCGTGTTCTCCATGAGTATTTGGAAAAAGACACTATACAAAGGCCAAAGTAGCTACAACGGTGAGGTAGAAGTTGTCGAAAGACTGGGTACCCGACGTTTAGTGG
>MHCO01000029.1:16109-17222 GCA_001816645.1 Candidatus Woykebacteria bacterium GWB1_45_5
TGGGTGGCGGAACGGTGGCCAAAATCATCACTCACCGCTTTGGTCCAGTGGCGATTGACGGAGTGGAGATTGATCCTCTCATGGTCGAGCTTGGGCAAAAATACTTTAGCCTAGAAGAGCCAAACCTCAACATCATTATTGCTGATGCTGCTAGTTTCGTCAAAGAAGCACGGTACAAGTACGATTTAATTTGCTTGGATATTTTCATGGGTGGGGTGGTACCAAAAGAATTTGAAAGCAAAGAATTTTTGGATTGTATGTCAGGGTTGTTAAAGAGCGGTGGGGTGGTAGCGATCAACAAAATTTTTTCTGGTAAGGAAGAGCTAGAAAGGTTTGAAGAATTGGTCCGCCGCGTCTTCCCAGTTGTTCATTCCCAGGTTGTTCGTGGTGATCCAAAACTTGATAACGTGATTGTTTACGCGCAATTATAGCACGCTCGTAGCTTATGCCCCCGATAGAATCGGGGCCAGCTACTGCGCATGCTGCGACCACTTCGTGGACTAGGAACAACTTTTTAGTTAATATCGGATAAGGTTACATGCAAGAAATAATAGTAGCTGCTTTTTTAGGAATTGTTCAAGGCTTAACTGAATTTCTACCGATCTCTTCCTCTGGCCACCTCATTGTCTTACCAAAACTTTTTGGCTGGCAGGGGGTGGTGGATTCTTTAAGCTTTGATGTTGCTTTACACACCGGATCTACCGTGGCAGTAGTCGGGTTTTTCTGGCGGGATTGGCTCGGGATGATTGGTTCGTTTTTAAAATCAGCCGGGGGTGGAAAGAATAAAGTTTTGGCCGACCCAAGCTCCAGACTTTTATTACTTTTAATTCTTGGCTCGATCCCGGCGGCAGCGGCCGGCCTTCTCTTTCAAGATTTTATTGAGACCAATGTTCGCAGTGTCTTGTTGGTTGGGTCGATGTTGATCATCTTCGGGTTTGTTCTTTGGTGGGTGGATAAAGTGGGTGAACAAAAAAGAAGCTTTAAAAATGTTGGTTGGTGGGACGCTTTGTTGGTGGGTGTTGCCCAGGCGATTTCTCTGATCCCCGGAGTTAGCCGTAGTGGTATCACAATTACCGCGGCTCGTGGAGCGAGTTTAAATCGAGAAGCAGCGGT
>MHCO01000029.1:17262-18497 GCA_001816645.1 Candidatus Woykebacteria bacterium GWB1_45_5
TATTTTCCTCATCGGTTTTGTTTCCGCTGCTATCTCCGGTTGGCTGGCTATCAAATTCCTCCTCGCCTTCGTCCAAAAACACAATTTCAATATTTTCGTAATCTACAGGGTCATTTTTGGTCTTTTCCTTATCCTTTGGGCTATTAAGGGGTCTTAGTCCACGACCTGCCTGCCGGTAGGCAGGAGTGGTCGCAGCATGCGCAGTAGCTGGCCCCGATTCTATCGGGGGCATAAGCTACGAGCGTGCTATTTGTATTTAAGTTTCGGTGGCTTGACTGTTCGTCCGAGGGCAAAGTTTATGGCTTGGGCGACGGCGCTGCCAACTCGTAGGCCGGTGAAAGAGCCGGGCCCAGGGTGAGAAGAAATTTCGTCGAGATCTTCAAGTTTTGTCGTAGTTTTTTTCAAAAGCTTATCAATTGCCACCAGCGGTTCGTTTGCTTCTTCCTTAGCAACCGTCTTACCCTTATCATCAAATAGCGAAACAGTTGCTTTTTTTGAAACCGTGCAATCGATGAAGAGTTTCATACTGGATACTAGATACGTAATACTTGATACTGGCGAATCATTTTATGATTCGCCTCGGCACAAAAGTGGCGACTTCTTTTGTTTCTTCGGTTTCTTTAGCGGCACCAGTGGCAATTGGCAGGGAGAATGTAAATGTGGTTCCTTTACCTAAAGTGCTTTCTACTCGTATAGCACCCTTCATTTTTTCAAGATATTGCTTGGTGATATAAAGCCCTAGGCCCGTACCAGTCGTAGGCGACATAGTTGCGTAAGATTCGCCGAGTTTGCCGTATTTTTTAAAGAGCTTAGAAATGTTTTCTTTGGCGATACCCACACCAGTATCAATAACACTAGTCTCAACCACGTTGCCAATCTTGCGCGAGGAGACGCTGACCGTACCCCCCTTTCGTGTAAATTTTAGGGCATTACCAATCAAATTTGTAAAAACTTCCACGAGTTTGTCTCGGTCAGCCAGGACAAGTGGGATTATCTTATCTTTGGCGACCTTTATTTCAATCCTGGCTTCGGAGGCGCGGGCCGAGAGATCACCGACCACTTGGTCAAGCACTTTTTGAGTAGAAGTCGGTACTATTTCTAGTTGCATCCGGCCGGTTTCAATCCTTGAGACATTCAGCATATCGTTGATCATATTAATCATTCGCTCGGAAGAATCATAAACTTTGGTTAAGTAATTACGTAGCTGGGAACCGATCTCGCCCCCTCGATTATTC
>MHCO01000029.1:18724-19932 GCA_001816645.1 Candidatus Woykebacteria bacterium GWB1_45_5
AATCTCTAGAAAGCGGATATCTTCGCCAGAGTAAATGTCTTGTGAAAGTTTTTCTCCCAAAAACATTGCGCCGCTCAAGTTCCCCTTGGCTAGAAGTGGCACCACTACGGCTACTCCGTTATCACCCAAAAACTTGGTCGATTCGGCCAGTTCCGGATCTAACCGCTTGCCTTCTTGTACGCTTCTTTTTATTTCGTCCAGAACTAAGATTTCGGGATTGCCGGTAAAATAGCTAGCCAGAAAATACTCTTTTTCAATTGAAAGGTCGAGCCTCTTTGGGAAATCATCGGCCGCTGCTAGTGGTTTGTAGTGGCTGTCGGCTTTGGTGTAAATTGCGATTTTGCCGACCTTAATTGTTTCTTTGAGGACTTTTTTGATTTCTTTAACAAGCTCGGGTAGTTCAATTACCGAAGCTAATGTTTCCGAAAGCTGGCCTATTTGTTCTTCAGCATTGTAACGGGCCTTAAAGAACACTCGATCGGTGGATTTTTCAATAAACTTCTTTAGTGGATCGACCGTAAAGGCAACAATGACAATGGCGATAAGATCCGTGATCCTTGGAAAACCCGCCGTTCCTCCTGGCAAAAAGATACGGTTTAAGCCAAAAACCAAGAGTGAGTACAGACCGACTAAAATAGCTAAGAGGACAGAATAGATAACCGACCGACGGATGATAACTTCAATATCTAGCAGCCGGTGCTTAATTATAGAATAAGCCGTTGCTCCAACCAAAAACGTAATTCCGTATACCCCGAATCTGGAAGTTTGAGGGGGTATATAATTAATATTGGCGATTACTAAATTAAACAGCAAAGCGAAAAAGGCACTAATGGATATACCGTAGAAAAAATAAATTGTTTGAAGTTTTTCTACCCCCCTTAATATCCTGTATTTGAGTGCTAAAATTATACACCCTACAACGAAAAAACTAGCGAGTAATAGCGCATATGGGATAAATAAGGGTCCCTCATTATATTGAATACCATTTTTATAATGGATGCCATCCACTATAAGGTTTATAAAACTCATCGATGAAAACATTAGTGATACTATTCCTAGGACATAAATAACTACCTTTGGTGGTTTGACAGTAATTCTCGGAAACAAGAAGCTGAATATTAAGAATAAGTAGCCGATTATAATTCCGAGCGAAAAGTCGGTTTTAAGAAGAAGATTTGTTAAAGTATTTCCAAGAGGCTCATCTTCAA
>MHCO01000029.1:19951-22285 GCA_001816645.1 Candidatus Woykebacteria bacterium GWB1_45_5
TCCATGTTGCAAGTATTACGACCCAAATAGAGAATACTTGATTTACTCTCTTTTTTGGATTATTGACATAGGATAGATATGCCAAAACGAAGAAAGAAATAGCCAAAGTGATTAAAATGATATATGAGAATTGGGCGGACATTAATTTAATTCTACCAGAGAATCTTTAAATAAACCACAAAAACGAGGCCTAGCCTGGTCTGACTAAGCCTCGTGTTCTCACGGATTATTCCATCGCAGCGCGTTCCACTAAACGAGTACTCGGATAATGGAAGCACCAAGAAGGCCAATCACCCGTCCCAGTAGCGGAATGCGATACAACCACCCCAGGTGCAGCTTGTAGAGCGGATTGTGCCACTTGAGGAGCACTCCGTAGTTTTCGCTTTCCGGGTCAGGAAAGTATTCGGGTAGAACCCTGATCATCTCCATGAACGGCTGACGGAGATAGAACCGAAGCTCATCGTCGAGTATTCTACCCTGCCCGTCACGAAGTGCCGCATACTCCTCCCCGGTTACCTTAGAGAGATCCTCCGCAATCCTTTTTCTGTTGTACTCGGCCAGGTCTGGTAGTCTACCGCCGAAAATCAGGTAGGGTACATTTTGCCGGACTATGACTGCGGCGGCATGACCGAACAACTTATCTCCGATTCCTTTCCGCCCGAACTCTGGAAGCACAGAAAGGTTAGCCCCAAACATCACGTTCCCGTTCGGAATGTGAGTGGTGAAGTAACCGTTACCTGTTGCCTCAGACCAATTGTGCAAGCTGTTGGCTAGGGCAGAAGAAATCCTTAGGCCGCAGATTGTGCCAACAAGCCTTTTCCGGCCATTTATGGCAGCTTCTGCTACAAGGACTCCCTGTGGGTATGTCCTAATCTGCGACTCGAAATGTTCCGCGGTGAACGCGACTTCATCCCACCACGCCCTTTGGTCGACCTCGACCATCTGCGGGATGTCATCGAGTGTTGCCTGTCGGATTCGGACCTTTTCCTCTTTCATTTCTCCCTCCCTCAGAAGAGGATCCGTTGGATGGTATCCCAGACACCGAAGTTGTAGAACGGGTACCAGACCAAGGTAAAGCAGGGGGCTGCCACAAAGGTAAGCACGTATGCCCAGCCTTTCGTCCTGACTCCCAGTGGGATCAGGAAGGGCCTGCTTAGAACCGGTCCCATGTACACCAAGATGGCCAGCCCGGCCACAAGCTTGGCTGCAAGCCGGAGTCTCCGTCTTAGGATGTTGGGAACGAAGGCCACGAACCGTTCGATCTGCCTTCCTCCCCACTCATAAGTCACGAGCAGAAGGAAGATCCCAAACACCACTCCACACACCAACCCAACCATCACTCTGTGTTCCCAGAGTAAGCTGGCGACATATTCCTTGAAAAGGTATACCGACGCTCCGGTACCTGCCAGCAACCCTACCGCGAGACTCACAGTGAGTAGGTTGGAGAAAGGTGCGAAGTACGTAGTTAACCGTTCTAGCACGGCAGCTGAGACCAATCCGATTTTCTGCCACAGGCGTAGCACCGTAGGCCTTGCTTGAGGCCAGATTAGGTCGACCAATATCAGGGTTAGGAACCCTGCTGTAGCCCAGACTGCTGCTGAGGCTAACCACCCAGCCCAAAGCCCAAGCGTTTCGTTTAGGGCTATGAACGGGGCGCTGACGACTATTTCGTCCGCTCCAGTCAGTCCTGTACCCCCGATTATTGCGAGAGCCAACAAGAAGGAGCGGCCAAGGCTCGTTCTTGGCTTCGCAACTGTAGATTGTTTAAGTGCCAAGGCCCTCGCCTCCTTCCTTGTTTAAGATTGTATCAGGTTTGAATTGGGGAGTCAACCTATAGTTGGGGTGTTGCCTTCGAAGCCTTCGGCTTGGTAAACAGCAGCAACGATGGTACAAGTGGGTTTCTTTTTTACTTCAGCCGATGAAATTACTTTTTTGAAATTTCTTTTATTGAAAGGGTACCCTCTATTTGCGCAAAGATCGCGGATTGTGGTTTCGATTTTCTTGGCGACATTGCTTTCTGCTTCTTTAGCGTTTAAACTTTCGATCATATCGGTGTGTTCGGCAAAAACACCTCTACCATCCTTGATTTGGTACCAACCGATGCCAGCGGCGATCGAGCGGCCCAGAAGATCACTGCGGATATCGGCCAAAACGGTATAAAGTTTCTTCCCATGTTCAGTCGGTGCATTTCTCCATTTTCGGACCACAATCCTACTTTCCGGCGGTATCACCGAGGAAAGTTTAATAATATTGTAATTGTAGATGCCGGCATCTTTGAGAGCCGTATCAAAAGCTGAAAGCGTGGTATTACCTTCACCACGCCCTGCTGTCACC
>MHCO01000030.1:0-187 GCA_001816645.1 Candidatus Woykebacteria bacterium GWB1_45_5
ACCGGGTCTACATTACCGGTATATTCTTCCCCCTGAGGAAAAACTAGTGGGTCTCCGTAAACCTCCGATGAACTTGTAAATAAAAATCGTGCCTTGGACGCAAGAGCAATATCAAGAACATTTTTAGTCCCGAACGAGGTTGCAGAAAGCATTTCTTCGGCCAGTGTTACGAGATTTGGAACTCCCG
>MHCO01000030.1:211-14055 GCA_001816645.1 Candidatus Woykebacteria bacterium GWB1_45_5
CATCAAATTTAAAACCGGTGAGTTTACCCTTCAGTGAAGGGTCTTCGACCGCAGCCTCGATGAAAGTAAAGTTTGGCGCTGATCTTAAATCCTTCAAGTTTTCTCGGCTGCCAGTAATAAAGTTATCAACCCCAACAACAAACTCTCCTTGTTCCAGAAGATATTCGGCTAAATTTGATCCTATAAAACCAGCGCTTCCAGTAATTAATATTTTTTTCATATCAAATATCTTTGCTCTTTAAAGAATTATTTCGGGCAAATTTTTTCAGAATATTCCTGCTATCAATTATTGGTTTATTAAGCGACCCTAGCATTTCGTACGGGACGCCTTGATGGTCAGTTGCTATTATAATAACATCCTGCTCGAGTAAGGTTTCATAGTTTAATGGTTTTGAGGCGTGGCCGTTTAGTTTTGGAACATGTGGATCAAAATAGGAAACCCTAAAGCCTCTTCTTTCTGCTTCTTCCCATATTTTTAACGCCGGTGATTCCCGTGTGTCAGAACTGCCAGGTTTATAAGCAATACCAACAAGCAGCATTTTTGCTTTTTTGCCATTTGGCCGCCCGTTTAAGGCTTTTTTTGCTTCTTGAACGATTTTTTTAGGTTGTGCTTCGTTCACCGCAATTGCAGATTCAACAATACCCAAACGAACTCCCTTATTCCTTGCTTCTTCAACTAAATAGACGGGGTCGACTGGAATACAATGACCGCCTACACCAGGTCCTGGGTAATGTGGCATAAAAGCAAACGGTTTGGTTGCTGCAGTGTCTATGACTTCCCAAATATCAATGCCAGAACGGTCGGCATAGTTTTTAATTTCGTTTATTAGACTAATATTAACTAATCGAAAGGTGTTTTCGAGTATTTTTGAAAGTTCAGCTACTTCAGCTGTGGTTGTAGGTACTACTCTTTCAATAAAATTAGAATAAAACTCGACTGCGAGGAAGGCTGATATTTCATCTATCCCTCCGACAACTTTTGGTGTGTTTTTAATTGTAAAGCGGGTGTTGCCTGGATCAACACGCTCTGGAGAAATTGCCAGATAGAAATCTCGACCGCATTTTTTACCTGATCCTTCAAAGATTGGCAAAACAAAGGTCCGCAGGGTCCCAGGTGCAACAGTGCTTTCAACTATGACTAGCTGCCCTTGCCTTTGCAGACTTGCTACATCACTGCTCGCCTGCCTTAAACAATTTAGGTCTGGCTTGCGATTTCTATCCAATGGGGTAGGCACACAGATGCAAATGACGTCGCAGTTTTCGAAATTTCTTATATCAGTTGTTGGTCTGAAATATTTGTGGTCAATACTACGCAGTTTATCTTTATCAATATCATAACCGTAAGTTTGATAACCAGCCGAAAGCAGAGCTCTTACCAAAGCTTGGCCAACATAACCAACACCAATAATACCAACGCAGGCATTTTTTGTTTTTATTTTGTCCAAGAGTTGAGGAAAATAGTTTACTTTTGTAGAAAATTCCGATTTAAGCACTCTATAATTTCTATAGGCAGCTTAAATTTTGATAAAAAAAGGCTTTACTACAAGATTCTACAATAAGTTATGACTAACATGCAAGTGCTTTTTTGTTTATCATTATACACGAATAAACCCGAGAATAAATTACTACATTCGGCATTAATTTTCAATATAGTTTTTTAGAAATTTATGCCAGTAAACGGGTTTTTGCTAATGGAAGAAGTGCTGCTTTATCAACGCACCTCCGCATAAAGTTTAATTACTTATTGACAATGTGTATATATTTGTGTAAAGTAATTATGTATTAACTATGGTTACACGATTAAATATTTCTATTCCAACTGA
This sequence comes from Candidatus Woykebacteria bacterium GWB1_45_5, assembly GCA_001816645.1. Lineage (GTDB taxonomy): Bacteria > Patescibacteriota > Microgenomatia > Woykebacterales > RBG-16-39-9b > GWB1-45-5. The sequence goes on from MHCO01000030.1 coordinate 2,035, forward strand.
AACAGCAACCAAACTTAAAAAAATCGCCCCCAAACGAGGGGTTAGTAGCTTTTTGGCCTCTGCGGCCGAAGAAAAAATTAGCAGGATAGAACGGGAAAAAGCTCTGAAAGAACTCCTCGAAGCCCCACCTGCTTTTACGGATATCAAGGATTCAGTTAAATACATCAGGAAAATGCGTCGCCTTGATGAAAAACGGATGAAACGCCTCGGAATATGACCACTTATCTACTGGATAGTAACATCTTGATGGATTTTTTCAAACAGAAGAAGGAGGCAGTTGATCTTGTAACAACTCTTTTAGGAACCGGGGGTCTAGCCGCATCAATTTTATCGGTGACTGAGCTGCGCGCCGGTTGGACACATGACCAGGCGCGATTTTTCCTCTCCCGATTTTATCGCTTAGTCAAAGTCGAAGATATAAATCTTGAGATAGCAGAACTAGCCGGAAAATATCGCAACGAATACAAATCCAAAGGCCTCACAATCCCCACAATTGATACGCTAATCGCCGCTACAGCAATTATTAATAATTACCAACTTGTCACCCGCAACAAAAGAGATTTCCCCATGCCCGAGATTAAATTCCTCGATTTTTAGTAAGATATAAGGATCCTCCTGACGCAGCGAGTCAAAATGGAAAAAATGCGGACTAATCAATGCTTCCTAACACCGCTCGTAAAAACTTTCGAAAGTCGAAACTAATTAACCGGGGTCGGTGGGGTGCGTGTGACAAAATCAAAAGCGGTATCGGTGTCAAAACCGAGGATCCCTACAACTCGCAAGTCTTTACACTTTCGCCGTTCAGACAGGTATCGATCCCGTCTTCGCCTTTGAGTGAATCGGAATCAGGGCCGCCGTCTAAGTAATCATCACCGGCCCCACCTTTCAGACCATCGCTTCCTTCCCGACCAAACATAGTATCATTTCCGTTTCCGCCTTTCAGGGAGTCGCTGCCAGTTCCACCATCGAGATAATCATTACCCTCTTCGCCCTCGAGACCGTCGGAACCTTCCCCACCGTACAATCGGTCATCGCCGTTATTCCCTTTGATCGAATCACTACCACCCTGACCTAAAATTACGTCATTTCCATTATTACCTCTCAAAGAATCATTACCACTTCCCCCAACAATACAATCATCACCGTTATTTCCATTAATAGAATCTCCACCTTCAAATCCAAATATCAGATCGTTGTCGGGAGTTCCGTTCAGACTATCTCCTCCGGAAGTTCCATAAATCGGCTCACCGTCAAATTTTATCGCAGCGCATTCCGCTGGCACTTCCCCAGCGGTGCCAATAATCAAATCAAAAATTACCTGTTTACCTTGAAAGGGATTGCCAGTTTCTGGATCAAAAGTGACTGTGAAAGTATAGGTCGTGGTGCCTTTGCTACCTAGAATCGAAAGTGGAATTTCATTTGATGCCGTCTCCGCAAAAAAATCGGAAAGGTGCTTTGGTCCTGTGGCACTAGAACCACCATAAAGATCGGTTCCATTTTCACTTATTACGAAACTTAAAACTGTTGAGATATTTCCAGTTTCGGTTTGCTTTACTCCTTTCACCATTATCATTTGCGGCTCGGAGCCGCCATTTGTAACAACCGCCTCCCGACTTTCTGTATCTGCCGGCAGCATATTATTTATGACAAAAATTGGCTCGCCCTCCGGCACGCCAAAATTAACAGAGAGATCGCCAATCGCCCGCACAGTTGTTGGCTGAGCGTTTTGCTGAATGTTGATAACTGCGATAATTACCGCTACGGCTAAGATATAAATAAATGTTTTTCTAAAAATTTCTTTTCTCATTTTTTGCTCAAAAACTTACAGCGGTGCTCCTTAGCACTTGCCCACCGCCTACTGCGCTTATCCAAAACTTGGTCGCTCCGGAAACTAAATTAACTTCAACATGAGCTGTACCGTTGCCGCTACTATTTGTGGTAAGAGCGCCTGGGGCAGTCGGTTGACTCAAAGGACAACCGCCGGGATCTTGATTCACCCATATATCATAGGTACTGCTGGCGGTTGCGCCTTGCAGAGTCGCGTCAACAATGACTTTCCCATTATCCTTACCTATCACTACTGAACCAAATGTCGGACCGGCTGTATTGCTCGCACCCCCAGAGCAAGTGTAAGGGTTGCTATTATAAAGTGGAGCGCTTTGAGGAAAAATATCTGAAACCTGTAAAGTATTTCCTGCACTTGTTTCTGTGTCAGAGAAAAAGGGGGTGGTGGCGATGATCTTTCCGCCTATCGCAATAAGCGCAGCGATTAAAACGAAGGCACCGATTTTTAAACCAGAAGATTTCATATAGCCTCTCTCCTTCTGCGTGAGAGAATTTTTCTCGTTTCTGAAAAAATAGCTAAAATCTCGCTATAAATTATTAAAGTAATCGGGACAACAACAAGGAAGATATATCCAAGTTGCGTCTTGGCAAAATTAACAGCAAGCCCTACATAAGGCACCGTCAGAATTACCTTTCCCAAAATTTGTTTCTCAGCTATTTTCCCTTGATCAGGTGTTTTATTGGCGTCACCTTTGGTCTGGTAAGTAAATTGCCCAGCGGTTCCCTCTACGTCCACGACTCGGTGAGTAACTGGATTTTTCCCGGCAAGATAAGTCACAATATTGCCTTTCTCGAAAACTGGCATTAGAACCGGTGACGCAATTTTCTTCACTTGGTTTGTCGGCTGAATGAGTAAAACCGATCCTGTTTTTATCGCCGGCTGCATAGAACCTGATTCGACAACAAAAAGTTGATAAGTCCCCGCTTTTCCAAAAACAGAAAGCGCCACCGCAGCGCCAAAGATTACAACTGCAGCAATAAACACTACGTAGGATAAATTTAATCCAAACTTCAATATTTTTCCCATGGCAGTCTAAATGCCTTTCAATCTATATGGTCTGGCGGGCGCGTAGGGAGCCACGCCCTACCAACCATATTACTAACCAACTTACAATACCTAATTGTTCGTATCGTCGTACTTAATTAGGTTGTACTCAAACAGCCAATCACTTCCAGGTGGCCAAGTAGTGACGCTTTTTGTTCCCGCATTGTATGCCGAGCTTGGAACAAGCCAAATCTTAGCACCTGTCGGGTAGTTATCGTCAGCCGGATCTGGCAAATCTATCCCTAGATTGGGATTTGCCGAAATAGTCAGGTCGCCGCCTACAGTCGAACCTCCAGTTCCAAGCAATGCGCCCGGGTTGTTTCCTGGCCAACCATCAGCGTAGTAGATCAGACTGTAATTGGTACTTGGCGTCAAGCCGTGAGCTTCAAGCGTGTCTTCGAAGTCAAAGGTTGGCCCATCACCAGCCCACTTAAGTACCCCCCAGATACCATCACCAATTATCGGACTCCAATCACCACCTGTGTTTTTGTTCTCCAAAAGGAGTGTGTGGCTGGTCGGGCCATTACCGTTTACTTGCTCAGCGTAGAACTCAATGGTGTAGGTTAGTTCATCAGTCTGAGCCCAGTTATCAGTCTCGTTTTTCATGTGGTAGCTCTGCCAAACAGTGATTTCCTCGTTTGGCGCAAGCTCCTTCAGGAATACAAAAACTGATTCAATGTCGGCCACAGTGATACCGTCATCTTCATCGATGACAACGGTTCCACCACTGTTTGTACCACCGAGCCAGTTATTCACTGAACTTCCATTAACCTCTCCACCGATATACATGTCGTATTCGATGAATTCATCAATGTTGTTCTGGGCCACATAATTTCCGGTACATTCGTTATTGACCCACGTACCACCACCATCTGTACATTCAGGTTCAGATTGACCATTATCTGCTGTTGTTACATCCTTGATGTGTTTCCAAAGCCGTAATGGGTTGGTACCAACGTTTCTAACCACGTGTCGCGTCCAGCGAACATAGCTGGGTTTCATATCTGTGATCTGGTTTTTCTCGCTTGCAATCCACGGATTCTCAGTATCAACAGAGATATCGATAGTACCAGCGGTAATTTTGTTACCAGTGCTGGTTTCGGTGTCGGAGAAGTAGGCGCGGGTGACAGCAATGCCAACGACTGCCACAATCGCAATCGTCATTAGACTAATTAATATTCTTTTCATTATTTTTCACCCCCCTTCAAAGTAAGTATTAAGTAATAGATCGCTTCGCGCTCTGCGTCGCAAGCGACTAAAGTTTAAGTAAGTTATCTAATGCGTTACAAAGTAATTTACGATACCTTCGTATAGAGCTTGGGCTTCGTCTTGTACACGTTTGTCGGTGCCGTCTGTCAGGAGTGAGTATTCGTAACTACTTGTCAGGAAAAATCCTTCACTTATTGCCGCCGGCATTTTTGCTTTTATTAAGACTCCAGAGGCAAAACGACTTATTCCATTGTTTGTCGTTCCAAGTTTGCTAGAAACGCTGTCGACTAACGCGCGTGCCAGCTCTACATCAACTTTCTTCATATAAAGCGCTCTGGAATAATCGATCTCTGGATTGGTAGAGCCATTGTGATGGATGGAAACCAAAATATCAGCCCGCGCCCCGTTGCAGAAAGTGTAACGATCACGGTTGGAAAGTGCCACGTCTGTAGTCCTAGTTTGGTAAACAGTATAGCCGCTGGCAGTTAAAATGCTTGCTAATTTATTTGCCACGTCCAGATTTAAATCTTTCTCGGTAATTCCTCCGTTAGACGTACCAATATCAGTTCCTCCATGGCCAGCGTCAACGCAGACTGATCTTACTGCAGCATTTATCACTGTCCTATTTGGAAGGATAAACAGAGTGGTTATTAGTAACGCTAATGAAACAACCAAAACTTTTTTCATAATTTTTCAACAAAAAACCAGACCTTTTTGGTCTGGAATTAATAAAACTTAGGGCTGACTAGAACAGAAATAAATTGATTTTTCATAACGATTTTTGGGGCAGCAACTATTGGGGCAGCAAAGAAGTAAGAATAACGTACCACCTTTTTCTTGCCGTGTCAATAAGAAATTTTAAGTTTAGTTTGTAAAGCGAAAAGGGCCCGTACCCTCCCGGGCCCTTTTCACAGATCTTTATGGCCCAACGTTCGAAGTGTTCGTGTTCAACGGGCTATTGGTTACAGTTGTATTCCCTGATGCCTTACCACTATCCACTTTACCGTTGCCGGTGTTTTTGTTTGCTTTGTTCTTGCCTGTCTTTGCTTTCCTAGTCACGTTGTTACCGACTCCAGCATTGTTACCCTGAGTTGCCGCTAATGTTTTGGTAGAAGTGGCCGTGACGTTATTTTTCGAATCCGCACCAGTATATAAGTTGCTCGCGTCGTTACTGGTGTTTGCACAACTCACTGTAGCATTGTTAGAATTACCAGAGTTGGTCACACCCACATCACCACTAGCATCTCCGGTCAACACTGTTCCGTCAACGGTGTTTTGATTGGCTTCGTTACCACCAGTACTGGATATAGAGGTAATGTTATTTGTAATATTTAATGCGTTCTGTTGATTCGACACACAGTTAACACTACTGGTAGCAGTAGCATTGTTTATCGAATCTGCACCAGTCGTATCATTGGTCGCCGTGTTGTCGGCTAGGGCCGGGGTAAAAGCAAACGCGACAGCGGTTGCGGCAGCAACCGCCGCTCTAAAGTATCGCTTCATATTTTATTTCACCCCCCTTCGGAATAAGTAATAAGTAATAAGTATTAAGTCGTAAGTCTTAAATATTAAGAATTCTTTTGCTTTTTATACTTCATCCTTATTACGTGTTTTTTAGTTTTTTGACTGATGACGTCAGGATCTTAAGGATTTCTTCAGCCTCGTCAAGTAAGTTCTCCATTCTCCTTTTCATCTTTAAACTATTGCTTTCCGCCATTATTCTTAACCAGTAATTAGTTTCTCTTGCTTCCTTCTTTGCTATATTAGTGCTGTTGGTGAATTCCGCCTTCGTGTGTGCACCCAAGGCTTCTTCAAGATTGGCACCGATTGATGTTCCGGATCTCAAAACCTGGTTGATTAAGACCCTGTTAATCTCGTTCTTTGGTAATTCTTTACAAAGTTTTATTACTCTTAATGCAAATTTAAACGTCCGCTCTCTGATATCTTCTGGTTTTCTAACTTTACCTTTCATACTTTATCCTTAATAATTTGTACTTCGTACTTCAGACTTTATACTTAAACACAAAAAAAGCTGTTACCCAAAAGGGCACAGCTAATTTTTCTCTAGGTTGGAGCAGATCGGCAGAATCATAGCAGATTAAATTGTCGTCCGGGCAGAAAAGTAAATAGGGGCAGAAAAATCTGCTTACACTTTAAATTAAATTGCCGCTTGGTGTCAAGGTATTAATTTAATGGCTTGGAAAAGGATCCAAATATAAAGTTTACTCTGGGGTGGGGAGAAAGGGTGGTTTACAGTTGACAACTTTACGCTGGTTCCGAAACTTCTTCCTTGACTTCTTCCTTAGGCTCTTCTTTGAGCTCCGGCTCCTTTACACGCATACTTTCTGCCGCTAACACAGCCACTTCCTTAGTAACTTCCTTCCTACCTCTTTTGTCCAAACGAGCCCTCTCCCCGGTAGGGATGAGTCGGCCGATAATTACGTTTTCTTTCAGGCCGCGGAGATAATCGACCTTACCGCTGGTGGCGGCGTCTGTAAGCACCGAGGTTGTTTCCTGGAAAGAAGCGGCCGAAAGAACGCTTTCTGTGAAAAGTGAGGCGCGAGTGATACCAAGGATAACGATTGAAGCGGTGGCTGGATCGCCACCTTCGGCCATTACTTTGGCGTTTTCATCACTAAAGCGGGCTTTATCAACTAGTTCACCAGGCAAAAGAGCGGTATCACCGGTGGTTTGGATGCGGGCCTTTTCGCTCATCTTACGGACAATTGTCTCAAAATGCTTATCATTGATTGGAGCACCTTGGCTCTCATAAACCCTTTGTAGCTCGCCAATTATGTAGCTTTGAGTCGCTCGTAGCCCTTTTGTTTCAAGTAAAATTTTCAAATCAAGGTGGCCACTTGTTAAGGCAGCGCCCGCCCCCACTGTGTCCCCGGATCGGACCAAAAGCTCGCCTGTTGCCGGAATCACGTATTCTTTTTGGCTAGTAGCCTTTTTGCCAACAGCCTTGATGCGGACTCTACGCTCTTCACCCTCCTCAACGATCTCTACTCTACCGGGAATCTCCGCCATTACCGCAGGTGTCTTGGGTGTGCGGGCTTCGAAAATCTCATCCACCCTAGGCAAACCTTGAGTGATGTCCAAACCAATAATCCCCCCTAAGTGGAAGGTTCTCATCGTCAGCTGGGTCCCTGGTTCGCCAATACTTTGAGCAGCAATTACTCCTACTGGTGTGCCGATTTTGACCATTTCCCTCGTTGCTAAATCACGGCCGTAGCAAGCTTGGCAAACTCCATATCTTGTTTGGCAAGTGAATGGCGAGCGGACCAAAGCCTTATTTACACCAGCATTTTCCAAGGTTGGCAAATGTTCGTCGGTAATAAACTGACCTTGTTTAATAACCACTTTGCCTCTCGTCCCTAAAACATCTTCTGCCGCTACTCTACCCAAGAGGCGTTTAGCAAAAGCTGTAGTTCTGGTTGAGTCATCAGCGATTTCGAGCCCCTCTTTCGCCCCGCAATCTTCTTCCCGCACCAATACATCGTGGGCGACGTCAACTAATCTTCTAGTCAAATAGCCAGCATCAGCGGTTTTTAAGGCTTTATCTACCAAACCCTTCCGCGCTCCTCTGGTAGAGGTAAAATACTCATAAACCTCCAGCCCCTGACGGTAGTTGCTTTTGCTGGGTAGTTCAACAATTCGACCAAGAGGGTCGGCCACCAAACCTCGCATAGCGGCTAGTTGTTTTATCTGATCCCGACTACCCCGGGCACCTGATTCTTGAATTACCTTTAATGGATTCTCCGGCTCAAGTGCTTCCCAGGTAAGCTGGTCGATTCTTGTGGTTAGACCGGCCCAAATTTCTTCAGAAAGTCGGGCTTTTTCGGCTTGGGTAATTAAGCCCCGACGAAAGTCTTTTTCGATTATCTCTACTTTGGCATCAGCCTCGGCAATTAGTTTTTGCTTTTGGGGAATAATCTGGGCATCAGAAATCGCCATCGAAATACCTGAAACAGTAGCGTAGCGAAATCCAAGGTCTTTCAAAGCATCGATCAGATCGACCGCCACCTGACTACCAAACCGGTTTTGGCACTGTGCTAAAATATTCTTAACATCCCCTCCCTTAATTATCTTATTAATAAAGCGCATTTCCCCAGGAATCGCTTGGTTGAAGAAAACTCGACCGGCCGAAGTCTCAATTACCTCACCGTTCCAGTAAACTTTTATCTTCTCGCGAAGAGTCAAAAGGCCAAGTTGATAAGCCCGCACTACTTCGCCTTCGCTAAAAACTTGTTTTTTGTCGCCCTCATGCATGGTAGTTAGGTAAAAAAGACCTAAAAAGACATCGTGGCTTGGGGTCATAATAGGCTCCCCATCAGCCGGTCGGAGCAGGTTGTTGGTGGACATCATCAGATCTACCGCCTCGTCGCAGGCTGCTCTTGCCAAAGGAACATGGATAGCCATCTGATCACCGTCAAAGTCCGCCCCGTAACCGGCACAGACCGACGGGTGGATACCAATCGCGTTTCCTTCTGTCAGAACTGGGTAAAAGGCTTGAATACCAAGACGGTGCAGCGTTGGAGCCCGATTTAAAAGGACTGGGTGGGCTTTGGTTATTGGCTCCAAAATATCCCAAACTTCATTGCCGCGGCGTTCAAAAACATGCTTAGCACTTTTGACGTTGGGGGCATAACCTTGGAAGATAAGCTCGCGAAGCACATAAGGCTTAAAAAGCTCCAGTGCCATTTCCTTGGGTACTAAACACTCGTTTAATTTGGCACTTGGGGCCACTACAATTACACTTCGGCCTGAATAATCAACCCTCTTTCCAAGAAGGTTTTGGCGAAATCGGCCTTGTTTCCCTTTGAGCATATCGGAAAGGGACCGCAAGATTTTGACACCAGCCCGGGTTGGCAAGGGCCTTTGGGTCGAATCGATTAAAGCATCGACTGCCTCCTGAAGCATTCTTTTTTCGTTACGCAAGATTATCTCTGGTGCGCCCAGATCGGTTAATCTTTTCAGTCGGTTATTTCGATTTATTACACGTCGGTAAAGATCGTTTAAATCACTCGTAGCAAAACGGCCGCCCGAAAGCTGAACCATTGGTCGCAGATCCGGCGGGATAACAGGTAAAGCGGTGAGGACCATCCATTCTGGCTTTAAAGCAGCCTGGCGAAAACCTTCCACCACCCTTAAGCGTTTGGTAGCTTTAAGCATTCTTTGGCCTGATGAGTTTTTCACTTCCTCCCGCAGTTGTCCAGAGAGCTTACTTAAGTCTAGGTTTCGTAAAACTTCTAAAAGGGCCTCCGCCCCCATACCAATCTTTATAAAATCGGCAGCGCTGTAATTATCTAGCTTGTGGTACTCTTCCTCGGCGATTACGGAGAACCTTTTTAACACCTTAATTTTTTCAGCCGCTATTCTTTGCAACTCCTGCGTCCGACCAACTTCTGCGTTTTCCTCCTCTTTTAGGCTGGTCCGGCGGGCCTTGACCTTTAGAGTTAGTTCCTCGATTATTAGCTCTTTTTGTTCTTTAGTCTTGACATCGATCTTTTTAATCTCCCTTTGTAAAGCCCGCTCAGTTTCCTCTAATCCCTTTTTAAAGCGGCGCTTAACCTCTTCAATTTGTTTTTTGAAAGCTTCTTCCAAATTAGCCAGGGCCTTCTTTCTTTTTTCCTCATCCACTTCAATCACCAAATAATTAGCAAAATAAACCACTGACTCTAAGTAACGGGGGGTAATATCCAGTAATTGGGAAAGTTTGCTTGGAGTACCCTTGAAAAACCACACGTGGGCGATTGGTGCAGCTAATTTTATATGACCCATCCGCTCCCGCCTCACCTTTGATTGGGTGACTTCCACTCCACATTTATCACAAATTACACCGCGATAGCGGATTCGTTTATATTTACCGCAGTAGCATTCCCAATCTTTAGTCGGCCCAAAAATTTTCTCATCAAAAAGGCCATCCTTTTCTGGTCTAAAGGTCCGATAGTTGATTGTTTCGGGCTTTATAACCTCGCCTTTAGACCAAAAAAGAACATCTTCTGGCGAAGACAAAACTATTCTTAATGCTTCAAAATCCCTTACCTCATTCATTAGTTAGGCGGCCTCCTGCACCTCTTCTACCTCTTCTTTAAGTTCTTCTACCCCAAGCTCCTTGCTAACTTCTTCTCCCTTAACGATCGTCTCTTCCCCAGCTGCTGCTGCCAATTCTCTGGCTTCTTCTTCAATTTTTTCTTCAGTGGCTAGCTCTTTGGCGCTAACTTCTTTTTCTTCCTCTACCTTTGCTCCTAAAAGCTCTACCTTTAACCCTAGGCCGTTTAGCTCTTTGACCAAAACCTTAAAAGACTCTGGAACAGTTGCCTCGGGAATGTCGGTGCCTTTAACGATTGCTTCAAAGGCTTTGGCCCGACCAATAACATCATCGCTTTTAATGGTTAGCATTTCCTGCAGGGTATGGGCAGCACCGTAGGCTTCCAGAGCCCAAACCTCCATCTCTCCTAGGCGCTGTCCTCCCATTTGGGCCTTTCCGCCCAGGGGTTGTTGGGTAACTAAGGAGTAAGGGCCTGTGCTTCGGGCGTGGACTTTTTCGTCAACCATATGGACAAGCTTCATGATATAACCAATTCCGACTGTAACTCTGTTTTCAAAAGGGTCTCCGGTTTTACCGTCGTATAAAGTGACCTTACCATCAACCGGCAGTTTTGCCTTTTTTAATTCCTCAACTAACCAACTTTCACTGAAGCCACCAAAAGGCGGCACGGCTACTTTGTAACCAAGTTTAGAAGCAGCCCAGCCAAGGTGCGTTTCTAAAAGCTGTCCCAGGTTCATTCGAGAGATAACCGAGAGGGGAGAAATTACAATGTCAATTGGTGTACCATCTCCTAAGCAGGGCATATCTTCCACTGGCATAACCCTGGAAATTACTCCTTTGTTTCCATGACGGCCAGCCAGTTTATCGCCAATAGTAATCTTTCTGGTTTGGGCTACCTTAACTTTAATTAAACGAACCGCTCCCGGCTCAAGTTCATCACCAGCTTCTTTAGAAAGGATTTTAACGTCTACTACCGTCCCACGCTCACCATGAGGCATCCGCAGCGAAGTATCACGTACCTCCCGAGCTTTTTCGCCAAAAATCGCCCGCAACAGCCGCTCTTCCGCTGTTAATTCGGTCTCACCCTTGGGGGTAATTTTACCCACCAAAATATCATTTGGCCCAACTTCTGCCCCGATGTAGACGATTCCTTCTTCGTCAAGATTAGCCAAAGCTTCTTCGCCAACATTGGGGATATCGCGGGTTGTGTCTTCCGGTCCAAGCTTGGTTTCATTTACTGAAACCTCATACTCTTCGATGTGAACCGAAGTCAAAATATCCTCCCGGACCAACCTTTCCGAAATGACGATTGCATCTTCGTAGCCATAACCTTCCCAACTCATATAGGCAATCATCAGATTTCTTCCTAAGGAAAGTTCGCCGTTATCGGTCACCGGACCATCTACCAAACAGTCTCCTTTTCTTACTTTATCGCCAACTGTTACCAAAGGCCTTTGGGAATAGCAAGTGTTCTGGTTGGATTTTCCAAACTTCATCACCGGGAATTTGTATTCTTTTTTATCTTCTCCCTTAAGTACTACCTCTTTGGCATCTACGTGAGTGATTTTTCCATCTACCGGACTTTTTACAACCCGGCCGATATTTTCCGTTACCGCTCCTTCCATACCAGTACCAACCGTTGGCGCTTCGGGGTGAACGAGTGGCACGGCTTGGTTTTGCATGTTGGCTCCCATCAAGGCCCGGTTGGCATCGTCGTGAGCCAGAAAAGGAATAAGCGAAGAACTAGCTCCAAGCATCTGCCAAGGTGCAATTTCCACAAAATCAATTAGCGAGGCTGGGCCAGAGATAAAACTGCTTTTATAACGGAGTGGAACCAGCTTATCCAAAACAAGACCCTTCCGGCCGA
>MHCO01000030.1:14103-22448 GCA_001816645.1 Candidatus Woykebacteria bacterium GWB1_45_5
TAATGTAGTACCTTTCCTCGTCGTCAGCCATCAGCCAAACAATTTCGTTAGTTACCCGTACCGAGCCGTTCTCCTTAACTACTTTGCGATAAGGGGTTTCCAAAAAACCATATTCATTAACCCGAGCCATTAAAGCGAGGTGGGTGATCAAACCAATGTTGGGGCCTTCGGGTGATTTAATTGGGTCGATTCGACCATATTGGGAATTGTTAATATCGTGGACCGAAAAACTAGCACGTTCGCGAGTAAGACCACCTGGACCCATCACGGAAAGTCGTCGCAAATGTTCCAGTTCGGAAAGGGAATTAATCTGATCCATAAACTGGGAGAGCTGGCTGCCCGCGAAAAACTCGTTTAGCCGAGCAACAATTGGCCGGGCGTTGATCAAAGCCGCTGGCGTAACAGCAGTAAGATCCGAAGAAAGGCTCATCCGCTCCATTATCACCCTTTCCATTTGTAGTAGGCCAATCCGCAAAGTATTTTGGACCAATTCCCCGACTGTCCTCACTCGTCTGTTACCGAGATGGTCAATATCATCCGCCTCGCCCTCACCGTTGTTTAGCTTGATTAAAAGTTGCATGGCGGCAACAATGTCGGTTGGTGAAAGTATCCAATGATCGGAATCGTTAGGAATTGAAAGACCCAAGCGTTTGTTCAATTTGTAGCGACCAACCTTACCGAGAGAATAACGTCGTCGGTTAAAGAAGAGGTTTTCCAAAACGGCTTTAGCGTTTTCTAAAATTAGCGGGTCGCCGGGTCGCATCTTCCGGTAAATTTCCAAAAAGGCCTCCTCAGCGGTTTCGGTTGGGTCTTTACTTAGAGTCGCTTCGAGGTATTGGTGATCAGGATTAGTATCAACTTCGGCAAGTAGCTGTTTAATTTTTTCCGTGCTCCCGTAACCAATCGTTCGAAGGAGTGTAGTTGCCGGAATTTTTCTTTTTCGATCAATTCGTACCGAAAGCAGATCGTTTTTTGCTGTCTCAAACTCTAACCAGCTACCACGGGTTGGTCGCAACTCCGCCCTAAACAAATTTCTTCCCGTTACCGGGTCAATCTCGGCAGTGTAGAAAATCCCAGGGCTACGGGTTAGTTGGGTTACTACTACCCGTTCTACTCCATTAATTATGAAAGTGCCCGATTCGGTCATCAGTGGTAAATCGCCCAAAAACACTTCTTGCTCTGTTGCTTCGCCGGTTTGTTTATTCAAAAGTCTCGCCTTCATCTTCATAGGCGCGGCGAGGGTGCCACCTTTTTCTAGAGCGAGTTCCGGCGAATATTTTGGTTGGCCAAGAGAATAATCAAGAAGATGGAGGGCAAAGTTTTTCCCGGTAAAATCTTCCACCGGCGAAACTTCTGCCAGGATGTCCCGGATACCTTCCGTTAAAAGCCATTCGTAGGAGGCCTTCTGCGATTCAATTAAATTTATCAGTGGGAAGCTATTACCGGCTGTTCCAAATACTTTACGATTAGTCATCAAAGACCTTGTCTTTGTTGGATGAGTCCTGCTAAAATCGGGCAGCCTTTAGACACAAATAAAGACGTACGCACACTGTACGTCTAAGAAAATATTCAATTTACATCCTAAATATAACATACACTCACCTTTTGTCAAGAGCCGACCATTGTTACACCGGGCGATAAAGCTGGGCGTTGCAGCGGGTACAAAAAGCAGAACTTGGCTGGCTTTTAAGGCCACAGATCTCACAGACTAGCAGCCCATTCTTATCTACATAAACCAACCCCAACTCTCGCGCGTATTCCAAAAGCCTTTTGATACGGGTAGTCATAAAAGGATGGGTGCTAATTGATTGGGCTAACTTGTTCAAAAATCCCCTTGTCTGATGCTCTTGAAACAAAACCCCTTCAGCATCCAACTGCTGCAAAAAATGGGGGCCAACGTGACCTTTGACCAAACCCTCAATCACTGCCCGTGGATTTCTTGTAACAAGAAGCGCCAACCGGTCACAAGAAAGTTCTGTCCGGCGGGCCCAGAAACCGAAAATGTACTCCATCACCGGACTAACAATTGGTATCTGAAACACCACCGGCGTCACATAAGCGCTAATTCTGGTGTGACCAAACCAGATGTGACCGACCTCATGTACCAAAACAGCCGTTAGTTCCTCTTGGTCAAGATATTCGACAATTGCTGAGTGTAAGGCAATAGTATATGGTCGTTTGAATCCCATGGAGAAAGCGTTTAAATATGGGTCTTGAAAGATATAAACCTCGGGTTCAGCCATCCGTAGTAGAGCAGCTATTTGACCAGTGATTACTTTCAAATTACTAAAGTGCCCTCTCTCTACCCGGAGAGCATTTCCTAAAAACTGTCGTTGGACAAGACGAATTAGGAAAAGGTAAAAGGCGGTAACACCCAAGGCCAGTAAAACATAGCCAAGAACTGCATCCAGTTGACCGTTTGCTGTCGCCATCGCTCCAAAAATAAACAATAGAAACAGGAGAATCAGTGTTATCAACAAAACCCGCGTTTCACCTTTCGTCCGTGCGATGCGGTAGTCGACTTGAACGACCGGGGTAGGATAGACCCCTGAGGCCGGTGGCGGACTAATCTGAGAGGGCGGGCTTACCGGAACGGGTACTGGTTGAACACCGCTGCTTGGTGGCGTTGGCGGAAAATTGTCTCCACCAGATTGCTGTGTTAAAGCGTGCATGCAGTTGCTGCAAAGTACACCCCCGGCAGCCATTGGTCGGCCACATTTTGGACAGTTTGCTTCTGGCATTACTTATATCGTAACTCTTTTGAAGAACGAGACAGTTTAATAAAAGTGGCGACCTATGATCGTTACGACTCGTTCTAATTAATCACTCAAATATTTCTGAATATTTGCTTGGTGTTCGGCAAAAGTACGTGCGTAATAAGGGTTGCCATCTTTGTCGTGAATATAAAAATAATATTCGGTTTCTAGCGGATTTATGACTGCTTGGATTGAAGAAAGACCAGGACTACAAATTGGTCCCGGCGGCAGGCCAGTTTTCTTTCTCGTGTTGTAGGAGCTATCAATATTTAGATCTTCCTCAGTAAGATTCCGCCACCAGGATTTTTCTTCTTCGGAATAACCTAGTGCGTATTGGATCGTAGCGTCAGCAGCTAAATTCCACTTTTCCCGCCAGCGCTTTAAGAGAATCCCTGCAATAATTGCCCGCTCATTTTCACCCTTACCCATCGATTCCCTTTCTAAAATCGAAGCAGCAGTAATTACCTCCTTTATACTTAAACCCTGAGTAGCCGCTTTCTCTTCCATGTCTTTGGTATATCTTTTTTCGAAGTTGTTTTTAAAGATGGCAAGTATCTGTTCCTCGTTAGCTTTAACCGAAATTAAATATTTATCAGGAAAAAGATAACCCTCGGGTGCAGCTGCTAAAAACTTTTCTTTATCAATATCAAAGTTTTTGGCCAACTTTTCCGCCACTTCCTCTTTTCTTAAACCTTCAATAAAAGTCACCCATTTATCAAGCCGTCCGGTAGTTAAGGTCTGGGCAATCTCCGAAGCCTGTTTGTTAGTAGCCAGACGAAAGCTTCCTGCCTGGATCTTTCGGTCAAGGCCAGAAAATTTTAGCTGGATGCGAAAGACAAGGGCGTTTTTAATAATTTTTTCTTCCTGCAATCGAGAGGCAAACGAAGGTACGCTTTCTCCTTCTTTGATGACAAAGGTTTTCTCTTTTCCCTCTTCACTCGGTGCTTGAAGAGCCCAATTTATCCAGGTAGTAACTGTTCCTAAAAGCGCTACTAAAATAATAAATAAGCTAAGAAAAAATTTAAACCAGGGGCCAAATGGTTGTTTGACTATCCAACTTGAACGCATTTCAATCCTTTTGGCTTATTTTTATCTCAATTCTCTTACCAGAATAAGGCATGGTACCAAAGATTCTAAAGATGGGCGGGTTTACCTTTACTTCAAATTCGTAGCCTAATGATTTTAGATATTGGTCAGCCTCGTTAAAATTTTTGCCAGCAAGGTTCTTTTTAATATCTTCGACCGGGATATCTGGAACTAACTCTGCCTTGATCTTACCCAAAACTTTAAGATCTTCGCCAAGTTTTTCTAAAACCTCACTTTCGACAACCGACCTTTCTTGGTCAACACTATAACCGGCTGGCAGACTATCAGAGATTGAGGCGATTAAAAGATCTTTAAGATCTTTTTCGGAAAAAACTCTCGCGGTAAATTTCAATTTCAAAGTAACTCGGAAATCTTGAGCCTCCTCATCGATCTTGTTACTATAGGCTTCATCAACCACTGTGTTTTCTAAACCACCTTCGGCGATCACAATGTCTGGGTTTTTTTCTTCTAAATCCTTCTTTGCTTTTTCTTCCATCTTTTTAATTAGATCTTCCTTGGCTTTCTTTTGATCGTCCGACGAAATAACCGTTACTTTTTTACTTGTCCCGCCTGTGAAATTAGTCCCATTGACGGCAAAAACCAGATTCACGTCGGCGTTACCGACTTTAAGGACAGTCCCGGCTGCCAGGTTTCCTTCTTCACCAATTGCCTTCGCCGTAACATCAACCGCTGCCTCAGAACAAGGTGGGCTTGGATTAGCACCACAACCAAGCGGTGATGCAGAAATAGTTGCTGCCGCGTCGAGAGTAAATTGAGTAGCTGGACCTGAAGCTGGGGTTATAACTGTCCCCGCGAAATATTTCTTTTCGGCTGTATCTCGGTTAACGATTGCTACTCTTCCTTTGGCTGGTGTGCCGATCGTCTTTGTGCCTGTCGCTTTTGCTTCTGCCACATCTTCCCCCGTAGTATCCAGCATCTGGGTGGGAATTATTCCTTTTTCAGCATCAGCCTTATCGGCGGTCGGGCTAGCCACTAAGGTTAGTTCGGCTTCCTTAAACTGCTTTTCTGTCAGAAAGATAACAGTTGCGGAGGGAACAGACCAGAATAAGAACAGCGTCCCTAAAATTATAAGCAATATAAAGCCGGCCAAAAAATAAAGCCACTTTGGTCCTTTCAGCGGGGGAATTTTAGGTAAGAAAAACCATTTTTTCTTTACCGGCACTTCGGCAGGAGCCGGCTCTGCCTTCGGTTCTTCAACCACATCTTTACCTTCGGTAAATCCCAGGTTGTCGCTAGCTAATTTGCCAGCGTCTTTTTCCACCTCCACAGCCGCTCCTCCAACTGCCGCTTCTGGTTTTTTAGCCGCCAATTCATCTTTGAAAAATACCTTTTTGCCGCTCGCTTGACCAACCAAACGAACGACTTCTTTATTGAGGCCTAGTTTCAGAAGCGATACTTGAGGCGTGGTAAGGATTTCAATTTCAGACTCTTCGTTTTGCTGAATTTTCTTTAAAATATCCGCTAGCTTACTATTTTCATCAAATTCAAGCCGCTTCATTTTCCACCTCCCCTTGACTTAAAGCGTAAACCCCTATATCCGAAGCCGAAAAATTGTGGATCGGCTCAGCGATTTCGATCTTTGGGGTTAGCCCAAAACCAAGTCGAGAATTCCAAGCAAAAGCGAGGAGATTTTCCTTAAGAGGTTCGAGGGCTACTTCATCGTTATCAGCAAAAAGCCAAACAATTGCTGGCGCGTTCCCCTTTTCTAAACCCTTCAGGGCTGCTTGCCAGGCAAAAGGAAGGAGCTCTGGTTCTTCCGTTCCCAAGTCAACGGGAAATATTTCGGCCACGTGACCATCAACCAAAACAGTAAATTCGCTCTTTGTTACGCCAGCGCGATAGATTAAGGCGTTCTTAAGATTTTTTTGTTCTAAAAGTTTGGCTACTGAAAAACTTGTTGGGACTATTTTTTCTACGGTTAGATCAATCTCCGCAACCAGACGGTCAAAAAGGGCAATTTCCGAAGTTTCTTTCAAGGCAGCAAAGCAGGAGAGTTCGACTTTTTCCCCTTTTAGGCCAAGCGGGTTAGTTACCTTTACGCTGTCTATTCTGGCATTAGCAATGGTGGAAAAAAAGATTTTCTTTCCAGGCACCTCAAGGCTCTCAACCACTTTATTCAGAGCCTCCTCTGTTTCTTTTTGGGTAATTGGGTGTTTGGGCTTAGGCCGATCGTACCGAGCAATTGTGGTGGTTGTCTCTAGAGATCCGCCCGAGACGCCTAAAACACCTCGGCGGGGAAAGTCGGGAACTATCGCTGCCAACGCATCGAGAGCTTCCAATGTAGCATCAAACACTTCTTCTTGGCTGAAAAATTTCTTTCTACCAACACCACTAAGCTGAAGGGTTCCGCCTTCCTGTTTAAAGAGTGCGCAAGTTATCCGCTCTAGACCAATTTCTAAAACTAAAAAATCGCGTCTTTTTGGTTTTCGCTTGAAAAACTTTAACATGGGCAATTTTTTGAAAACCCTCTCCTATTATTATATCTCATTAGAGAAACAATACGCAGGATGTAATCCTTGCGGATTATATGTCACTCAGACAATTTATGTCACGTAAAAAGCCGCTTCAAGAATTGTTCTAAGACAGCTCGAATACGACGCTGTCCAGCTCCTAGAGCTTCTTCTTTAATTATTTTAAATTTTCCAATCTGGCTGGTTCGCTCAACATGGGAGCCGCCGCAGATTTCTTTGGAAAAAGAGCCTATCGAGTAAACGGAGACTTTATCAGCGTATTTTCCTTCAAACAAACCAATTGCTCCTGACTTTTTTGCTTCATCTAGGCTCATCATCTCCCTTTTTACTACCAAATCCTCTTTTATTTTCTGATTAACTATGTCTTCAACCTTTTTAATTTGTTCAGGAGTTAATCGCTCCGGGTGAGAAAAGTCAAAGCGAATCCGCTCTGGAGTAATGTTACTCCCCGTTTGATGAACATAATCGCCAAGAACTTCCCGCAAAGCCTGGTGAAGAAGATGGGTGGCCGTATGCCCCCGAATCGTTTTGTCCGAGTGGTCAATCAGACCACCGGCAAATCTCTGCTCTGCGCCAGAACGAGAAATTTCTTGGTGCTTTTCGAACTCCTTATTGAAACCTTCTATGTCGACCTTTTTTCCTTTTTCTTTTGCTAATTCGATTGTCAATTCCAAGGGAAATCCATAAGATTGATAAAGATCAAAAGCTTCTCGACCAGAAATCGCTGCTCCTAATTTTTCAAATCGTTTGATTCCTTCGGTTAAAGTTTTTTTAAACTTTGTTTCTTCTTGATGTAGTTCTGCAAAAATCTTCTCTTTGTTTCGTCCAACTTCTGGCCAATCTTGTTGATAGGTATCTATTACAACCGAGGCAACATCGGTTGTGAAATCTTTTTCGATCCCTACTAAACGGGCAAATCGAATAGCGCGGCGAATCAGCCGACGTAAGACGTAACCTCTTTCGACATTGGAAGGGGTCACACCGTCAGCGATAAGAAAGGTAGCCGCACGCAGATGATCGGCAATAATTCTCGCTCGCCGAACCTCCCAATTCTTAGCCAATTTTTTAATTTCTTTCATTATTGGGCCAAAAAGTTCAGTCGCATAAACATTGTCTTTCCCTTGTAAGACAGCTGTGGTTCTTTCTACTCCCATTCCAGTATCAACATTTTTTTGTTTAAGAGGTTCGTATTTTCCATCGGCTGTTTTATTAAACTCCATGAAGACATCATTCCAAATTTCCGCATATTTACCGCAAGTCTCGCCTGGTCGACAGAGGTCTCCGTGCTCTGGAACACCGGTGTCATAAAACATTTCCGTATCTGGACCGCAGGGTCCGGTCTGGCCAACTGGTCCCCACCAATTGTCCTTTTTACCAAGTCGATAAATTTTATTTTCTGGGATTCCTAGCTTTTTCCAAATTAAAATCGTCTCTTCGTCTGCTTCTACCCCGGGGACTTTGTGATCGCCGCCAAAAACTGTGACATAAATTCGGTTTTGGTCTAACCTGAGTTCTTTTATCAGAAACTCAAAAGACCACTCAATCGCTTCCTTTTTCCAATAATCCCCCAGTGACCAGTTTCCCAGCATTTCAAAAAAAGTGTTATGCCATGGGTCTCCCACATCATCAATATCATCAGTCCGAAATGATTTTTGGACATTGACAAGCCTTTTCCCGGCTGGGTGTTCCTGACCGAGAAGGTAAGGAACAAGTGGGTGCATACCCGCCGTGGTGAATAAAACCGAAGGATCATGCTCGGGAATTAGGGGGGCCGATGGAATAACAATGTGTCCTTTTCGTTTAAAGAAATCCAAATATTTTTTCTTCAACTCTTCCGCCGTCATAGATTGTTAGATTATATCTCGAAGAGAAACAATCGTCGAGATCCGATCGAAGACGATTATATGAAATGGCTTGGCTAATTGCAAAGCGGTGGTTTTATTCCTTGTTTTTATGAAAAAATCTTCGGGGGCTTGTTGAGGCGGCTATCTTGGACTCTGACTCTGGTCCA
>MHCO01000030.1:22489-28643 GCA_001816645.1 Candidatus Woykebacteria bacterium GWB1_45_5
TTTCGGGCTTTCTTCACGAACTCTTTGCCAGACTCACTTCCCAGAAACCAAACTACACCAATTCCAAGTAGTAGGCCAAAAAAGAGGCCTTTGTAAAAATGACCTTCGTGGTCTTTATTGTTGTGGTTCGTCCGCTCCTCCATTTTCCGAAACCTTCCTATTAGTTTTAAATTCCCGATAAACCCCAATTATTTCTTTAACCACGCCAAGAACGCCAACTAAAGAACTAGCTGGTCGGGCGATATTTGTATCTAGAACTTCTAATAGGGAATTGACTCGGTTTAGAACAGCGTTAAAGGTCCGCAGGCTTGCTCTCGCTTCGTTTAATACGATGATTAGATAAATTCCAACGACGATTAAAACTACCGCCACCAGGATGATTATTACTGTCAAAAAAGCTGTTGTGTCCATAGGCAGAAACCTAATTTAAACTTGGCAAGACTGGGCCAAAGATAGCAAGTTCTAGTTTTCTTAGCAAGAGATGTTAAGTTACTATAGGAGGATCGTATTCTATGCCCCCGATCGAATTGGGGCCGAATACTCCGCCTCCTGCGACCACTCGTCCCGCTTGAGCGGGACTTCGTGGGCTAGGGTTCTGTGGCTGGAACGGTTGTTAATGATCCACAGCTTTAGTGTGGTGCTGTCTCGGCGGAAGGAGAAGCCGATTTGGGAATCTCGACTACCAGTGTTCTTTTGACTGTGCTAATTTTACCAAAACGATTAGCCGAAGTAATAGTTAGAGTGTTCGCTCCTTCTTTTAGACTGACAGTAATGGAAAAAGTACCACCTGGCGAAACCTGAACCTGTTTTCCGTTAATTTTTAAGGTCGCATCTTCCCAAGTCCGGCCGATAACATTTACCTCAAAGAAAGAAGTTTTTGCTCCCTCTTTTGGTTCTTGGATTTCTAACAGTGGCGGCGCGGTGAAAGAGCGGTACTGGAAAAAAAGATAAAAAAGAATAACAAAGACGACACCGGCTAAAAGTAAACCTGTGACAATTGCTGGGGTGAGGCGAAAACTCATTCCTTGTTTTTGCGGTGGTTTGGTGATTTGCGCTGTCCTTTTCTCGTCATATTCTCGCCGGAAAAAAGCAAGAATTCTTTTTTCGTCAAGGGACAGGAAGGCAGCATAATTTTTCAAAAGGCCCTTGGTGAAAGTGGCTGGAAGATAATTCCAGTTCCCCTTTTCCAAATCTTGTAGAATCTTTTTTCGGATCTTAGTAGCTTTCTCCGCTTCTTCAAGGGAGATCTCCTTTTTGTTTCTTGCTTCACTCAAAATTTCACCTACTGTCCTCATAATCAGCCAGCAGAAAGCAGTCAGCAGTCAGCAGAAAATTAGTTATAAGTAGCTTTCTACTCTCTGCTAACTACTGTCTGATGTTTCTTCTCCTCTACCTAATATTCTTTCCGGATCTTTAATCAACACATCTCTGGCTTTACTGCCGTCAGCTACACCGACCACCCCCGCTGATTCTAATTCATCCAATAGCCGGGCGGCTCGAGCATATCCAATCCGCAGACGCCGCTGCAAAAGGGAGGCACTAGCCCGATCGTACTGAGTAATCACCCGTACCGCTTCTTCAAAAAGCTCGTCCTGTCCTTCGGTCCCAGCAAGTTTAGGGATCGGCATCGTGGTCACCTCTTTCGTATACTGAGGTTCGACGCCAGAACGCTTCAGGAATTCAATTAATTTGTTTATCTCTGGCTCAGAGACAAAAACCCCTTGGATTCTTTGCGGTTTAGAAGCATCGGGCGGAACATAAAGCATATCTCCTCTACCTAATAGCTTTTCTGCTCCAGCTTGATCAATAACCACTCGGCTATCCACTTGACTAGAAACGTTGAAGGAGATTCGACAAGGAATGTTGGCTTTAATCAAACCAGTTAGAATATCGACACTTGGTCTCTGCGTCGCTAGTATCATGTGAATACCAACCGCACGCGACATCTGGGCCAACTTTGTAATTGCATTTTCCACCTCCACCGGAGCAAAAAGCATCACATGGGCCAACTCGTCAATAATAATAACAATGTATGGTATGGCCTGAAAACCACTCATTTCATTGTACATATCGATGTTCCGCGCGTTTACTTCTGCGAAAAGCTTGTAGCGTTTCTCCATTTCCGTTATTGCCCAGCGAAGTGCCGAGAGGACTTTCTCTGGGTCAGTGATCACTGGGGTCAATAGATGGGGAATCCCATTCCAATTGGAAAGCTCGACAATCTTTGGGTCAACCAAAATAAATTTTACTTCGTTTGGTGTCGCCCGGAATAGAAGAGTAGAAATAAAAGCATTAATCGCCACACTTTTACCCGAGCCAGTACTACCAGCCATCAAAATATGCGGCATTCGAGCAAGATTATCGACCACCGGCTGGCCCGAGACATCCAAACCAAGGGCAAGAGAGAGTTTGCTTTTTGCTTTTTGCATCGCTGGTGAAGGGAGGATTGTTTTCAATGGCACAATTTCCGGGGTAATATTGGGTACTTCAATTCCCACCAAGGATTTCCCTGGGATCGGGGCTTCAATTCTCACTGTCCCAGTCGGTGTCGCCAAGGCAAGGGAAATATCGTTGGATAAAGAGGTAATTTTGGCTAATTTTGTGCCGAGAGCAACTTCCAAAGCATATTGGGTAACCGCCGGTCCCATATTGACTTCCACCACCCTCGCTTGAATACCAAACGATTCTAGGGTCCGTTCAATCACAGCAGCATTTTGCTTAATATCCCCCCGAATCGCCTTTGCGCCCAAGCTTTCGGTCAAAATATCCAACGGTGGGTACTCCCACACCTGATCGCCGGGTAAATTAGTGACTGGTTCTTTGGTTGCCGTCAGCGTTTCTTCATGTTCTTTTGCTGGGTGATGCTCGCTATCAGGACGACTGGAGGCAAAAATTGGTTCTTTTTCACCTTCTGCTTTTTCCGCTCGCGCAAAAAACTTCTTAGAAAAATTAAAAATCAAAGCGCTAAACCAACTAATTATGTTAATTGAGGTTTCTAAGGAAGTATTAAAGAAAACAACAACGGAAGCTAAGATTAGAATAAAAAGTGTGAAAGCAGCACCTGGTGTGGAAAGAACAGCTTTAAATATAGCGGCGAGTTGGTTACCAATAATGCCGCCCTTAGCCGGCGAAAAAATAGCGACAAAGGACAGAAGCGAAATTAAAAAAAGATAAAGCCCAGCAACAGTATTGGCGGAGATAAGTGGTAATCTCACCCGCAAAAGATAAAGACCAGCAAAGGCAAGGGCAAAGGGAACAAGGGGGGTAATGAAACCAACGAATTTAACTATTTGGTCGCGCAAAAAAACTGCCGCTCCCGAAACGCCAAAAAGAGATAAAAAAACTAATCCTGCAGCTAAAATAAAAATCAGGCCAAAAAGCGATTGAAGAGTCTTTTTCTTCAGACGAACTTTTTGAAAACCACGATGATAGCGTCTCCTCTGATAGGGCATGGTGAACCAATTATACCTAGAACGACTCTAGGATTCAAGCGAGGTTAAAAAGTTTAATCTAAACATCAACAATTACCGGAAGAACCATCGGCCGGCGGGCGGTTTTTTTGAAAAGGAAGCGTTCTAGGTCTTCACTGATTTTTTCTTTAACGGAAAGCCAGTTTTTTATTTTTTTACCAGAGTCCAAGCTTTTCTTGATCACTCCCCGAGCCTGATTAATTAAAACTTCACTTTCTTTCATGTAAACAAAACCGCGGGAAATAATCTCTGGCTCGCCAATTAAGTGGTTGGTCTTTTTATGGACCGTGACGATTACCACGACAATTCCTTCTTCAGCCAAGACCTTCCGATCACGCAAAACAATTGATCCAACATCGCCGACACCAATCCCATCGACAAAAACATTAGTTGTCTCAATTTGCCCAGCGATCCACGCGTTATTTTGATCAAACTCGATTATTCCGCCCTCATCAACAATAAAAATATTCTGCCTAGGAACCCCGGTGTTTTGAGCAAGCTGGGCAAACTGATGCATCTGTCGGTGCATTGCTGAAATTGGTACCAGATATTTTGGTTTAGTCAGCGAAAGCATCAAAAGTAGCTCGTTCTGCGCTCCATGGCCAGAAACATGAAAATCGCTGGTGATATCTGAATATTTAACCACCGCTCCAAGACGCGACAAATTATCAATCATCTCGTATACTGCGTCTTGGTTGCCAGGGATTGGGTCAGCGGAAAAAATTATTAGATCGCCCTCTTTAATAGTCACATACTTGTGCTCGCCAGAAGCAATTCGGGAAAGAGCACTACCCGGCTGGCCTTGGCTGCCAGCAACAACTAGAGTAAGGCTTTGATCGGGGATACCCTCGATTTTTGCGACGTTTACCAAAATATCCGCAGGTACGCGCAGATACCCAAGCTCGGCTGCCACTTGGGCATTTTGTTCCATACTGCGACCAATAATTGCCACTTTTCGATTGTGCTTAAGAGAGGCATCAACCGCCTGTTGAATTCTCGAGACGTTTGAAGAAAAAGTCGTAATGATTACCCGACCGCTTGCTTCTCTCATCGCTTCGTCAAACCGTTCTTTAAGACTACTTTCTGACAGAGTCGTGCCTGGTTTTTCACTTCTTAGACAATCACTCATCAAAGCAAGTACCCTGTTATTTCCGTACTTTGTTAGACACTCAACATCGGTGGTCCGGCCATCAATCGGGGATGGGTCAAATTTGTAATCACCGGTATGGATCGTTGTCCCAAGCGGCGTAGTAATTGCAAACCCAACCGAATCTGGTATTGAGTGGCTAACTTGAAACGGCTCCACCGAAAAGGCACCAAGTTGATATTTTTTTCTTGGCTCAATTTGGACAAAATTGGTATTAGCAAGTTTACCTGCTTCTTTCAGGCGAACCTTTATCAGCCCAGTAACAAGTTTGGTAGCGTAAATTGGCACGGAAATTTTATCAATGATGTAAGGTAAGGCACCGATATGGTCTTCATGGCCATGGGTAATTAGAAAACCCCGTATTTTCTGACGCTTATCAGCAAGGTAAGAAATATCAGGAATAACCATATCCACGCCATAAAGCATTTCGCTCGGGAAGCCCATCCCACAATCGACCAAAACAATATCGTCTTTGTACTCATAGACAAACATGTTCTTGGTTACCTGACCGTTTCCACCAAGCGGTATAAATCTTAACTTTTCTTTTTTCTTTCTACCAAATTTAAACTTTCTGCTCATGTCAAAATAGGCTTCCTTGTCCTTCCGGTAAAGAAACCTGGCCGTTCTCCAACGTATTCTTGGTTAGCTCTTCAGTTTTTTCTGGGTTGGAAAAAAGATCACTGTTTTTCAGAAAATCTTCCTCGAGTTGCTTTTGGGTTTGTCCACTTCTTAAGGCGGCTGCTGGGTGATACATTGGTAGAACAGCTACGCCTTGGGTACGAAATAGTTTTCCGTGGACATCAGAAATTTTGGCCCTTGGTGCATAACGAGCTAAGCTCCAACGGCCAAGCGTTACTATAATTTTGGGAGAAATGATCGCCAACTGCTGCTCCAACCAAGCGCTGCAGGCAATCACTTCTGCTGTAGCCGGATCACGGTTCTCTGGTGGCCGATGCTTTACTACATTGGTGATAAAAACTTCATCTCGTTTTAAGCCCACCTTTGTTAATAGAAAATCAAGGTATTTACCAGCATTACCGACAAAAGGCTTACCTTGAACGTCTTCATAAAAACCTGGCCCTTCGCCAATGAAAACAATTTTTGCCTCGGAGCTTCCTTCACCGGGAACTGCTTTAGTCGCTTCCTTATACAAGGGGCATTTCTTACAGATTTGGATTTGTCTAGCAAGGGTCGATAATTTGTCCCTATTATCCATTCAGGCTATTTAACAAACTTACTGGTTAGGTTTATTCGGCCCTGATGATCAATCTCAACAACCCGAACCTTCATTTTTTGACCAACTTGAACTTCCTTGTTAATGTCTTCGATTCTGTAAGGTGCAATTTGCGAAATATGAACCAGTCCTTCTTTACCTGGCAATATCTCTACAAAAGCCCCAAAGGGCATGATTCTTTTCACCTCGCCCTCATAAGTCTCGCCTGGTTGGACCTCATGAGTAAGACCTTGAACCCACTCTACTGCTTTGTCTAGAGTGTCTTGCGAACCACCCGTAATTCGAACAGTTCCGTCATCTTCA
>MHCO01000030.1:28671-31772 GCA_001816645.1 Candidatus Woykebacteria bacterium GWB1_45_5
ACTTTTGGCGCATATTTAGAAAGTTCTTCCCGAGATTTTGGTAGCGCCTGTTGAATCTTTTCTAAAATAAGCGCTCGACCATCTCTTGCTTGGGCAAGAGTCTCGGAAACTATTTCCTTTGTTAGACCATCGATTTTAACATCAAGTTGAACGCCGGTAATTCCTTTTTCTGTCCCCGCAACTTTAAAATCCATATCCCCATAAAAATCCTCCAGAGCCTGAATATCGGTCAAAATCTTATATTTTTTACCTTCCGTCACTAAACCCATAGCGATACCAGAAACTGGAGCGGCGATCGGAACGCCAGCATCCATTAAAGCAAGGCTAGAACCGCAAACACTCGCCATCGAGGTAGAACCGGATGAGGAAAGCACTTCCGAAACTAAACGGATCGTGTAGGGGAATTTCTCCTCATCGGGAATTACTTGGACTAGTGATTTTTCCGCCAACGCACCATGGCCAATCTCTCGCCTACTTGGTGGGCCAAGACGTCTGACTTCACCGGTTGAAAACGGCGGAAACTCGTAGTGGTGCATAAATCGTTTTTTCTCTTCCCCTTCCATACCTTCGATTAATTGTTCAAGCGAGGTTGACCCCAAGGTTGCCACGGTAAGAACCTGAGTGCCACCACGTTTAAAAATAGCGGACCCGTGTGTGCGGGGAAGAACACCAACCTCAATATCAATTGGCCGTACTTCTGCGAGCTTCCTACCATCGGGTCGCTTTTCGTGCTCTACAATCTGCTCACGAACCATTTTTTTGACTGTTTCGTCAAAAATCTCACCCATTACGGTCTTCGCTAACTTCCCTTCAAACTGGCTATAAAGAGCTTCTTTCATCTCCTCGGTTAGATGTTCAGAAGAACTTTTTTCCGGATCAAAAAGATCTTCTTTAAGGTTTTCCTTGATAAACTCGACAACTTGCTTTTTTAAATCCTCGTCAATTTTTTCTACCTCATAATCTTTCTTTTCCACCCCAACTTCCGCTGAGAAAGCGCTAAGAAGATCAAAGACGAGTCTAGATTGTTCAGAGGCAAAATCGATCGCCTTTAAAATCACCTCTTCGGAAATTTCTTTCGCCCCTCCCTCCAGCATCACCACTTTTTCCTGGTTAAATGTGACTAACAGAGAAAGGTCGGAAAAATTTTCATCGCTTTTTGTTGGATTCAGAATAAATTCGCTGTCCCGACAGCCAATCCTCACCCCTACCACTAGTCCGTTCCAAGGAATCAGTGAGGTGGTGAGGGCTGCGCTAGTTGCAAGGAGCGCGGCAACATCTGGGTCGTTTTCCTGGTCGTAAGAAAGAACAGTAATAATTACTTGGACTTCATCAAAATAATCTTTTGGGAAAAGTGGTCGGATCGAGCGGTCAATCAACCGACCAGTCAAAATTGCATCTTCGGTTGGTCGCCCCTCCCTCTTAATAAAGCGAGAACTAGAGATTAGCCCCGCTGCGTAAAGTCTCTCTTCATAGTCCACAGCGAGAGGGAAGAAATCAACATCCTCCCGTGGTGGGGCAGCTACTACCGTCGCTAGCACCACGGTATCACCGTAGCGTACTAAGACAGCACTGTCGGCTTGTTGGGCGAGCTTACCGTATTGTAGGGAAAGAACTCTACCACCCCAGGTTATTTCTTTTTGGACAATTTTTACTTTCTCTTTAGCCATTAAGTTTTTGTGGAGAGCCAGGGAGGTAGGTATGGGGAGCTGTGACCGGTGACCAAGAATTTGATCACACGAACACCGACCCCCTATACAATTTCCTTCCTAGCTCTCCAAAGTAATAATTAATTTTACTACATGCGTGCAAGTATTTAAACCTGGCTGATTTATTTACTCAAGCCTAGCTTCTGAACAATTGCTTTTAGCCCCGCGTTGCGGAGCGCAAGTCGATAGTCAACTATTTACTTAATCCTAACTTCTGTACTATCGCCTTATAACGATCTGGATCTTTTCTTGTAAGATACATTAGAATCCTTCTTCTCTTATTAACCATTTGCAGCAGCCCTCGTCTTGAATGAACATCTTGTTTGTGGCCCTTGAGGTGATCAGTCAACCTCTTAATTCTCTCCGTGAGAAGAGCAACCTGTACTTCTGGACTACCAGTATCACCTTCATGCTGAGCAAATTCTTTTAAGATTTTTACCTTTTCTTCTTTTTCTAAAGCCATAGCAAAAAATTATTATTTCTCTTTAAGTATATCAAAACTCTAAGTCCGAAAACAATTAAGTTATGAGGCTTGTTTTGACCGCAATATCTTGGGCGAAAGCCATTCGCTAGGCACTTCTTTGTCTACTAGCAGATTGGGCTGTTTAGAGTGGGGGGCTAGCTTTTTAGCTTTAGGCTCTTTTGCCTTTCCTTTTTTTATTTTGAGGCAGAAAGCAGCTGCTTCAAACGTTGCTGGTTCGGTTACATTTTCAAAATTGTTAGTTACTGACCGCAACCCCAAAAGTAAAAAATCTGCTGCTTGGGGAACGATCCGAAGCCTCGAATTTTCGAAGACTTTAGCAACGATTGAACAAATGTTTTCCGCTCCCGTTCCGACAAAATTCAATCTCCCAAAAAGCTGGTTAGCAGGATTTTTATCAAAATTAACAATTGTTTTATTCTCGAAGAAACCGCTACTTAGCTCGTTCATTTCTCCTAAAGACGCTATCCCCACGGTGATAATTAAATCCGCCTCTTCGCCTTGGTAAGAAATCTTTAAATCTGTCGGCTCTATTTTCCTGCTTTTTGGGCTAATAATAAAATTAAAGGTTTCTCCTTCAAGAGCGTAAGACACTTTATCGACTTGGTTTCTCTGCCAATTAAAAGCGACAACTAATTTTTTAACCTCAATTTTAGCGGTTATTTCCGTGGAAAAATCTTTAAAAACCTCGGGAATTTTACCGCCAGCGTAAATTTGGACATCTTTACCTAAAGAAGCCAAGGTTCGTTCCAAAAATAAACCCGCCGCCAAATTATCCACAGAAGGATTTTTCCTGACCAAGACCAAGACCTTTTTTGCCGATTCTATTAAACTGTTTAACAGAGCAGGGTTTTCTCCACTAACTTGCATAAATTTTCCTATGTAGTGCAGAGCAACAATGGGCTATAGCCACG
>MHCO01000030.1:31793-34750 GCA_001816645.1 Candidatus Woykebacteria bacterium GWB1_45_5
CTATAGCAGCCATTGTATCACCTTTGGCAAACGGTACATCTTTTTCGAAGACCACTCCAAATTCCTCACCATCGTTTGCTTGGTTGATATCTGTCTCGCGATGCTTCATTGAAACAATTCTACTTTCACCAATTTTTTTGCCATCCCGCTTTAAAGCGATAGTGTCACTTTTACTTATTCTTCCGTTGCTAACACGGCAACCAGCAACTTTACCCACCTTTGTTTTAAAGACTTCCACAACTTCTGCCTCGCCGTAAATTTTTTCTTCCACCCTACTTTCCTTCAAAGCCTCCAATCCTTCCTTCAGCTCTTCCAACAGCTCGTAGATAAGCTCATACTTTCTAATTAAGACTCCTTCTTCATCAGCTAATTTCTCGACCGCCGTGCTGATTCCAACATTAAATCCAATAATCAGCGAGCCAGTAGCGGCCGCTAAAAGAACGTCGCCCTCGGTGATATCCCCAGTTGCTTCGTAATAAACTTTCATTTCTTTAGCGTCCTGCTTTAGTCGTTCTAGACAGCCAGTAATTGCTTCCAGCGAACCGTTAACGTCTGCTTTTAAAATCAAGCGGATCTCGCTCTCAGTTGGTTTGGCCAGTTTTTCTTGCAGGCTTGGTCGGAGCGGTTTTTCTTCTTTTTGTTGGATGGGCTCAAGAGAAATATTCCTTGCTACTTCTCCTACCTTAGGCACTAAAGTAAACCCCAAAACTTCGACTGGGGTGGACGGGGGGGCATCACGAATTAATTTCCCGTCTGAGCTAATCAGTGAGCGAACTTTACCGCTGGCGCTACTGGTAAAAATCGGATCACCAACCCGTAAAGTCCCTTCCTTTACAACTAAGGTCGCCACCGGCCCCCGCGCTTTATCAAGCCTTCCTTCGACCACTACCCCACTAAAGTTTTTGTCTTTTTCTCCTTTTAATTCAGCCAAATCGGCTAAAAGGCAGATCATTTCTAGGAGATCGCTGATTCCTTGGCCGGTTTTTGCCGAGACCGCTACCGCTACTACATCGCCACCGTAACCTTCGACCAAAACTCCTTCTCCCGCCAATTGTTTTTTGACCTTTTCGATATTTACTCCCGGTAAATCAATTTTGTTGATGGCGACAATAAAGGGGACACCTGCTGCTTTAATGTGGGCAATGCTTTCCCTAGTTTGGGGCATTACCCCATCGTCAGCTGCTACTACCAAAACAGCGATATCAGAAACCTTGCCACCCCTAGCTCGCATAGCCGAAAAGGCTTCATGGCCAGGAGTATCAATAAAGGTGATCTTTCGTCCTTGGTAACCGATTTGATAAGAACTTATGTGTTGGGTGATACCACCAGCCTCCTTTTCGGCTACACGGCTTTTGCGGATATAATCAAGAAGGGTAGTTTTACCATGGTCGACATGACCAAGAACAGTTACCACTGGCGGTCGTCCAGGAATTTCCTGCTTTGTAGATTGTTTATTTTCAAGTTTAGCTCTTGTTTCCCGAACCATAAATCTTGACAATCAAGCACTCTCGTTTTATTAAACACTTGGACCTGGGAAGGTTTCATTCTTCACCTTTACTCTTTTTCGCTTTTTTCTTAGTTTCTTTTTTCTTTGCTCTGGTCTTTGTCTCCTTCCTAATCTTACCCTTCGCCTTGCGAGCTTTAGTCTTCTGCGCTTCCGTGGTTGTAGTTTTCTCTTCAGTTTTATCTCCAACCTCTTGGATTTTTTCTGCTCCCTTTATATCAATCCGCCAGCCAGTAAGTTTCGCTGCTAAGCGAACGTTTTGGCCATCTTTACCAATTGCCAAAGAAAGTTGATCTTCCGGCACTTCTACATAAGCAGTCATGGTCGCTTCCTCAGTCCGTACTTTTTCGACCTTTGCTGGTGAAAGTGCCGCCGCTACAAATTTGGCTGGATCACTGCTATAAGCGATAACATCGATTTTTTCTACACCTAGTTCGGCGATAACTGCTTGTACACGCACTCCCTTTTGTCCAACACAACTCCCAACCGGATCTACTCCAGTTTGTCTACTCGCTACTGCCACTTTGCTTCGACTACCAGCCTCCCGAGCAATCCCTTTTATCTCTACAACCCCCGAACCGATCTCCGGAACTTCCAATTTAAAGAGTCCTTCAACTAATCCTTTGTGGGCTCGGGAGACAATAATTTCCCGCCCCCGGGTGTCTTCGCGAATGCCAACAATATAAAATTTTAACCGCTGGTTTAGACGATAATCCTCACCAGTCATTTTCTCATTTGCCGGCATAATCGCCTCAGTCTTACCGATATCGACAACGAAATTTAAGCCTTCGATACGCTGAATCATTCCGTTAACAATCGAGCCTATTCTTTTTTCATATTCAGAAAAAATCGCCATTTTTTCCGCTTCGCGAATCCTTTGTAAAAGAACTTGTTTGGCTGTTTGGGCAGCAATGCGGCCAAAACCCGGTGGTGTAACATCCTTTTTATTCTTGAAGACCTTTGTCTCACCGGTTTCATGATCGATTTCAACATTGACATCTTCGGTTTCTCCACCGTAATCTTTTTTGTAAGCCGCTTTTATTGCCTCTTTGATAATAGCTAAAACATCTTCCGGCTCAACGCCCCGCTCGGCAGCGGCTTGATTTAAAGCTGCAGAAAATTCAGTCCTTAATGCCACCGTTCCTCCCTTTGGTCGTAAAATTTAAAATTCGGAATGCAAAAATTTTATTCAAATCAATTCGCATAATTTTTATTCGCATTTATTCACATCTTACCAAAAGGTGGAATTTTAATTCCCACTCTTCAAAACTACGCTAAAATTCTACGAAGATATTAACACCAATTTTTTTATTGGTCAAGAATTTAACAAACAAACGGGTTTAATCTTCTAATCCTTTTAGCGCTTCTTTTTGCTTAGAGGAGAGGTGTTTTGGGGTAACTACTTTGACGCGAACGTATTCATCGCCGCGTCCACGCACGTGTTTTATTCCTT
>MHCO01000030.1:34811-37181 GCA_001816645.1 Candidatus Woykebacteria bacterium GWB1_45_5
GGCAATACCCGAATAGTTAAGTAAAGATCACCGTAACCGCCGCCCTTTTCGCCAGCTTGTCCCAAGCCGGAAAAACGAATTGTATCGCCATCATCAACACCAGCTGGAATCTTTACTTGGGATTCGTTCAATCCTCGGACTCTTCCTTTACCCGTACACGTGGAGCATTTTTTCTCAATTACGCTTCCCTCGGCCTTACATGTTGGGCAAGTGGAACTAGTCATAAATGTACCAAAAATTGATTGGGTGGCTCTTGCCACTCGGCCTTTACCTTGACAAGTTGGGCAAGTAACTGGCTGGAAGCCTTTTTCAGCACCGGAGCCGTGACATTCCGGACAAGTTTCAGCCCGGGGGATTTCAATGTTACGGGTGACACCAAAAGCGGCTTCTTCAAAGGGAATGGTCATTTCAAAATGGAGGCTTTCACCTTTTTGTGGCCCGCGGCGAGTAACTCTTTCAAAGGGACTTCTAAAGCCAAAAAATTCTTCAAAAATATCAAATGGGTCCCGAAAACCACCAAAATCAAAATCAAATTCTATTCCCGGTCCATATTCATAGTGAAAACCACCCGGAGCACCAGTAGCTGGAGCACCTTCAAAAGCGGCGTGACCAAAGCGATCATAAGCCTCCCGCTTTTGTGGGTCAGACAAAATTTGATAAGCCTCGTTGATCTCCTTAAAACGGCCCTCCGCGCCATCAGACTTATCAACATCTGGATGGTGCTTCCTCGCTAGGTTACGATACGCTTTTTTAATTTCGTCCGCCGACGCGGTTTTTCCAACACCTAGTGTTTCGTAATAGTCCTTTTTTGCCATAATCTTTTTGTTGCCTAGTCCACGTTAGTGGTCGCAGCGTGCGCAGTAGCTGGCTTCTGACAGCGATCAGAAGGCATAAGCTACGAGCATGCTATATTAGATTGGATTTTAGCAAATTCACCCAAAATTTGCTAATTAAGAGGTTAGCTTTGGTGGGTTTAAGACTTTTATTATTTTTTCTCTTCCTCGACTACTTCGCCCTCAACCGGCTTTTCCTTCGACTCGGCTTCGCCTTGCTCAGGATTATCGCCTTCACCTTCCTTTATCTCCTCTTGCGGGGAAGCAGCGGTTTTGTCGGAGCCAGGTGGGGTTTGGTACATTGCCGAGCCGATTTTTTGGAGGGATTGGCCTAGCTCATCGGTTGCTTTTTTGATATCTTCAAGGCTTTCGCCTGCGATTTTTTCTTTAGCTATCTTGGCTTTTTCTTCAACCTCTGTTTTTACATCAGCCGGAAGTTTGTCCCCGGCGTCTCTAATTGATTTTTCAGCTGTGTAAACCAGGGCATCGGCAATATTACGGGCCTCAATCAGCTCTTTTTTCTTTTTGTCTTCTTCGGCGTGAGCTTCTGCCTCTTTAGCCATTCTTTCTGATTCTTCCTTCGACAATCCTGTTGAGCCGGTAATCGTAATTTTTTGCTCTTTACCGGTTGCTTTATCTTTGGCCGAGACATTCAAAATACCGTTGGCATCAATATCAAAAGAAACTTCGATTTGGGGAATCCCTCGTGGCGCAGGCGGAATTCCATCAAGAATGAAGCGGCCCAAGGACTTATTATCTACCGCCATTGGCCGCTCACCCTGCAAAACATTTATTTCAACACTAGTTTGGTTATCGGCAGCAGTAGAAAATATTTCGGTTTTTGAAGTGGGAATAGTCGTATTCCGGGCGATCAAAGCAGTAGAAACCCCACCCAAAGTTTCGACACCCAATGAAAGAGGAGTCACGTCTAGTAACACCATCTCCTTCATTTCGCCAGCGAGAACCGCACCTTGAATTGCTGCACCGATAGCTACTACCTCATCAGGGTTAATTCCTTTGTGAGCTTCTTTACCAAAAAAGCTTTTTACCTTCGCTTGGACAGCCGGCATGCGAGTCTGTCCACCAACTAAAACAATTTCGTCAACTTGTGAGCTTTCGATTTTGGCGTCTTTCAAAGCCTGCTTTACGGCTTCAAAAGTTTTTTCAATCAGATCACTAACCAAAGCCTCAAGTTTGGCTCGTATTAGCTTCATCACTAAATGTTTGGGGCCAGAAGAGTCCGCGGTGATAAAAGGAATATTAATTTCTGCTTCGGTTGTGCTCGAGAGTTCAACCTTTGCTTTTTCCGCGGCATCACGCAGCCTCTGCAGGGCCTGACGGTCTCCCTTAATATCAATTCCCTGTTCTTTCTTAAACTCCTCAGCTAGGTAATCAATTATTTTTTGATCAAAATCATCCCCACCAAGATGGGTATCACCAGCAGTCGATTTTACCTCGAAAACGCCCTCGCCAAGTTCCAAAATGGAAATATCAAAAGTACCGCCACCAAGATCATAAACCGCGATAGTATGAGCCT
>MHCO01000030.1:37187-40363 GCA_001816645.1 Candidatus Woykebacteria bacterium GWB1_45_5
TTTATTTAAACCATACGCCAAAGAAGCTGCTGTTGGCTCGTTGATTATTCTCTTCACCTCAAAGCCCGCAATTTCACCAGCCTGCTTCGTCGCCTGGCGTTGGGAATCATCAAAGTAAGCGGGGACAGTAATCACTGCCTCGGTTACTTTTTCACCTAAGTAACTCTCGGCATCGGCTTTTATTTTTTGCAAAACCTGGGCCGAGATTTCTTGGGGGGTGAATTCTTTACCGCCGACCTCAACTACCGCCATCCCATCTTTCCCTTCTTTAATGGTGTAAGGAAGCCATTTAACATCTCCTTGAACCGAAGCATCCTTGAAACGGCGGCCCATTAATCGCTTTATTGAAAAAATTGTTTCTTTTGGATTAACCACCGCCTGTCTCTTGGCAACTCGACCTGCTACTCGTTTAATTGGGTCCACTACACTAGGAATGACATTTTCTCCTTCAGCGCTGTGAATGATTCTTGGCTGTCCACCCTCGACCACCGCAACTGCTGAATTGGTTGTCCCTAAATCTATACCAATGGTTTTTCCCATATCTTAAACCTCCTAAGTTTCGAAAATATAATTTTTCAAAATCAGCCAAAGAATACTAAACAAAAACCACCAGAAAATAACGTCTAAAACAAGCGAACCAAAATTAAAGTGTAAACCACCCACCGACCCTTGATCGGCAATCTCTTTTGAAAAAGAGAATGGAAACCCCCGGCTATCGCTTCGAATATAAAAGAAGCTAATCCCAGTAACAATCAAAGATAAAACCAATGTCCACAAAAGTGAAAGAACACGAATCATATTAGTCCAAATAAAACTCACCGCTGCCGGCTTCTTTTCACACTACTACGTTTAGCGGGTTGTTTTGCTTCTTCGCTACCTTGACTTTGGCTGGCCGTAAGACCCGCTCACCGATTTGAAAGCCTTTCCCAACTACCTCAACAATTTTGTTATCTTTCTTGCCTGCCACAATCTCAACCGCCTCATGCACACGCGGGTCAAAGTGACCAGCGGCTTCGATTTCCTCCACCCCCTCTTCCTTTAAAATTTTTTTAAACTGCTCTAAAACCAGCTCCAATCCTTTTCTGACATTCGAAGAATCTTTGCCAGCGATTTTATTTACTGTTTCTAACGTATCTAAAACCGGCAAAAACTTAGTTAAAAGGGTCCTTTCGCCAAACCTTATTGTCTGCTCCCGCTCGGCTTCAACTCTCTTTTGGAGATTAGCGTAATCGGCCAAGGCCCTTTTTAACTGGTGTTCTAGATGTTGGATTTTTTCCTTCTCTTTACTGGCCTGTGACATAATTACCAAGTGCTCGCCAGCTCAGTCAAAAGATCGCCAAAGTAACGAACAGTTGGGATAACCCTGGGGTAAGCCATTCTGGTTGGGCCAAGCACACCAATTACACCAGCATTTTTCTTACCCGAACCAAATGGTGCGAAGACAAAACCACAATATTCCAAATACTCACCGCCCAACTCATCACCCAACATCACACAAACCGGCTCATTAATCACTGCCCGTTCTAAGATTTGGTTGAGCATCTCGCTCCGATCCGTTAGCATTAAAAGGGTTTTGGTAAGATCGATATCGTAAAATTCCGGGATATCTAAGATACTGTAAGCACCAGAGGTATAAATATCACCCTCTTCAGTAGCGGCAATTGCTAACGTACCCGATTTTTCAGACAATTCTTTCGTTGCTTGTTTTAAAAGGCGGTGTGGATGAAAGCGGTAATCCCAAAGGCCTTCTTTAATCGCTACTTCATCCTTTACCGGAATTGTTTGTTCCTTCATTAGTTCATGGATGTAAAATCTTAAGCCCTGCGGTGTAGGAATGCGACCAGCGCTAGTGTGTGGCTGTTTCAAAAACCCTTCGCTTGTTAAACGAGCCATTTCATTACGAACAGTGGCGGGGGAAACCCCAAGCGAATACTTTCCGACAATGTTTTCACTGCCGACTGGTTCGGCGGTCGCTACATACTCCTCTATTATGTTTCGAAGAAGATCTTTTTGCCTGTCGGTTAGCTCTACCACAGTACACCCACCTACCACGAACCTAAGTAAAGCTTCTGGTTCTTGGGTAGCAACAATTTAGCACGAGTGCTAACGCTTGTCAAGGGGACTAGGATTTAAACTTGGCGACAAGGGAAAAGTCGCAAACACAGGGGGCTTTATGACAGACATGACAATTGTTTCTAAACAGGTGGGCGAGCTCTTTAGCGATATCAAAATTGGCCGAATTTGCTATTCCAACGATACAAGAGAAAAAGTCGGTTGCTTCTACTGTAATTTTTTGGAAATAGCTTTCCTTGTGCTCACCAAAGAACATGTGAATAGACTCGCTTAACTCCCCCAACTCTTCTGCTAGATGGATCCCCGCGTGCTCCAAACTCCGCTGAGAGGAGGGATAAATTTCCCTAAACATATTTTGCAAACCTGTTAATGAGGTTGGTTTTTTTGATCCATCTGGTAAGAACTTTATTCTTTTTCTTACCTTATTTTTCTTACAGGCGCACGGACATTTGCCACAATAAGAACACCGGTAAGGAAAGCGCTGCCAAACACTTTCCTCCAAGTTGATATGCAGTCGGTTCATTATCGCTAAAATCCAGCAAAAGGAGATAATTAAGTTAAGCTTCACCTTTCTCTTATCTCCTTGTCTAATCCCTTTCAAAGCGCGCATGGCAAAACGTTGTTGATTGCTTAAAAGATCCCAGACACTGTATAGCCGATCGTCAGGAAGACCATAGATTTTTTGAATCGCCTCTTGAGCCTCGTTTAAACTTGCGGACGGTAAAATTTTAACCATAGAAGCTTGGACCGGGGGCAGTTTGCAAAGGTGATTATATTGAAGCGTGATTCCTAAATCAATATGGGTTTGTGATACAATTAGCCCCGTATGACAAGAAAGACGATTGGCTTTTCTAACGCTTATAGCCTGAACGGATTTTTCTACGAAAATAAGGGTAGGGTTTTGGAAAAACTAAGTTCTTTCATCGACTCCGGAAAGGATAAACTACACCTAGTATTAGACTTTGATAGAACCGTAACAGTTAGCCAAAACCAATTTGGTGAAAATGTAACTACTTGGGAGCTACTTGCAAACCACCTTTCCGTTAAAGCCCAAAGTGAGTATCAGAAATTTTACGAAACTTACCGCTCGTTGGAAGTGGCAG
>MHCO01000030.1:40435-49842 GCA_001816645.1 Candidatus Woykebacteria bacterium GWB1_45_5
TTGAAAAGATTACCCGTCGAGAAATGCCAGCAAGAGCCCATGTTAAGGAATTATTCAACCTTTGCAGAAAAAAGCGCATTCCAACTGTATTGATTTCTGCCGGGATAAGGGATGTCATCAATATTTGGTGTGAGCAATACGGGATAAAACCAACTAAAGTCTTGTCAACAAAACTGCTTTTCTCAGACACTGGTTTCATTAAAGGCTGGTCTAGAAAATCACTAATACATGCGCTAAACAAAAGAGAAAAAGGACATGGCGAACTGACTAAAATAAAGCTAAAACGGCCGAATACTATTTTAATTGGCGATAGTACAGATGATGCTTTGATGGTTGATGGTGAGGAAAACGTTATTCGGATCATGATCCATGATCCAAGAAAAGACGCGGCAGAAGAACCTGATCGAAAGTTACTCCAAAAATTCGATCTCCTCATAAAAGACGGCACTCTCTTTCCGGTAGTAAAACTCATTAAGCAATTCTAGTAAAAATAGCTTGTTTCAAATCTTCAGCACACTCAAAAACGCCTCTTGGGGTATATCCACTTTGCCGATTCGTTTCATTCTCTTCTTACCTACTTTTTGTTTACTCAAAAGCTTATCCTTTCGAGTTCGGTCGCCGCCGTAAAGT
This sequence comes from Candidatus Woykebacteria bacterium GWB1_45_5, assembly GCA_001816645.1. Taxonomy (GTDB): domain Bacteria; phylum Patescibacteriota; class Microgenomatia; order Woykebacterales; family RBG-16-39-9b; genus GWB1-45-5. The sequence continues at coordinate 41,066 of MHCO01000030.1, forward strand.
TTGGCGGTGACGTCTTTGCGGTAAGCAGGGATTTTCTCAGCAGCCACAATTTTTCCACCAACTGCGGCTTGTAAATAAACCTCAAATTGTTGGCGGGGAATTACTTCTTTCAATTTTTCTACCAACGCTTTGCCGGTACGAAAAGATTTTTCTTTGGGAACAATTTGCGATAGAGCGTCAACGCTTTGTTTGGCAACCAAAATTTCTAATTTCACTGCCTCAATTCTTCGAAACTCAGCCAGATCGTAATCAAAACTAGCAAACCCGGACGAAACTGTTTTTAACTGATCATAAAATTGGGAAACAATTTCCGCTAGTGGCAGCTTGCATGAGATCTTAATTTTGTCGCCAAAATATTCGCTGTTTTTAACCACCGCGCGGTGCTCATAAAGCAACTGACTGATTGGGCCAAAGTATTTCTCCAAACTAACTATTCGTCCGGTTACCCACGGCTCTTGAATTTCTTTAATTTCCGTAGGCGATGGTAAAACCTGAGGGTTCGAAACTTCAATCCGCTCACTGTCGGTCTTTATTACTCGGTAACGAACAGTTGGTGCCGACAAAATCAAATTCAAACCAAATTCTCTTTCCAATCGTTCCTGAACAACTTCCATGTGAAGCAGACCTAAAAACCCAGCCCGAAAACCAAAACCCAAGGCCGGGGAATTCTCCGGTTCAAAAGTCAATGAGGCGTCATTAAGCTTTAATTTTTCTAAGGCTTCTTTAAGACGGGGGAAATCATCCCTTTCTACCGGAAAAATGCCGGCAAAAACCATTGGTTTAAATTCCTTGTATCCTGGTAGGGGTTGAACCCCAAATTTTTCTTGGTCTAGCTTAATAATTGTGTCGCCTACCTGCACCTCCTGGACTTCTTTTAATCCGCTCGCTACCCAACCGATTTCACCAGCCTGCAAAGATTCTTTCCCTAATAATTCTGGTGAAAAATAACCTACTGACCCTGTCTCTGCTTCTTGCTTTGTTCCTAAGAATTTTATTTTCATACCTTTCCGCACCTCTCCTTCAAATACCCGAACGTAAGCAATTACTCCCTTAAATGAATCGTACGAAGAATCAAACACAAGAGCCTTTAAGGGCTTCTCCAAATCCCCCTTTGGCACTGGGATCTTCCTAACTAAATCGTTAAGTAATTCTTTAACCCCTTCGCCAGTTTTGGCGCTCACTTTGTAAATTTCACTTTCAGCAAAACCGAACGAGCCTGTTAGTTGATCCAATACATCTTTTATTTGGGCATTGGGCAAATCAATTTTGTTTATCACTGGAATTATTTTTAGGTTTTGTTCCTTAGCCAAAAGAAAGTTACTCAAAGTCTGGGCCTCAACTCCACGGGTCGCATCAACAAGTAACAGGGTCCCTTCGACACAAGATAAGGAGCGGGAAACTTCGTAGGAGAAATCAACATGCCCTGGGGTATCTATCAAATTTAGAATGTATAATTCAGACTTATGAATGTCTTTTCCACCAATTCTGAATTTCATAGTAACTGGGGCAAGTTTGATCGTAATCCCCCGCTCCCGTTCAAGTTCCATTTGGTCAAGGTATTGTTCTGTCAATTTTTCTTTAGGAATTGTCCCAGTTACCTCTAGGAAACGGTCGGCTAAAGTCGACTTACCATGATCAATGTGGGCGATAATCGAGAAGTTGCGAATATTTTCCATAGTCTATAAACCACATACCGCGGAGCGGAATATATTTTCCTAATCACATAGCGCACAGTAACTTATTATTTACACCAATGTCTCTGAGGGGCGGATTTTAGAGATTTGGTGACCCTGGTTCAATTTTTTCTTCGACAACCAAAAATTTCTGGAGACGACGTATATCGGGCAGAAGGCGGGCGAAGATTTTTAGCTCTTCACTTTTTAGCCACCAAGTAAGCCAGCCGTAGATTGTTAAACCAAAGATAAATAAGACTCCCGTCAAAACCAGCAAGTTAAACGCCCGAGTGGTATCGATTAAATAATCGATTACGTAATTCCCGCCAATTCTCAGGTGGAGTGGTAAATAAAGTAAAGCCCCCATTAAAGCGGCTGATACAAATATCTTACCCATCGGCAAAAAAAGCTTTAACTTATCGAACCCGCCAATTTTTTTGTCCAACAAGTACAGAAGGACAACGAAGTTAAAGATGCTGGTAAATGAGGCCGCCAACCCCAAGAAAGCGGTGGGAACAGCTGCATTTTTAGCTAGGCTCAAAGCAAGAAGCGAGCTAACGGCAGCATGAAAAACTAAGGAAACAAGAGCAACCTTTAGCGGCGTGGCAGCATCGTGGAGGGCGTAAAAAGCACGAATAAGCAGAAAGAAGCTACTTGAAGCAAAGATTCCAATTGCAAAGTAAGAAGTTGTAACTGCAGTTGCCACAGTGGAAGACCAGTCGAAAAAACCACTTCCAAGAAGGATACGCACAACCGGTATTCTCAGAACAATAAATAGTACGCTTATAGGAACCGTCAGATAAAGAATCTGGTGCAGACTGGAGAGGAACGTACTCTTAAAGTCAGTTGTTTTACCGGCTGACATCTCAGCGGAAAGTGTAGGAAAAGCTGCAGTTGCAAGGGTTATGCCAAAAATACCTATTGGAAAGTTTTGGATATCAGCCGCTAGTCTCAGTGCGGCTGTGGAACCTTTTATTAACAAGGAAGATAAAAATATACTAATCCACCATTCTGCTTGGGCAAAACCAATTCCAATTGCACGCGGTAAGGAAAGTATAATTATTTTTCTAACGCCTGGGTCTCTAAATCTAAACTCAAATTTATATTTAAACCTAAACCGCTTGATTAATATAAGTTGGATAAGAACATGGAGGATCGCTCCAAGCACTACACCAAAAGCAACTCCCGTTAAACCAAAATAAGGTCTGAACCACAAAATACCAATAATAATCCCGATGTTATAAAGAACGGGGGCTATAGCAGGTATAATAAAGCGATGGAAACTTTGCAGCACCGAAGTAAAAAAACTTCCAATAATTAAGAACAATTCGGCTAACAAAATCACCCGAGTTAGATTGGTGGTTAATGCTAGCTTATCAGGATTATCCTTAAAGCCCGGAACGACAAACATCTCATTTATTGGTCTGGCGTAGATAAGAAGAATTAAGGTCACGATAACAAAAAATAGCAGGGAGATATTCAAAACAGACGAGGCTATTTTCCAGCCTTCTTTTTCATGTTTAGAATTTATGTAGGAAGTGAATACCGGAATAAAAGCTACCGATAAAGCCCCAACGATAAGTAAATTAGCGATAAAGTCGGGCAAAACAAATGCTGCTGTATATGCATCAAGAGTTTCAAGAGGGAAAAAGTGAGTTAAGAATCTATTTCTTATTAAACCCAAGATACGCGATGCTAAAACCAAAACCATCATTATCGTTGCTGCTGAGATAATTGTGGTTTGCCGCCTAAACAGGACCGCTGTGCTATTTTTGAAAAATTGTCTTACCATCGCTTCTCTAAATAATAGCAGGAACTTGAATTTGTGCCAATAGTTTGTTATTATCCCCCTATGCCAGTTATTCGTTCAGCAAAAAAGAAATTACGAGCCGACCATCGCAAGCAAAAAATTAACCAAAGAGTGGAAGCAGCCGTAAAGCTTGCTATTAAAACATTCAAAAAAGCTCCGTCCCCAGGGGCCTTAAATAAAGCCTATTCAGCGCTTGATGTAGCGGCGAAAAAAGATGTGATACCCAAGGGACGAGTGGCTCGGAAAAAGAGCCGGTTAGCTAATCTTATTTCAAAAAGTAACATCAAAGCTACCAAGACTAAAAGTCCTTCTAAAACTAAGAAGGTTAAGTCGTGAGAAACAAAAATACTCTAGCCAAGCGGTATCAAACTTGCTATACTAAATCTAAAGGTAGGTAAAATGGTGCGCTCTGCCCAACCGGCAACTCCCGAGATAAATATCAACCTCATGCCAGCACCAAGACCTTCTGGTACAGCTGGAGCAGCGGTCCAGTGGGTTTTGACGGTTGGTCGCTATTTAATTATCTTCACCGAAATCGTTGCTCTTGCTATCTTTGTCTTAGGGATTAAACTATCCGCTGATAAAAATGACTTAAAAGAGCAGGTTGAAAACTTGAAAGTTGCGGTTTCAAGCGATAGTAACGTCGCATTTGAAAAGGAGTTTCGAGAAATCCAACAAAAAATCAATGAAATAAAAAAGCAAAGAGCCAACCATTTCCCAAGCAGTGTTGTTGTGACCGAACTCTTAAAAATGTTGCCGCAAGGTTTAAGCCTCAATTCGTTGGAAATTAAAGAAGATGAGGTCGTTTTTTCGGGATCCTTTACCTCGCCAAGCGAACTCCAAACTTTGGTTTCTGTTTTTTCTGAATCGGAAAAAATTACTGGCCTGGACATTAGCGATTTAAATTCACCATCAGAAAAAAACCCACTTTATACATTTAAGGCGACGGCGAATATTATCCAGTCAAAGTTTAAGTCAAAGGAGGCTAGTAAGTAGTGCCATTCTACAAACAGGTTCTTGAGCAATACAATAAAATAAACGTGATTGAAAAGAGTAGGGACTATTTCACTGTTCTGGCAACTTTAGTCCTACTAATTATTCTTCTTTTACTCATATTCCCAGCTATCAAACACATCACTCGCCTCAATAAGGAGATCACTGACGGACGCTTAGTAAAGGCCGCGCTTGAGGAAAAGGTTGTCGCTCTTGGCGAGGCTGGTGACAACCTATCAGCAATTAAAGACGACCGGCCTCTGCTGGAACTTGCTTTACCAACCGGTGCTGAACTAGGAACTTACCTAAAAAAAGTTGAGGAATTAGCGGTCAGCAAACACAATCTAAAGATTGCTGCTATCCAGTTTTCTAATATTCCCCTCAGCAAACCAAAGAAAGAAGACTTCTTAAAGGTAACGAACCTCTCGTTTACTTTAACCCTGGAAGGCGCTTTCCTTGACTTTCAAAAATTTTTGGGAGATTTGGAAAACTATATCAGAACAAGCGATGTCTCGGCTGCCACTCTTACTAAAGATCAGGTTGGTAGTTTAAAGGAAACTTTAGGCGTCACTAGCTACTATCTCGGAGTTGAATTTGTCCCCGCTAACAAAACGCTTAGCAAACCAGCAGAATCTGAAGTCGGAGGTGCGCCATGAGTAAAAACCCAGTTGCTTTTATATTGCTTCTTACTCTGATCACCATTGTTGCTTGGATTGTTCTCCAAGTGTTTCAAATCCAAACTAAACCAATCTCAACTCCCGACCAAAAACTAATGCAGGAACTAAATCCAGAACTAGATAAAAGTGTGCTCGAAGAACTAAAAAAATCCTTAAAGTAACAAAAACCCATCACAAAGCGGCCGTCCTATTGATAAATTGGCTGAGAATAAGGTCGGCAGCTCGACCCTCTTTTAGAGCCACATCTGCTCGAAGAAGCTCCAAAATCGCCTTTTTTAGGGCTACCCTAGTCCAATTTTTTGCTTGTTCCTTGATTCTTTGTTGCACGAAAGAAGAGAGTGGGGTCTCCCTTAAATCGTCTTTGGCGCAAAAAGCAAGCAGTAAACCGCGCAGAACTGCTCCAATAATCTTTTCGATCGGCTCTTTAGCGCTAATTAGCTCCAAAGCTAGGCTTTGGGATTCTTTTTCATTCTTAAAAAGGATGGCATCTGCTAATCTAAAGGTAGTCGCTTTTCTCCTCTGATCAAAAAGAAAGCTTTTTACCAGTGTCTTTCCTGTCTCAACCTTACCCCCAGACCATAAGATTATATCGGTCTCTTCTGGCAATTTTTTTGGCAAAATATTCCAATCGCCACTGAAATGTTCAATTAAAAAGCTGCTTTTTCCACCGAAGAGATAGTGACTTGCTATTTTTAGTTTTTCTTCAAGTATTTCTTTACTCAGACCTTTTCCGGAAATAATTTGAATGTCTTGGTAACTACCTTTTAATCGAATTAAAAATCTTCGCGAGTCAACTTGGTTGGTGCCATGGATTAGGTAGATCATTTTTTCTCCGCTTCTTGCTGGCTGAGGAAATTTTTAATTTTCAGTCGGACCTCGTCCCAACTCACTCGCGGCACAATTACATAAGCCCCACCATAAAAATTGGCACTTGGTGAGTGCATCAACCCGGAGGAAGGGTCTAAGACAAACGTTCTTAGCCCATCGATGTTTATTTCTTTGGCTAGCTTAACTGCTTTGGGTGAGGATTTAAGGTCAAAGTCAGTCTCCACAGCTTGGCCAAAATTCCGAAAAAGGGAATTTACTTTAAATGGGTCGAGAAAGGTGCCCACTGAAAGAGCTTTTTTTGCTGCCGCCTGAATAATCTTTTGTTGGCGCCGGGAGCGGGCAAAATCGCTTCCCTCACCACCAGTACCGGTCCGGGAACGGACATATTTTAAAGCCATCGTACCGTCCATGTGGGTGTTTCCCGCGTCGAAATGAAGATGCTCGAAACGACAAGAAAACGTACCATTTGGGCAGCTAGCATTTTCCTTTCCTTCAACGGGATATTGATAATCGTCGAAGGTCTTGTCAACAACTATATCTATTCCATCAAGAGTGTCGATTGTCTTTTTAAACCCTTCGAAATCAACTCTCACCCCATAATGAATCGGTACTCCCAAATGATCGGAGACCACTCGCTCGGCCAGTTTCAAGCCACCGCCTGGATAACCGTATGTGTTACCCAACGAGTAAGCGGAGTTTATTTTCCCTTGGCTTGGAAATAAACCCTCCCAACCAGGCATGGAAACCCAAGTGTCTCGCGGCACAGAGATCAAGGAAGTCTGTTTGCTGTTTAGATCAACTGAGAGCACGATAATTGTGTCTGATAAAAAACCGTTGTGTTCTTCTCGACCAGCTGGCCCGACAAACGAATAGGGGACATTGGCCCTTTTATCGATACCTAAAATTAAGATGTTTGTTTTTCCTCCGCTCGATCTTAATTCGCCGGAAGGTTCCCTGAAGAAAGATAAAACCGCACCAGGGTTCTTAAATATCTCACCAATTAGACTAGAAATCGGCCAATAAAAAGCATAACCAATATAGCCAAGGGCGGCGACAAGTAGCAAACCGGCCAAAAAGAAGGCGATTTTCTTTTTCTTTCTTTGTTTTTCTAGACTGCTTGGAGGTAGAACTCCAAGATCGATGTGACGCATGAGATTTAGTCTAACATACCCGCCTAGCCTAGTGCCACTACGCAGTCTGGTCGTTTAAACGAATAGCCTCAAGAAGATCTAAGAAGATTCCTGGATTCCAACTGGCTCGACCGGGTAAAACGCCGCTGATTGATGGTTGTCTAGTAAATTTAGCGACGTTGCTAGGATCAACACTGCCACCGTAGATCGCTTTTACCTGCTCGCCAAGGGATTTTTTAATAAGCATGGCCATTTTTTCGGCATTTTCGGGGGTATCTGGCTTATCTGTTCCAATAGCAAAGAGAGGCTCGTAGGCAACGGCAGTAATTTTATCCCTAACACTCTCTAAAGACCTAATTTCATTCAAATTACTAATACAAACCACGCTTTTGATTTTAAACTCACTTAAGTTTTTAATCTTAGCGTTAATTTCCTCGTTTGTCTCTGCAAAGTTTCGCCGCCGCTCGGAATGGCCAACAATACAATAATCAACCAACCCATCAAGCATCGCACTGCTAATTTCACCAGTATATGGTCCATCGGAGAAGCGAGAAACACTTTGAGCGCCAACTTTTACTCTTGTGTCTTTAAAAAGCGCCGTAACAAAGGGAAGGGAGGTAAAAGGCGGGCAAATTACGATTTCGATGCCGGTTATCTCTCCTAGCTTTGGTTTTGCCATCTTTACCCACTCGATCGTTTCTTTAATCGTCTTAGTTGCTTTCCAATTAGCCACTACCAAAGGCTTCTTTTTCATTTCTTTACCCTTCCAAAGCTTCCAGACCGGGTAGTTTTTTACCGCCTAAAAATTCTAACATCGCCCCACCGCCAGTTGAAACATAACTAATTTTAGCAAGTAGACCAAATTTATTCAAAGCAGCTATCGTATCGCCGCCGCCAACAATCGAATAGGCCTTTGAACCAGCCACAGCTTGGGCGATTGCTTTTGTTCCGGACTCATATTTGTTTTCTTCAAAAACACCCATCGGCCCGTTCCAAACAATTATGCTCGCTCCTGCAATAATCCCCTCAAAGGCTTTGATTGCCCCAGGACCAATATCACGTGTCTCTACATGATCAGCAGCAACTATTACATTTTGGGCTAAATCGTTTTGGGAAATTTCAAACATTACCCGCCCTCCAACTAAAACCTTATCAGCAATTTTTGCCAGATTATTAATTGCTGGAAGTTTCGTTTCAATTTTTGCGCCGCCAATTATTGCCACTAGTGGCCTTTTTGGATTTTCTAAAACTCTAGATAGCTCCTTTATTTCCTGCTCCAGCTTTAGTCCGGCAAAGGAGGGGAGCAGTTTAGGAATACCGACGATTGAAGCATGGGGGCGGTGCGAAGCTGCAAAAGCATCGTTAACATAGAATTGACCAAGCGCAGCTAACGACCGAGAAAAATTTTCATCATTTGCTTCTTCGCCAGGCCAAAAACGAAGGTTCTCAAATAGATTTAGTTGTCCAACCTTGTTCGCTGCAAGATTTTCAATAAAAGTGACTTTTTGCTCAAGAAGCCTTTCCAATAAATCTACTAAAGGTCTTAAAGAAAATTTTTTATCTACACCCTTGGGACGATCCAAGTGCGCCAAAAGGATAAGCCTTGCCTCCTTCTCCAGCAAAAATTGGATTGAGGGCAAGGCTGCCTTTATTCTCGTTTCATCCA
>MHCO01000030.1:49856-52484 GCA_001816645.1 Candidatus Woykebacteria bacterium GWB1_45_5
TTAATAGGTATATCAAAATCGACTCTTAGCAAAACTTTTTGATTTTCAATCTCTGGAAGATCACGCAGCAATTTCATTTTTAACCAACTTTAAGGCCAAGCAAAATTACAGAGTATTGATCCTCTTTAATTTTATCATGGGAGGGGAATTTCAGGACAATTGCTGTAAAAGTTTACTTTTTATAACTTCCTTGCTGGTGGCACCGACGAAACGATCGGTCTCTTCACCATCCTTGAGGATGATGTAAGTGGGTATACTCATCACGCCGTATTTTGCCGCTTCTTGCTCATTTTCATCAACATTGATTTTTTTAATTTCAATCTCTCCCGCTATTTCTTTCTCCAACTCTTCGATTACTGGTTTCATCACAATACATGGACCACACCAATCAGCATAAAAATCAATTAAAAAAACAGCCATTGCCCTTACCTCCTTTATCAGTATACCACAAAAATTTTCACTTTAACCATTTGCTTTTTTAGTTTAAGATAAACGGCAGTGGATATTTTAAAATCTTTGAATCCAGTCCAAAAACAAGCGGTGACTTACCTTACTGGCCCGGCAATTGTTCTTTCCGGTCCCGGTTCTGGTAAAACCCGGGTGATTACCCACCGAATTGCTTACTTGATCAAAGAGAACGATGTCGCACCAGAGCAGATCCTTGCCGTAACTTTCACCAACAAAGCAGCAAATGAGATGAGAGAAAGAGTCGCCAAATTGTTAGGCTCACAGTCCACAGTTAACAGTCTGCGGAAAAAGAAGACGGTAGACATTAGACCAAAAGCTGTGGGCTTGCCGCTAATGGGTACTTTTCACTCCATTTGTGCCAAGATCTTGCGAGTTGATGGGCGTTATTTAGGTATAAACCCAAACTTTATTATTTCTGATGAAGATGATTCCCTAGCATTAATTAAAGAACTAATGAAAAGGCTTGATATCGACTCGAAACGCTTTTCGGCCGCTAGCATCAAGGCTTCAATCGAGGATGCAAAAAATGAGCTGGTTGGACCAAAGGAGTACGCTGCTTACACAGCTGGTTATTTTCAAGAGGTAGTAAAAAAAGTCTACCAAGACTACCAGGAAAAATTGGAAAAACAAAATGCCCTTGACTTTGAAGATCTCCTAATGAAAGTGGTGTTGCTTTTTCAAAAATTCCCGCCTATATTGGAAAAATACCAAAGGCGCTGGCAATTTATTTTGGTTGATGAGTATCAAGATACCAACCGCGCCCAATATATTTTCACCAAACTTCTTAGCGCTGCTCGCCGCAATGTTTTTGTGGTCGGTGACGCTGCTCAAGCAATTTACGGCTGGCGGGGGGCTGATTTTCGCAATATTTTGAATTTTTCAGAGGACTTCCCCGAAAGTAAAACATTCAACCTCGAGCAGAATTATCGTAGCACCAAGAAAATTTTAACCGCTGCCACAGCTGTTATTTCCCAGAACCGCTCCCACCCTATCTTGCACCTTTGGACTGAAAATCCAGACGGTGGGCCAATTATTATTTACGAGGCAAAAAATGAGTTGGAGGAAGCTGATTTTATCGTTAGAGCAATCAACAAACTAATGACTGGTCCAGCCTTTTCTTTTCACTCCTTCGCTGTGCTCTACCGGACCAACGCCCAATCCCGGGTGGTTGAAGAGGCTTTTCTTCACGAAGGCGTTCCTTACATTTTGGTTGGCGGCACTCGCTTTTACGAGCGGCGGGAAGTGAAAGATGTCCTTGCGTACCTACGTTTAATTGCTAACCCAACCGATACTATTTCTTATAAACGAGTGGTCAACGTACCGCCACGCGGGATCGGCCCAGCGGCAATAAAATCGGAAGGCCCAAAAGTAAAACAATTCGAGTCTCTGCTTAAAGATCTTCGGAATAAAACAAAAGGCCTACCGACGATCGAGATTATTGATATCGTGCTGGGAGAGACAAAATATTTAGGCTGGCTTGATGATGGTAGTATCGAAGCCGCCGCGAGAGTAGAAAACGTTAAGGAGTTGCGTAGTGTCGCTACTGAGTTTCCAAACATCTACGATTTCTTAGAAGATGTTGCCTTGGTGGAAAGGGAGTACGGCCCGCAAAGACCTTCAATTGAAAAGGAAAAGCCCGACGCGGTAACTTTAATGACTGCTCACGCTGCTAAAGGGCTCGAGTTTCCAGTGGTTTTTATGGTTGGTATGGAAGAAGGGCTCTTTCCTCACAGCCGTTCGCTACTTGATACCAACGAACTCGAGGAGGAACGGCGACTTTGCTATGTTGGTATCACTCGGGCCAAAAGCCAACTTTATCTTACCTACGCTACCCAACGACTTTACTTTGGCCAGCGAGGCGAAGGAATCCCCTCTCGGTTCATTGCTGATATTCCTGAAGAACTCAGCACGGTTATTGCTTTTTAAGGCAGCATTTTAACACTCCGTGTCAACTTTACTAATTTGTTTCTTTCCTTTAAAATTTAAACAGAATGAGACCTCAAGGGCAGGCGGAGGTTAATTTTCTCTCGGCAATTCGAGGGCTTTTTTATTTCCTTCCTGGTAGAATCCCCTACAAACTCTGGGGCTTTGCTATATTGGCCGTTTCTTTATACCTTGTTACTGGTCCTAATACCACCACGGCTCTAGCTTTTCGATCTA
>MHCO01000031.1:0-13990 GCA_001816645.1 Candidatus Woykebacteria bacterium GWB1_45_5
ATGTGATTAAAATGCTTCTTGAGGCCAAAAGCGGCCACTCGGCTGGTTCGCTAGGTATGGCCGATATCTTCGCTGCTTTGTATTTTGCTGTTTTAAACCACAATCCCAAAAATCCAAAGTGGGAAGATCGTGATCGGTTGTTGACCTCCAATGGCCACATTTGTCCCGTGGTTTACGCAGCACTTGCCCACGCTGGTTACTTTCCAAGAGAAGAGTTGACGACCCTGCGGAAGATCAACTCACGGCTTCAGGGCCATCCTCACTACGGAACTCTACCGGGAATTGAAAATACTTCTGGTCCCTTGGGACAGGGGTTGCCTCAAGCAATCGGGATGGCGCTTGCCTGCCGGATGGATAAAAAGCGATACTATGTTTTCTGCACGCTAGGTGATGGGGAACTGGACGAAGGGCAGATTTGGGAAGCAGTGATGTTTGCCGGGAAAAATGAACTGGGGAATTTAATTGGTATTGTTGACCGCAATAATATTCAGATCGATGGTTTTACGGAAGATGTGATGCCACTCGAACCATTGCGCTCAAAGTTTGAAGACTTTGGCTGGCATGTCCAAGAAGTCGATGGCCACAATATCCAAGCAATAATCGATGCTTGTCATGAGGCGAAAGCGATTTTTAACAAACCGTCAATGCTTATTGCCCACACGATTCCCGGTAAAGGCGTTGATTTTATGGAATGGCAACCAAGCTGGCACGGTAAGCCACCGAACCCTGAAGAAGCGAAAAAAGCTTTAAATGAATTGAGAACTTTGAAAGGGAGAATTGTAAGTGAACACGAGTAAGGTGGTGATTGAATGAATACATTTGTCAAAATTGGTTTGGGTGTGGCAATCGCTGTCATTTTCCCTCTGATGGTTGGTTTAGGAATTGAGGCTTTTTACGCCTCACCAAAAGACCCTTATGAACAATGCTTATCTGTAATGCCAAAATGTGAAGAAGGACAAAAATGTTTGCAAGAGCCAAAGCAGGACCCAACGTATAAGAAGTGCTTCGATGAGCAAGATGCAATTAATCAGGCTCATAATCGGAATGTCTTCGTTATCACAACGGTTATTGGTTTTGTAACTATTGCCGGTGGGGCGCTGTTCCTTTCTGAAGCAATGGGCCCAATAGCACCTGGTATAGTTTTCGGGGGTTTGTTTACAATCATGTATGGTACTGGGCGTGGGGCTGCTGCAGTGGATAAGCGGTGGCTATTTTTAGAGCTTTTGGTTGTATTAGCGGGGTTGATTTTGGTGACGCGTAGGTATCTAAGTATTACGGCAAAAGCGAAAAAATGAGTCAAGCTAGCCTAAATCCAAAACTTTTTGATCCGGAAGTGGAGCAAATACCAACGCGGTTTGGCTATGGTGATGGTTTAGTCCTCTTGGGTGAGAAAAATCCGAATGTGGTAGTGCTCACTGGTGATTTAGCTGAATCAACCCGTGTTCACACTTTTGGTCAGAAGTTTCCCGAGCGCTTTATCGAATGCGGAATTGCCGAACAAAATATGATGGGGATCGCTACCGGCCTCGCGCTTAGCGGTAAAATTCCTTTTGTTTCATCTTATGCCGTTTTTGTTCCCGGTCGTTGCTGGGATCAATTGCGAGTTAGTGTTTGCTATACAAGAGCAAACGTGAAGGTGGCTGGAGCTCACGCTGGTATCTCCGTTGGCCAAGACGGGGCTACCCACCAAGGATTGGAAGACATCGCCACTGTTCGTTGTTTGCCAAATATTGTTGTAGTCGTTCCTTGTGATTCTATTGAAACTAAAAAGGTAACTCTAGCGGCGGCCGAACACGTCGGCCCATTTTATTTCCGCTTTGCACGGGAAAAAACACCAGTAATCACTACCGAAGAGACACCGTTCAAAGTTGGACGGGCGGAAGTTTTTCGTGAGGGAACTGATGTAACAATTGTTGCTTGTGGGCCATTAGTTTACCAATCTTTGGTTGCCGCCAATGAGCTGCAAAAAGAAGGCGTGAGCGCCAAAGTAATTAATAACCACACTATTAAACCAATAGACAAGCTGACACTTGCCAGCGCGGCAAAAGAAACAGGGGCGGTGGTGACCGTCGAAGAACACCAAATCACTGGCGGCCTAGGTGGCGCGGTTGCCGAAGTTCTTGCCGAAAGCTACCCCGTTCCAATGGAATTTATCGGCATGCCCGATACTTTCGGCGAATCCGGCCAACCAAACGAGCTCCTAGACAAGTATGGAATGTCGGTAGGAAAGATTAAGGAAGCTGTCAAAACTGTGCTAAAAAAGAAGAGAAAGTAATGAGGCCCTCCAAAGAAGATCTTAAGAAGCTCATTTTAGGTTACCTCTCCCAAAACAAAAGAATGAGCCTTTCGACTTGTAAAGAGAGTGTCCCTTGGGCAGCGACGGTGATGTACGCGTATGATGACGAGTTGAATATCTATTTCTTATCGAAGGTTGAAACACGAAAGGTCCAAAATCTTCTTAGTAATTCAAGAGTGGCCGCGACGATCAATGAAGTGACTGGTGGAATTGGCAAGGTCAAAGGAATTCAGTTGGAGGGAGAATGCCAGATGGTTGGTAGGATTGAAGCGGCGAGAGTCTATGCACTTTTCTTAAAGCGCTTTTTTTGGCTAAAAGATTATATCCCTAGCGCTAGGCAAGTGTTTTCCAAAGCTATCCAAGACCGCCTCTTTAAAATCACCCCCAAAAAGATATATTATTTAGATGATGAGCTTTTTGGCCGCGAGGGCCGAGAGGTATTAGATCTAAATATTTGAATTTGAGGGTCAGACCCTTGAAGCTAACAACTTGAAGTAATGAATGATTCTACCGTCGAAAACAAAGACGAAAAACAGGTAGAAGGGAAGAAAGCCTCAAGCGTCATTTCTATCGCTAGAATGGTATTTGCTGGTTTTTTGATTTGGTTAGGCGCTTCTATGGTTTCCTTATATCACTGGGGGATTATATTTGGAGGGAATATTGGCATTACACTTACCCACTCGGTTCATGGTAACATTCTTCCGGGTCAGACAATGGCCGATTGGTTTGTAGAAATGGCAGATTCATCGGCAATACTCGGAATTAGAGAGATTCTTATTTGGATACTGGTACCCAGTTTATTGATATTAACTGCTCTAATTTTGTTTAGACCTAAAAGCCTGGTAAAAATGACTTTAATTGGGCTTTGCGTAGGGGGAATAATTTATGGGGCGGCAGTTATTAGTAATAAGTATGACGCAAGCCGCAAGAAAAACTTTTTTTTGAACAGTCGCATATCGTCATCATCTCAAGAATTTTTTGATCTAATAAAATACCCTGGAGTACAGATGTATTACTATGAAGATATACAGAGACCTATTGATCAGCCGGAGGAGATTAGGTTTACATTCTACACTATAGATAAAAAAGAGAAAGTTGAAGAGTATTATCTTGCTAAGGGGTTCACTCCTTACCGAATTAAGATTACTGAGGAAAGCAATGGATTAAAAGTAGAGTTGAACGATAATTTATGAGCGCTCAAATCTGACGGGGAGTCACCTTGTCAATTATTATGAATGCTAAAGAGTGGCTGGAAAAAGCGAAAGACGAGGGGTTTGCAATCGGGGCGTTTAACGTCGATAACCTTGAGATTTTCAAGGCGGTAGTGGCGGCGGCGAAAAATAAAAAAAGCCCGGTGATTGTTGAATTCTCCGATAGTGAAGCGAAATATTTTGGCCTAGCTAACATTGTCGATTTAGTTCAAAACGCTAGAGAAACAGAAGGTGTTAGCCTCTTCCTCAATTTAGATCATGGCCCGGACAAAGAAAACGTCGAAGCAGCAATTGACGCCGGTTTCGAAATGGTTCATTTTGATGGCGCGAAAAAGCCTTATGAAGAAAATTTACGCATCACTAAAGAAATTGTGCCGCTAGCTCACGAAAAAGGATTGACTGTTGAAGCAGAAATAGATCATATCGCTGGCTCTTCAACAGTTCACAAAGAACAAATTACCATCGAAGAAATTAAACAAGGTTTCACCAATCCAGAGCGAGCAAAAAAATTCGTGGGAGAGACTGGTATTGACATCTACGCCGCCTTTTTCGGTAATGTCCACGGCGTTTTTCCGATAATGCCCAAGGTTGATTTGGAACTACTAAAAAAGATAAGAGAAGTGCTACCAAACACATTTTTATCAATGCATGGTGGCAGCGGAATTTCTGATGAACAGGTAAGACAAGCGATCCAAGTGGGTGGTGTAGTCAAAATCAATATCAACACCGAGCTGCGGCAAGCTTTCCGCGTCTCCCTAGAAAAAGCTTTGCGAGAAAATCCCGATGAATACGCAGTTTATAAAATTATGCCGGCAGTTATTTCAGCAATTCAGTCTGTTGTAGAACACAAAATAGATATCTTTGGATCGGGAGGGAAGGCCTGAAAAATCCCTTGACAAGGAGTCACCTTGTCAGGAGTTGGCTAATTATAGATGTTAAAAATCTGGCTTTTGAGATTACTCGTCTTTATTGCCACTCTCGTAATTGGCTCTGTATTTTATGTTCTTCTAAACATCATTACTCCTTACATTTTCCTAGCCAACGTGTATAGATTACCTATTTTTGAATGTGCGACAGGTGTTTCGGGGGGATTTTTCTGCACTTTTAGCGAACCAATAAACCTTATTCTAAAGATAATAATTTTTGTTTTATCAATATACCTGCCTTTTAAATTAATTAAAAAGGAAAAACATGAAGAGAAAGCCAAGGGGATTTGAATTAAGCCAAAAACCAGCTAGTGTAAAAATATTGCAGTGGACTTATTTGGCGGCTTTTCTTTCGATTGTCGCTACAGCCACAATCATTCACAATACCGAGCGGCCATTTTTGGACATTTTACGAATCCCGACCTTTTTTAGATTGGCCGAGCCTTATGTGGGTTTTTCTTATAAAGCCTCATTGACGATTTATCATTTTACCTTTGCTTATTTTCTACTGCTCATCCTTGTTGATGCCGTCTGCCTATTTTGGTATTCAAATAAATTTTTGAAACAATTGAGCCTGCTTTCTTCATACATTGGGTTTTTCCTGATTGGGTTTATTTTGTTGTATTTTTTGTACTCATCTTTCCTGATTGGTTTTGCTGATCGCCAGGCAGCGGTTTCTGCACTTATCTTTTTCCTCCTTTCCCTAACGTTCTTCGTCCTCGATTTAATAACCTTCTTTGTTGAGGAGGAAGGGATTTACCACTCTCGTTGACTGGCCTTTCCCTCCACAAATTAACCGTAGAGCTGTTTAGGAACGCAGTGACGCAGCATTCGAGAGTACCTAAATTACTTTTGCGTAGAGCAAATGAATTTAGTTACGGAGAATGCTAAGTAGTAATGCAGCACGCGGGAATACTGAAAAACCTTGCGTTTTGAAGTATGGTGCGTGCTATACTTAATTTAAGAGGGTTTGCTTTATGTTTGATGTTATTACCGTTGGGGCTGCAACTAGGGACATTTTTTTAAGATCCAGAGAATTTAAATCAAAACCTGATCCGTCTTCGCCAAGTGATGTAGATTTAGTTTTACCACTGGGGAGTAAAATTGGCGTCGATGAAATTATCTTTGAGACTGGTGGTGGTGCCAGCAATGCCGCGGTTACTTTTGCCCGCCAGGGGCTGCGGTCGGCTTGTATTTGCCGAATCGGTGAAGACCCTGGTGGAAGGGCGGCGATCGAATCTCTAGAAAAAGAAGGTATAAATACCGATTTAATTATTAAAGATACGAAAAATTATACCGGTTACTCGATTATTTTGGTAACTGCTGAGGGCGAGCGAACAATCTTAGTTTATCGCGGGGCAAGCGGCCATTTCACGCAAGATTTTGTCCCAAAAGACAAACTAGATACCAAGTGGCTGTTTATTAGTAGCTTAGGCGGCAATGTTGATCTTCTCAATAGTTTAGTGGTTTGGGCCGATACGCATAAAATTGATACGGCAGTAATTCCGGGTAAGGCCGAACTAGAAAAAGGTGCTGCGGCGCTGGCGCCAATTTTCGCCAAAGCCGACGTAGTGATAATGAACCGGGAAGAGGCTGCGGGCATCACGGGAATTCATTTTGACCAGAAAGAGCGAATTGTTCACAAGATGTGCTTAATGACTCGGGGTATTGGGGTAATTACCGATGGCCCGAATGGCTCTACTGCTTGCGATAAAGATTATTTTTATCAGATTGGTACTCATGGAAATCCCGCGGTGGACCGGACCGGCGCAGGCGATGCTTTTGCTTCGGGTTTTGTGGCTGGCTTAGTCAAATCGGGGAATATCGAAGGAGCACTAGAACTGGCTGCAGACAATGCTTCTAATGTCGTTAATTTTTTTGGTGCTAAGAAAGGAATTGTTCGAGCAGCCGAACAGCCCTTTAAAGAAAAATTACCAGTCACCAAACAAAAAATATAAAAAGATATGAGTCGAAACACCGTAGTTGAGTTTTTTGCCCACCAACTAAATACCGACCCGGATATTTTAGGTAAGGTAATTGATTCCCTAAGCCACATTACTGATAAAAAACATGTTCTGGAGAGCCTCTATGAAGAGAACCAAGAAAAGATTAAAAAGGTTCTTGCTCATTTAAAACTAACCTACCCCGATGCTGGTGAGCTTTATAATTCTGTTCAGAAAAATGTTGTTCGGTTAGACAAACAGATTTTTGAACTGCTTGATCGGCCCGTTTGTACTAGTACCGAAGGTTGTACGAATTTGATTGCTGCTGTTTTAGCTTTGCATCAGCATCGGGCTGGGTTTTTCTTGAAAAGAAGGGTGGCGGAAGAGCTGCTTTACGAAAACCCACCACCGACGATTATGCGAGAACTGGGAGCGGCAAACGTAGAGGAAATGCTTGAGAAAGAAGATCTTTTTGAGATTTACGCGGCGCTGCGGTTTATGGAAAGCCGGGAGTGGCTGAATTCCACTTACATTACTGCTTATCGACGTCTAACCGCTGCAGACTTTGAAACCCGGCCTATCGAAATAAGAGTGCTGGACGTCAAGAAATGGCAGAAGGTAACTGAGGCTTTTGTCCACAAAAAACTTCACCCGATGAGTCATCTCAAAGAGCTTGGTTTGATTTTCCTTGTTCCAAGTGAAGAACTAAGGGATATCCTGACTACATATCTTTTCGGAATGACTAGCCACTACCTGGACGAGGTCCATCTATATTCGGATTACTTCAAATATTATTCGGATGATCGTTTCTTTGGCGAAAAGATCGTTTCTGCAATTCGAGGTGATGTGCCCAATATCTTACTTACCAAGGATGATCCGAATAAATGGTTGGTGATCCAGCGCTATCTTTTCAAAGAAGACCCACAGGACCCTCGACTGGGCGTCCCCCATATAAACCCTGAAGCGCTTTATCACCGTGGTGCCTCCCACACTCTTATGAAAATGGAAAAACTAGTACCCGATCTTGATTTTAAAATTTGGGAGCACACGAATTATGTGGCTGCCTGGTTTCCGACCCGGAAAGGCAGCCAAATGCTTGTAAATTTTAACCTAATGGATAATGTAATGAGTGTGATGAGCGACCTACCTTTTGACAAGTGGTATTCCTATCATTTGCACGAAGCGCTTTGGAATAAAATTTTTATTGATTATTTTGGAGTAGAAAAGATGGAGGATGTGATTATCAAGCATCTTTTGGATGGCTGGTTTGATATTCGAAAAATCTAGGATTTTTAGAATACATCGCTTGAAGAGGGTTATATCCGCAAAATTTAGTATCAAGTATTGAGTATCAGGTATTATGTATAATCTTTCGTATCTGTTTACATACTTGATACTTAATACCTAATACGTAATACTGTTAATTAAAGGGGGCAGTCATGAGTAAAAAAGTTTTTGTTGCTAGACCGATTCCGGAAGAGGGAATTAAGCTAATGCGAGAAAAAGGGTTTCAGGTGGATGTTAACCCCACGGACCGCGTTCTTTCCAAAGAAGAATTAAAGGAGGCGATTGCTGGTTACGATGGAGTCCTAGCTTTGTTGAGTGACAAGATTGATGGCGAAGTGCTTGATGCTGCCGGGAAGCAATTAAAAATCGTTGCCAATTATGCGGTTGGTTATGACAACATTGATGTAAAAGCCGCCACTGAAAGGAAGGTTTTTGTTACCAATACCCCTGGGGTTTTGACCGAAGCAGTCGCCGAACACGCTTTCACCCTTTTGCTATCGGTCGCTAAACGAATTGTTGAAGCCGACAGTTTTGTCCGGGCGGGAAAGTTTAAACAGTGGGAACCGCTTGACTTTTTGGGGCCGCAGATTTGGGGGAAGACAATCGGAATCATTGGTTTAGGTCGGATTGGTTCTTTTGTCGCCCAGATTGCCCACGGCGGCTTTAACATGGAGGTTTTATATCACGATGTGGTGAAAAACGAAGAATTTGAAATGCGATTTTCCGCTAAATACCGCGAGTTACCAGACCTTCTTAAAATGAGCGATTTTGTCAGTGTTCACGTTCCTCTAATACCAGCAACCCGCCACTTAATTAGCGCTAAAGAATTTGGCCAGATGAAGCCAACTGCGATACTTATCAATACTTCTCGCGGTCCGGTAGTTGACGAGGTGGCACTAGTTGAGGCTTTGAAAGTGAAGAAAATCGCCGGTGCCGGCCTAGATGTCTATGAGCACGAGCCACAACTTACGCCAGGTTTAGTTGATTTACCAAATGTGGTTTTGACACCGCACACTGCTAGCGCCACTCATGAGGCTCGTAGTGCGATGAGCAAGATTGCCGCTGAAAACATTATTGCCGCGTTGGAAGGAAAACAACCACCAAACTTAGTAAAGCAGTAATCTAAATTTATTCGAACTAGCTCGAGTATTTTAGCCTCGAAGGCCTGGTTTTAAGGCACGGATTTTAATTTATCTCACGACGAACAGCCTCCTTATTGTCATTGGGTTCCTGAAGGGATTATAATTTGGTTGGAAGAGAAATCATCGTCTATGCTTAAAGTTAAAATGTACACTACTACAACTTGCCCATACTGCAAGATGGAAAAGGATTACCTTGATTCAAAAGGGGTGAAGTACAAAAACATTTTTGTTGATAACGATACGCTTGCGGCGACGGAAATGTTTGAAAAGAGTGGTCAGCTTGGCGTACCATTTACGGTGATCGAAAAAGAAGACGGAAGCGAGATTAAGATTTTGGGCTTTGATAAACCAAGACTATATGAGGCACTTGGGTTGTCTTGAAACCCGGGGCAAAAGCCAACCAGGTCTCTTGTTTTAGCTTATGAGCAACCTTGATGATTCTAAAAAGATAAAAGAGCTTGATAAGGAAAACGCCCTCGGTTCCCTAAGGGGAATGGTGGATCAACTAAAAACAAGTTGGCAGGGCTCGAAGTTGGTTAAAATACCTCCCGAATACAAAGAGGTGCAAAATATCGTCGTTACAGGAATGGGGGGAAGTGGTTTGGGAGGGCATTTTCTTCGGAGCGTTTTCGATATCCCCTTGCCACTCCAGATTGTTAATGATTACAGACTACCGTCTTTTGTCGGTGAGAAAACGTTGGTTGTCGTTTCCAGTTACTCTGGGGGGACTGAAGAAACAATCGCCGCGCTAGGCGCCGCCTTAGAAAAGAAGGCAAAAATAATCGGAGTTACTTCTGGGGGAAAGTTGGCGCAGGATCTAAAACAAGCAAATCTTCCTTTTTACCAATTTGATCCAAAATACAACCCCTGCGGTCAGCCCAGGATGGGACTGGGTTATTCGGTTGGTGGGATACTCGGCTTTCTTAGCCAGCTTGGTTTGGTTCGGCTTCCCGATTTAGAGATGGAAGAAATTACAAACCATGTAGCAAGCGTTGGCCTAGCTTTTGATCTTGATTCAGATTTGGAGAAAAATCCCGCGAAAGCAGCCGCCAGCAAACTAGTTGGTAAAATTCCAGCTATCGTCGCCGCAGAATTTTTAGTCGGTAACGCCCACATTTTTGCTAACCAGGTAAATGAAAGCGCCAAAACTTTCGCCGCCTACTTTCTTCTGCCTGAGATAAACCACCATCTTCTGGAAGGAATACGATTTCCAGAAGGTTTGGGTGAGAAGACTAAATTCGTCTTTTTGGAATCTGGTCTTTATAGCAAGAAAATTAAAACCCGAGTCAAGATAACTAAAGAGGTTTTAGCGAGAGCAGGTATAGAATCGATCGCCTACAATATCAAGGCTAACGAGAAGACGTTGGCTGGCTTTGAGGCCCTTTTGTTTTCTTCTTGGACGAGCTTTTATTTAGCGGTACTTAATGAGATCGATCCGACGCCTATTCCCAACGTTGATTTTTTCAAAGAGCAACTGGCTAAGTTTGCTTGACTCTCCCAATAATATTTTAGTCTGTGCTATTATTGATTAGGAGAAACTCTGTGGGAAACCAAATCTATGACGTAATAGTTATCGGTAGTGGGCCGGCTGGTCTGACAGCTGCTATTTATGCCGCCCGAGCCGACTTAAAAATCTTGGTGATCGCCGGGGTTGAGGCTGGCGGCCAACTAATGCTAACAACCGAGGTTGAGGATTTCCCTGGTTTCCCTAATTCCGTCCAAGGGCCAAAGTTGATGGGCGAGATGAGAAAACAGGCTGAAAACCTCGGCGCGGAGATAATTAATGAAAACGTGACAAAAGTTGATTTTAAGGTGCGGCCATTTAAATTATTTGCCGGCGAGAAAGTTTATCTTGGTAAGAGTGTGATTATTGCCACCGGTGCCAACGCAAAGTGGTTGGGCCTAGAAAGCGAAAAAAGGCTTATTGGTAAAGGTGTTTCGGCCTGTGCGGTTTGTGACGGACCATTTTTCAAAGGTAAGAGTGTTGCGGTGGTTGGTGGTGGTGATTCAGCATTGCGGGAAGCTCTCTTTTTGGCTAAACTTGCGAAAGCTGTCAGCGTTATTCACCGCCGTGACAAACTGCGAGCTTTTCCAATCCTTCAGCAGCGAGCTTTTGCGACTAAAAACATCAAGTTTATTTGGAACAGCGAAGTAGAGGAAGTATTGGGGAAAGAAAGGGTTGAAGGGGTGTTAATCAAAGATTTAAAAACCAATAAGACTTCAAATCTAGCGGTCGATGCGTTATTTATTGCAATTGGCCACAAACCCAATACCGAATTTTTGAAAGGTCAGCTCGAATTAAACGAGAGAAACTACATTGTGTTAAAAAACCATTCAGAAACCTCAGTTCCCGGTGTTTTTGCCGCCGGAGATGCCCACGATTGGCGTTATCAGCAGGCCGTCACTGCGGCTGGTGCTGGTTGTATGGCCGCCATGGATGCCCAGGACTGGCTAGAGGGAGAAACAGCCAAGAGGGCTAAGACTTGAAGTTGGTCAATGAACTCATTAACTAAAGTAGACCAACTCCTGATAGAATTTCCACAAACATTAAATAAGGTATAATACTAGCAAAAAGACGGTCAAACTGTTAACTACGCATAAAATCACCTCTTGACAAACACTACATCTGGGTGCTACAGTCTAAATTAGACTCAATATATTGTGCTTTGTAGTTTCCACACGTGAAAAACACTCCTTGAGAGTCTGGGCAGTTTGAGGGCAGAACAACCTCTTTTTTACCACAATCAGAGGGATTGAATATTTCGGAAGGATCAAACTATGAAGTGTCCTTATTGTGCCTACAATGAAAACCAAGTACTCGATTCCCGCGATTCAGAAGACCTTTTTTCGGTCCGCCGCCGCCGCGAGTGTTTAAATTGCGGTAAGCGCTTCACCACTTATGAGCGGATTGAGGCCATTGATTTATTTGTTATTAAAAAAGACGGCCGAAGGGAGCAGTTTGATCGTAATAAGCTTTTGACAGGTATTAAAAAAGCCTGCGAAAAACGCCCAATTTCCATGGACACGATCGAGGAGACAGTGGAGGAGATAGAGCAAAATCTACGTAAGCGAGAAACCACGGAAATACCGAGTAAAGTAATCGGTGAAATTGTCATGAGGCGGCTTAGAGCAGTCGATAAGGTCGCTTATATTCGTTTCGCCAGTGTTTATCGAGCTTTTGAGGACGTAGTTTCTTTCGAAAAAGAGGTCAAGAGTTTATTAAAGTCAGAAAAAACAATCAGCTCAGCTTAAATATAAGGAGACCAAGAGCTGTGAGAAATAAGGCAGCTACTACCACCGCAACTAAACCAAAAGTAAATTTTGACCCGAAACTTCAGATCGAGTTGGAAGGTTTAATTTCCGATTCAGCCAAGACTAGCCTGGAGGGGATGCAGCAAAAAGTTTTTCTGGATCGTTATGCCCTCAAAGATGCAGAAGGGAAGGTAATTGAAGAGTATCCAGAACAGATGTGGCGGCGGGTAGCAGCAGGGGTTGCCCAAGTAGAAAAGAGCCGTAGCAAACAGTACGAGTGGGCAGTAAAATTTTACGATAGTCTTAAGGATTTTAAATTTATCCCCGGCGGTCGGGTGCTTTCTGGAGCAGGGACCCCTTTTGAGGTCACTTTCTACAATTGTTTTGTTATTCCCTCGCCGCACGACTCACGCAATGGGATAATCGATAACTTAAAAATAATGGTCGATATTTTTAGCCGTTCTGGAGGAGCAGGAGTTAATCTTTCTTCACTGCGACCTCGGGGTGCCCGGGTAAAAAAGGTTAACGGAACAAGTTCCGGACCAGTAAACTGGGCTGCACTTTACTCCACTGCTACCCATGATGTTATTCAGCAAGGGGGTACCCGGCGGGGGGCTTTGATGCTGATGCTTCATGATTGGCACCCTGATCTCATTGAATTTGTTGAAGTAAAAAAGGATCTTTCTCGGATAAACGGGGCTAACCTTTCGGTTTGTGTCTCTGACGCCTTTATGGAAGCGGTAAGGGGGGACAAGGATTGGCAACTGGTCTTCCCAGATATTGATGACCCCGATTATGATCGGGTCTGGAAAGGCGACCTAGAAGCTTGGAAGGATCTTGGGAAAAAAGTTAAGACCTACCAAACTATTAAGGCCCGGCAGATTTGGGATAAGATCAGCGGTGCGGCTTGGGCAAGCGCCGAGCCAGGTATCCACTTTATTGACCGTAGTAACAAACGCAGTAACACTTGGTATTTTGAAAAAATCATTTGCACCAACCCCTGTGGCGAGCAACCACTGGGTGAGTGGGCAGTCTGCAACCTCGGGTCGATGAATCTAACCGCTTTTGTCAAAGGAGAACTGGGTGAGGGAGAGTTTGATTACGACGTGCTGGCTGAGCACGTAAAGGTGGCGATCCGGTTTATGGACGATGTTGTTGATGCCACTGGCTATTATTTTGAAGAAAACAAAACCTCGCAATTGAGAATCCGCCGCACTGGTCTAGGGACAATGGGACTGGGGGATGCACTGATCTTACTTGGTATAAATTACGGCAGTGAAGAAGCTTTGGCCACAATTGAAAAAATTTATCGAACAATTAGCGCTGCCGCCTACGAGGCTAGCGCCGATTTAGCAGTGGAGAAGGGTCCATTTTCTGCCTTTGACAAAGCTAAATATTTGCAGGGTTGGTTTATAAAGAAATTGCCGGACAAAATTAAGGAAAAAATTGCTAAGGGTGGTATCCGCAATGCCGTTCTTCTTACCCAAGCACCAACCGGCGCTACCAGCCTTTTGGCGGGGGTTTCCAGTGGTATTGAGCCAGTTTACGACTTTGCCTTGGTGCGCCGTGATCGAATTGGCGAACATGTCATGTACCACCCGCTTTACCAAAAATGGCAGGAAGAGCACCCTGGGCAGCCCCACCCAGATTACTTTATTTCTGCCAATGATCTCACACCAGAAGAACACATCCGGATGCAGGCGGCGATTCAGGCTCACACCGATTCTTCAATCTCTAAGACTGTTAACGCGCCCAACAATCATACCGTTGAGGATGTGAAAAAGCTTTATACCATCGCTTACGAACTTGGCTGTAAAGGTGTTACTTACATGCGGGATGGTAGTCGGGAAGGGGTGCTTTCCCATCTTGATCGTGATAAGGAAGCTGCAGCCGCAGAAGACGCAGAAGGCACGGAAGCACAGAAAAAGATAGC
>MHCO01000031.1:14002-17020 GCA_001816645.1 Candidatus Woykebacteria bacterium GWB1_45_5
CACCAGTTGGGCATGCCTTTGTAACCATTAATGCTGATGAGCAAGGCAATCCCTTTGAAGTTTTCATTAATGTTGGTAAAGCAGGTAGTGACATTACTGCCGATGCGGAGGCGTTGGGGCGGTTGGTTTCCCTTGCTTTAAGAATTCCCTCCGAATATTCGCCAAAAGAAGTAGCCCGGCAAGTGGTTAACCAACTTACCGGTATCGGTGGAGCAAGCCAGCGGGGCTTTGGAAATGGGCGGGTTTATTCTTTAGCCGATGCGGTTTCCAAGGCGCTGTCCGAGTACTTGGCTAGCCAAGGAGTCCGACCGATTGAAGATCTCAATGGCAATGGTAATGGGGACGGTAAGGCCACTGTTGAGGCACCAAAGGGCGGCAGCAGCCAAGAGCCACCTAAGCCGGAAATAAAGGAGCCCAAAGACCCGAAGCAGCCATTGATAATTACAGCTGAAGACGTCCGACGCGATATCTGTCCTAAATGTGGGGTTGCAAGTTTCGTCTACGAAGAAGGCTGCAAAAAGTGTTACAGCTGTGGGCACTCAGAATGCTAACCACATGATGAGGACGCGGACCCCGATAATATCGGGGGAGCGATCTTACACTTGTGGTCATTCAGAATGTTGACAAATCAGCCCAATTAACTTAGTCTCTTAATACCTTAATAATTTAACCAGCAAAGGAAATACGGGTGAATGGCCGTGTAATTCGGCCGGAGTGCCGCTACTGTATACCCAGAACCCCGCCTTTGGGTTCTTTCGAGCAAAGGAGGTGAAAGCGATTGGATAAACCGACCAACTTTGCGAGGTCGGTTTTTTGCATATCATGAAAAACTTACAGAAAAATTGGATAGTAGTAGCTGCTGTAGCGATACTGATTGTTGTCGCTGGATATTTTGTTATTGTTAACACCCCAAAAAAGGGTGAGGTTGGACCGGCGGCTACTACCCATAAGGAACAAATCAAGAAAATTAAAGCCAGCATTACTATTAATCCAGGGGAAAGTAGCCAGGTTTTGGCTAGTCAAGATGTTGAAATCGAGGAAGGTAAGACAGCCTTGGATTTTACCAGACAAGTTACTACTGTAGAGACAAAGGGTGAGGGGCAAAATGCCTTTGTGACCGGGATCGGTGGAAGAACGGCTAACACAGCTAAAAAAGAGTTTTGGGAAATGCTCGTTAATAGTAAACCGGCCGAAGTTGGAGCAGGAAGTTATAAGATCAAAGATGGTGATAAGATCGAGTGGAGAATCACCACCTATTAATCCGAATAATTGGGCCCATTCGGAGTGATCCGGATAAATCAAGCTGAAATGGAATTAAAAAGACATTTTGAAAAATTGATTAACCCGTTGTTGATAATTTTCGTAGCGGCAACGCTGCGCTTGATACCGCACCCCCCAAACTTTGCGCCGATTGCTGCTATGGCTTTGTTTGGGGGCTCGTACTTGGATCGCAGTTACGCTTTACTGATTCCGATTATCGCTTTATTCTTGAGCGATTTAATTATTGGTTTCTATTCGCCGCTCGTGATGATTTCTGTTTACAGCTCGTTTATCCTAGCCGGTTTAATCGGGCTATGGTTAAAAAAACGTAAATCACCAAGAACCGTTGTTTTAGCCGCTACCGCTTCGTCGGTTTTGTTTTTCCTGATAACCAATTTTGCTGTTTGGCTTGGCGGTTGGTACCCAAGGAGTTTAGCGGGTTTAATGGAAAGTTACACACTGGCTTTGCCATTTTTTAGGAACACAATCCTTGGTGATCTTTTCTACACTGGAGTCTTTTTCAGCGGTTACGAGCTGGTTTTGAGATTTATTAAAAAACCAGCTCTAGCTTCGCAAGGCGAATCATTGCGAAGCTAAACTTGCCCCAGCTACCCCTTCTCCGCTATAATTTTAATCTAAATAGTTTCGATGGGTGAGTTTTTCCATCGACAAATTTCAAAGTTTACGAACAGGTCTCAAAATTATTAAGGAGCCGATCGAATGAATTCTAAAATAGACCCAACGATCTTTAAAGCTTATGACATTCGGGGTATCTACCCTGCCCAGTTAAATGAGGAAACGATTTACAAAATCGCCAAGGGAATATTCACATTTTTTGTTAAGAAGCTCAATCTTTCCCGAGCTCCAAGACTCGTTTTAAGCTACGATGGAAGAACCTCCACCCCGATGCTAGTTAAGGAAGCTCGAAAAGCTTTGTTGGAATCGGGAGCAGAAATAACCGAGATAGGTATGTCTACCACACCGGCTTTTTATTTTTCCCTTACCCACTACGATTGTGACGCTGGACTACAAGTAAGTGCTTCTCATAATCCAAAAGAATACAACGGGATTAAGTTTGCCTTTAATACCGGGGGTAAGGTAACTAAAATTGGTAGAGATACCGGCATGGATGAAGTTAGAGAGCTAACTTTGGCAGAGAAGTTTATTTCTCTGGGCAGCAAAGGCAGAGTCAAAAGGAACGAGGATGTATTCGAGGATCAAGTAGAGAACGCGTTTAGGTTGGTTCAATACCCGACGATAAAAAAGTTAAAAGTAGTAGCCGATCCTGGTAATGCTGTTGGCGCATTGTACCTGGAAGCGCTTTTTAAGAAGCTGCCATGCGAACTAATTAAAATGAATTTTAAAATTGATGGCAACTTTCCCGCTCATCAGCCTGATCCTCTTCAATTTGAGACCTTGGTTGATTTACGAAAAAAGGTGTTGGAAGAAAAGGCCGATTTAGGAATTGCTCCGGACGGTGATGGGGACCGAATATTTTTTATAAATGAAAAGGGGGATGTAATCCAAGCTTCATTAATCACTGCTTTAGTTGCTAGAGAGCTTTTGCAGAAACAGCCTAGGGAAAAAATAGTTGTTGATGTGAGGAACACCTTCAACGTGGAGGCGGCAGTTAAAAAGTATGGCGGGGTTCTAGTAGTGACCAGAGTAGGCCATGCTTTGATTACAGAAACGATGAAAAAAGAAAATGCTTTGTTTGCCGGGGAAAACTCCGGTCATTACTTCTTCCGAGAAACTGGT
>MHCO01000031.1:17097-18832 GCA_001816645.1 Candidatus Woykebacteria bacterium GWB1_45_5
TCTCAAAGCCCTGTCGGTTAGTTTTGAGTCTGGCGAAATCAATTTTAAAACGGAAAATGCGGAAAAAATCAAGCAAGAAGTGCAAGAAAAATATAAAGAAGGGAAAGTATCGCTGCTTGATGGGGTTTCTGTAGATTACCCAAACTGGCGGGTGAGTGTAAGATCCTCAAACACCGAGCCACTACTTCGCCTAAATGTAGAAGCCACAGATAAAAATTTAATGGAGGAAAAAAGAGACGAGCTGGTGGCGTTGATCAAAAGTAATTTTTAAGAACGGGTAAATTTGATGACAAAAGAGCTAGAAGTAGCAATAAAAGCAGCGAGACAAGCGGGGGAGATTTTGAGAGAGAATTTCCACAAAGCTCACCCAGTAACTTTAAAAGAGGGCGGTAGTTGGGTAACCGAGATTGATAAACTTTCGGAAAGAAAAATAATTTCAATCATCAAGGAAAATTTTCCTACCCATTCTGTAAACGCTGAAGAGAGTGGCTTTTCCAAAAAGGATTCGGAGTACCTTTGGCTAATCGATCCAATTGATGGTACGACTAATTACGCTACCAAATTTCCTTTTTTCGCCGTTTCCATCGCCCAAGCAAAAAATAAAGAGGTGATTCTTGGCGTGGTTTATGACCCAATGCGTAATAATTTGTATAGCGCAGAAAAAGGAAAAGGTGTGAGGTTAAATAGCTACTTTATTAAGGTGTCTGAGTCTAAAGAGCTGCGACAATCGGTGGTTAGCTATGCCCGTCCATCGAGGATAAAGGAGAGATTTATCGAGCTTTTTTCCAAGGTAGAACTTGCCGCTAGAACACCAAAAATTTTGGGTAGTATGGTTTTGTCACTTTGCTACACAGCAAGTGGTAACTTGGACGCTGCAATTTGTCTTTCTCCCAATCCATGGGATCTCGCGGCAGGTTGTCTAATCGTTGAAGAAGCCGCTGGAAAGGCGACGGATCTTGAAGGAAAGCCTTGGTCCATTGATTCCAAAGACATTTTAGCCACGAACGGCAAAATCCATGAAGAGATTTTGAAGATCATCAACAGTTGACGCCGACATTTTCTTGCCCCTGTTATCGAGCAGCTCAAACACTCCTTATTTAATTAAAATTGAGTATTGACTTACCCTACCCACTTGGGTAGGATATAGATATATGCAAGATGAGGTTAAAAAGGAAGTAATAAAAAGGCTGAATATTACTAATGGGCATCTGCGAAAAATTGTCAATATGGTGGAGGATGATCGTTATTGCATTGATGTTTTGCAGCAAACCGAAGCGGTGAAAGGTTCTTTGAAGAAAATTGAGGAGATGATTCTTGATTCTCATTTGCACACGTGTGTTGCTGCTTCTTTTAAAACAGCAAAATCAGAAGGCTACTTGAAAGAACTAGTAGAAGTTTTTAAAAGGAGGTAATCCTTGAAGATTTTACTTTCAGCTGTCGCGGTTCTTACATTTTTAGTTTTGCCGACCACTTCGTATGCAGTGACAACGGACGAGAGTTACGAGCAAGCTGGTGAGCAGCTGATGGATCAGATGATGGGGACGGCTCATGAGCAGGCCGATCAAAACATCAAAGAGATGATGGGTGAAGATTTCTTGCGGCAGATGCATATTTCAATGGGTAAGATGGCCGAGAGAAACGTTTCGGGAAACTCGAGTTTGGGTATGATGCCAATGATGGGTATGATGATGGGAGGAGGTGGCTTTAACATGATGGGTGGGAATTTCGGAATGAT
>MHCO01000031.1:18838-22326 GCA_001816645.1 Candidatus Woykebacteria bacterium GWB1_45_5
TTCGTTTTGGCCGGTTGGCTGGTTTTGGATGATTCTTTGGTCAGTAACCTGGATTTTAGTCATCGTTGCTTTAGCAGCTTTAATTCGTTGGCTTTGGAAAAAGGGTGAAAAATGAAAACTGCTGGTGTTGATAAGATATTTTTCATTGTCTTTGGCATTTTTCTGTTGGTTGTAATCATGACTGCCGTTCTCTTTACTTTTTCATCTTCAGGGAAAACAGCTGGGGTAACCACGTACAGCGCAACTGATAAAGATAAACCAAAAATAAACATTGAAACAGCCGATTTTGATTTTGGTCAGGTAGGGGTAGAGGAAACCAAGGTAAAGGAAATTAAGATCAAAAATGAAGGCACAAAACCGCTTGAGATGACTAATTTTTCTACCTCTTGTGATTGTACCTTTGCTCAAGTAGTAATTAATGGTCAGGAGTCACCAAAATTTAGTATGCATGGGAGTCCTGCTTGGAAGGGAACTTTAGAACCAGGAAAAGAAGCAACTTTAAAAGCAATTTACGAGCCTTCGATAATGCCAGTGAAAGGAAAAGTGGGAAGAGTGATTTATTTTAAAACTAACGATCCTTTAAGCAGCGACATTTCTATTCGGTTTACAGCCGAAGTACTATAATTTATGCTTCCGCTAGTAATCTACAATGGTTTAATTGATTCTCTAAACCCTTGTGCCATCGGTGTACTGCTTCTTTTTGTTTCTTTGATATTTACTTTAGGTGCTTCAAGGTTGCAATTGATCTCCTTTGGCATTTTTTATCTAGCAGCGATGTATGTCACCTATCTTTTAATCGGCTTGGGTCTAGTTCACAGCTTTCATCTTTTTGGCGTTCATAACTTTTTTGGTTGGATAGCTGCGTTTATTGTTTTATTCTTAGGCCTTTTTGCGCTGAAAGATTACTTTTTCCCATATGTGCATGTCCCCGTCCTTTCGCCAATTATTAGCGCCTGCAAGGTTCCGAAGTGGGACCGCAAAATCACTGCTGTATCGGCAATCGGTTTAGGCTTTTTTGTTGGACTTTGCGAATTTCCTTGCACAGGCGGGATTTATTTAGCAACTACCGCTCTCCTTAGTGCAAAAACAACTTTTTGGACCGGTCTTGGTTATCTTTTGATTTATAATCTAATGTTTATCTTACCCACTGGGGTTATTTTTGCTTTATCCACCAACAGAAAGGTTTTACCGGTTATATCGAAATATCAATCGGCGGTTTCTGGTAAGATTAAATTAGTTTCTGGTTTAACAATGCTGGCGTTGGGGCTTGGAATGTTGGTTTGGCTAAATTTAATTTAAAAAGGAGTGAACGATGAAAGAAAGAGTGGATCAGAAAAAAGAGCAAGATAACGAGGTTTACACGTGCCTAATGCACCCTAATGTTAGGTCGAACAAACCTGGCCGCTGTCCAAAATGTGGGATGAGCCTAGAAGAAATTCAAAATTCAAAATTCAAAGTTCAAAATTTTTCCACAGACCATAATCAGCGCCGAGTGAAGGGCAAGAAAATACCAGGCGAATATGTAAAAACAACTGGCGATGGTTTATATGTCTGTCCCATGGATCCAGAAGTGGTGAGAAAAGAGCCGGGAACTTGTCCAAAGTGCGGGATGAAGTTAGAGCCTACCGAAAAAGCCCATGAAGAACATAAAGATCACCACGAAGGTATGGAGAATAATTTTAAACGACGATTCTTCATTGCCCTACCGCTGACCATTGTTGTTCTCGCCCTTTCGCCAAAAATTCAGCAATGGTTTCACTTTACAATTACCTTTTCGGGGATTGAGATGGTTCTTTTAGTTTTGGCCTCGATTATTGTTTTCTACACTGGCTGGCCTTTTTACGTGATGGCGAAGGGAGAAATCAAATCCCGGGCGTTTGGTATGATGACGCTTGTTTCTCTGGCCGTTTTATCAGGCTATTTATTTAGTGTCGCCGCGACATTTCTTTTCAAGGGTGAGAGTCTCTATTGGGAAATCTCGACACTGGTTCTCGCCTTCCTTTTTGGTCACTGGATGGAAATGCGGGCATTAAGAGGAGCAAGCGGTGCTCTGTCAGAACTAGCCAAGTTGATACCACCAACCGCTCATAAAATTGTTGGAAAAGAGATTAAGGGCGTTGGGACAGAAAAACTGAAAAAGAATGATAAGATTCTAATCCGGCCTGGTGAAAAAGTTCCAATAGACGGGGTTGTTTTAGAGGGAGAAAGTTCGGTTAATGAAGCAATGCTTACTGGTGAATCTGTTCCAGTCCCAAAGAAAAAGGGAGATGGGGTAATTGGTGGAACGATTAATAACGATGGGTCTCTAACGGTTGAGGTGACAAAGACTGGTGAAGAGACCACTGTTTCCCAAATAATTGAGCTGGTTAGACAAGCCCAAGAATCGAAGCCTCCAGTCCAAAAACTTGCCGACCGTGCTGCTGGCTGGCTTACTTTTATAGCCCTTGGTGTTGGGATAAGTACTTTTCTTTTCTGGTCTTTTGTGAACCCCCAAGGAGCAATTTTTGCCGGTACGTTGGCAATTGCCGTGATTGTAATTGCTTGCCCTCATGCTCTTGGCCTCGCGATTCCAACAGTGACGACGATAACGACCTCGTTGGCCGCGAAAAACGGCATCTTGATTCGGGATATGAGAGCAGCAGAAATTGCCAGGAAATTAAATTATGTGGTTTTTGACAAGACAGGAACGTTGACCGAAGGAAAATTTGGTGTAAGTGAGGTAATCCCTTTGTTGGATGTACCGCCGGGGGAGATTTTAAAATTCGCCGCTGCTGTCGAATTTCATTCCCAACACTCAATTGCTCACGGTGTTGTAGAAGAGACTAGGGAGAGGAATATTTCATTTGAACCAGCCAAGAACTTTCAGTCTTTTCCAGGCAAAGGAGCAGCCGGTCTTGTAGGAGGACAAAAAGTAATTGTCGGCAATAAAGCTTTGATGGTTGAGTCGGGGTTGCCGAAGATTGAGCTGGCGGAAAAAATTAAGGGTATAGAGAAAATAGGCAAAACTTTTATATTTGTGATGGTTGAAAAAGGACTGACCGGAATTTTAACTTTGGAGGACGTAATTCGGCCGGAATCAGAAGAGGCGATTGACTCGCTAAAAAAGATAGGGATAAAAACGGCAATGTTAACTGGCGATACGGCGGCCATCGCCTCGATTGTCGCTAAAAACCTTGGGATCGATACTTTTTTTGCCGAAGTTTTGCCAGAGGATAAAGTCAATAAAATTAAAGAGCTTCAAAACCAAGGTAACGTTGTTGCAATGGTAGGCGATGGGGTGAACGATGCTGCCTCATTGACCCAAGCGCATGTTGGTATTGCGATTGGTGCAGGAACTGATGTGGCGGTTGAGTCGGCCGAAATTGTTTTGGTTAAAAATGACCCCCGAGACGTCGTCAAAGCAATCAAACTTTCGCAAAAGACTAGCGTTAAAATGAAGCAAAATCTCGCTTGGGCGGCTGGTTACAATCTGATTGCTATTCCGGTGG
>MHCO01000032.1:0-6224 GCA_001816645.1 Candidatus Woykebacteria bacterium GWB1_45_5
ATGGTCAATCAGACTTATAATCGCTTTATTTTTATCTTTGGGATTATTTATTCTTCTTATAGCTTCTGGTTTAGGAGAAAAAGGTGCCGATACATTAGATTTGAGTGACCCACTAACTATCATCCTCCTGCTTCCCTTGCTTGTCGCAGGTGCTGCTGGGATAGCTGCCTTTTTTACTGGAATTATCAGTATTTGGAGACATAAGGAGCGATCTATCCTTGTATTTGCGGCCACTGCAATAGGTCTTTATATTTTGTTTTTCTCTCTTGGTGAAACTTTATCCACTGTTGGAATCTTACCCCAGCATTAGGGTAGCCTTTATTTTTCTTCATCAGTAAGAGTATTTATTCAACAAAAGCTGAATTTCATATTGACCATGCAGCTTCCACTGTGTTACAAATTCCTTAAATCCGGACCGCAACGTTACATTGGCTGAAGGTTTGATAAACGCTACTTAAATAGGCGTACAAGGTGTTCCATTCTGAGGCTAGCAGGCTCACCACCCTTCGCTGAAGCTACGGGTGGCAAGCCACCATCTCCTCTTAATCACTAAGTGATCGAGATAACCTTTGATTTAAAGTGAAGGGTGTCCTCCGAAGCCTTGGCGAAGGAGGGCAGTTTGATTTATGTTAAAATACCTACGTGTATTACGTATATATTCTGAAGCTTTCCAATAACACTTACTACACAGGAGTTACAGACAATTTAGCCCGAAGAGTTAAATATCACAACAAAGGGAATGTTCCTTATACTAGAAAATTTAGACCAGTTGAATTGGAAGGCTACATTGCGTTTAAGTCAAAAACTAAAGCATTAGAATTCGAAAGATATTTAAAATCTGGTTCTGGGGTTGCTTTTAGGAATAAAAGACTAATTTAACTTAAATTCTAGCATCTTTGGTGTAACAGAGGAATAAATTCAAACTAAGTCCCATAGTATTGAATTCCCCGATTATTTTTGCTATAATAAATTACGCACTTTAGGTAAGCTGATACAGCGGAGGTATCAGCCCACATACGAAAGGAGAAGAACGTCATGAGCATCTGGAACGAACGGGAGCAGCGTCTGAACTACTGGACGACAGGGTTCTGGGCTGCGTTCATCATCGTGGTGATCATCGGTTTCTGGCTGGTGATCGCCTCAACCATCTGGGGCCTGCGTGTGGCCACGGCTGGCATCTATGGTCGCGGAGAGGCGCACATCCAGATCCAGAGCGCACCGTTTCGGCTTGAAGCCTACCAGAGCTTCTTCGACCAGTGCGCCTCGATCCAAGGCCTTGAAGGCCAGATCGACGAGCTCACCGCTCAACTGGCTCAACTGGAACCGGGGACACGAGCGTACAACTATACGCTGTCGAGTCTCACTGGTGCTAAGGGGCTTCGCCACAACGCGATCGCGAAGTACAACCAGGACGCCCTCAAGGACTACACCGAGGGGCAGTTCCGGGACAACGATCTACCTTACCAGCTCGTCGACAGCGATTACCCCCCGGGGTCGGGGGCTGTAGTACCGAACGGAGGTAAGACCGTATGCGCGGTAAGGTAGCAGCTCTAGCCACCGCCATCCTGGCTATCTCGGTTGTCTTCTTGACGGCCGCGACCTGTGAGGGCGGCGAATCGTCAAGGCAGCGGGAGGAAAGCATCGAGACACGAGCGGAAATGTTCGCGAGGGCTAAGGCGAAAATCCCCATTCCTCGCACCGAGAACTTCCCGCTGCGTGCGGTCTTGGCGGAATACACCCGCCGACAAGATCTGATCAACCACCCGTGGTACACGTACATCATGAGTGACGACGGGAGGGTTACTCACTACTTCGTGAGCACGGCGGTGCCGGTCAACTCCTGCGCCTTCTTGTCGTCGACTGAAGATGTCGAGACGCAGTACGAAGGAGACCCCGTGTTGACTGCTCCTTCGCTCGACGGCATCTACTACGGCGGATCGGGGGCAGCATCAGCCTGCAACGGCTGGATCTTCATCGACGCGGCAACCGGGGTGATGGGTATGGCCTTCGGAACGAAAATCATGACCTTCGACGCACCGCTGATCCTCGAGACTGAGCCGATCCTGATCCGGCCAGTAGCACCCGAGTAGTAGCAGAGCTAACTTCGCGGTGGGTTTGGGCTGAAAAGCCATCTCCGACAAACCCACCACATTGAAGGTCGGGGCATTGAACCTAGTTCTCTGCTCCGACCTGATCTTAAGTAAATCAATTTTATTGGTTTATTTAAGAGGGAAAGCGACCTAGAAATAGGTCGTTTTTCTTTGCTTATAAACTTGGACTACTTATTTTTTGCAGGTCTGTAACTTCTTGATATACTAAAGCAGGGTATTTAATAGCTTCTATACTTCTGAAGTAAGCAGATATAAATTCGACTAACGTCCTGTTTGGCTCACCAGCTGCAAATTTCTTGTTTAGAGCGCCCCGATCTTAATCGGGGCTGTGGGTTCGAATCTCACCAGGCCCCTCACCATTTAATTTCTCGTCGCTATCCACCCAACCGCTTGTTGACTAGAAAAGTAGAGAATGATAAACTAAACGCTTTGTAAATTCATATGAGTGCTGCTGCTGACCTTCGCACAATTCTTTTCACCGACATGAATTCTTTTACAGCGGTTACGCAAAAGCTGGGAGATTTGGTCGCTCAAGATCTTGTTCGTATTCACAATGAAATAGTACGGGAGGCGTTGAGGCTGTATCATGGAACCGAGATAAAACATACCGGTGATGGTATCATGGCCGCGTTTGTATCTGCCTCCAAAGCGATCAAATGCGCTGTCCGTATCCAGCAGATGCTCGTTTCTTACAATGATAATACTGATAAAGAAATCATCGTTCGGATTGGTATAAATGCCGGTGAGCCTATTGTCGAAGAAAACGACCTATTCGGTACTTCAGTCCAATTAGCGGCTCGTTTGTGCAAAAATGCTGGCGGTGGAGAAATACTTGTATCCGATGTGGTTCGTCAGTTAGTAGCCGGTAAAAAAATTCGTTTTGTCGACCGAGGAAATATGTTGTTCCACGGCTTTGATGAACCCACCCGTGTCTATGAGATTCAGTGGTATGACGGTAAGACCCAATCAACAAAACAGCATAATTCTTAAACCCAATAGGGTTTTGGTGACAGGTAATTCCTTCTCAACCGGTTGTGTTCTTAATTAACTCTTGGCGAATAACCTTACCATCCTCATCTAGTTCAATAGCAACGACGTCGATTCGCTGGGCCTCTGGTGTTTCGGGATGGAGAAGGCGAAAATAAGCACCAACTTTTTCAATGGCTTTAAGTTTCCAAGGCCGAACAGCTTCCTCGGGCAGACCAAACTTTCTCCCAATTCTTGCTTTCACTTCAACGAAAACCAACGTATCGCCGTCGACAGCGACGATATCGATTTCACCCAAACGAGACTGGAAATTTCTCTCTAGGATTTTGTAACCTTTTCGTCGTAATAAAGAAGCGGCAAGTTTTTCACCTAGTCGACCAAGAACTTTTTTATCTTTCATGTCAGTAAGAAGGAGAGGTCAAAAGATTTTCGGTGGCTGCCGGAAAGCTTATACTTGCGGATTTGTTCTTGGTGGAAAGCAGTACCATAACCTTTGTGAATATCAAACCCATATTGCGGATACTTCTCCGCCAAACCTCGCATTAAATTATCCCGGTAAACTTTAGCAACAATCGAGGCGGCAGCAATCGAGGCACAAGTACGGTCACCTTTTTTGATCGGCAGCTGATTTTCCCTAGTCCAATAACGAATATAAAAAGCGTCAATCAAATAGTACTCACAATCGCAAGTAAGCGCCCGAACCGCTTTCCGAAAGGCCTTTTGGGTTGCTTTGCCAATGCCGACTTTATTAATTGTCGGTACTCCCACTACTCCAACACCAAAGAAGGCGATTCTTTTGATTTCTTTAGCTAACGCTTCCCTTTGCCTTGGCTGCAGCAACTTGGAATCGAAAACTTCAAAAGGAGGTTTAAAAAATGGTTGGAAAACTACAGCTGAGGCCACCACTGGCCCGGCCCAAGCGCCTCGACCGACCTCATCGATTCCGGCTATAAACCGCACTCCCTTGCTCCACAAGTCCTTTTCGTACCTAAAATTAGCCGCTGCTTTCATAAACTCAAAGAGCAGCTCCGGTCGCTTCTCTACCAGTTAATTTTCGTAGATAATAGAGTTTGGCCCGCCTTTGAGGACGTTTCTTGATGGTTTTTATTTTTTCGATCGCTGGTGAATTCAAGGGCCAAACCCGCTCCACACCAATCCCGCCGATAGCAATTTTTCTCACCGTAAAGGTCCGAGAACTACCAGACCCACGAACAGCAATAACTGTCCCCTCAAAGGACTGGACCCGTTCTTTATCGCCTTCTTTTACCTTTATATCTACCCTGACTAAATCGCCAGGCGAAACTTGCTTTTTTTCCGCTTGTTCCATAAAAAACTGCTAAATTCTAAACCACTTGATTTTATTGGTAATAACCTACTTTGTCAATCCAAAAATACAGAGAACAAAATTATAAAGATTATCGCAGCCACTAAAAAGTATTCCAAGAAATGTTTGCTGGTGTGATTCTTTTCCTCCAAATGGTGCCAAACACCAAAAACTAGATAAAGGAGTGAAAAGCAAAAAACAACAGCCAACTTCCAAAAAAAGTCTCTTAGTTGAAAAAGGGTAAATAGAGAAGCTATTAAAACAATAACCAAGAAGGCGTATTGCAAGATGTGCTCTCGATAATATTTAAGCCTGTTCGCCCCTTCCAGGGGCTTAAAGGATTGATCCTTGTCCATAAAGTAAAGTAGCTATCACTAGCAAAATAATCATCGAGGCATGGACTAAAGAGTGGCTACCCACCCGAACATGGCGTCTTCTAAAGATAATAACCGAATCGAGAATAAACAACAAAGCGACAAAAAGCAATAGGCTCAATGTCACTTTTTGGCTGGCCGTAGCGTTTTTAAATAAGGACTGGATAGACACGACTTTGCT
Organism: Candidatus Woykebacteria bacterium GWB1_45_5; assembly: GCA_001816645.1. Lineage (GTDB taxonomy): Bacteria > Patescibacteriota > Microgenomatia > Woykebacterales > RBG-16-39-9b > GWB1-45-5. Next base: position 4,978 of record MHCO01000032.1, read on the forward strand.
ACCTGACGATTCTTGGGGCAAACTTTCCATCTTCTTTTCTTCGGCGACTTGTTTCTCGGTTGGCTTTGCAACCTCACCAGCAGACGACGGTACATTTAGGTTCGCCTCTAACTTAGCTGGCTGCGAAGAAGTACCGGCAGTACTACCCTGTGGTGCTACCGAAGCTAAAGCAACTGGTTTGCCAAATAGTTGGACGACCAAGGTGGTGTCTTCCCCCTCCAAATTGCCGTTGACTACAGCTACACCAATTTCGGTGAAATTAGAGTTCAAAATATTAGCCCTATGCCCACTGCTAGCCATCCAAGCCGAAACTACCCCACCAGACGTAGCAAAATCCCGAGCTAAGTTCTCTCCCGCCCAGGAATATTGATAGCCCACCAAACCAAAAAAATACCAAGGGCTAGTGCCATCAGGCGAAAAATGAGCCCAATAGTCTTTGCTAAACATATCCTTCGCTTTAAGCTCCGCTGCTTTATCCAAAGACGGATTCTCTCTAAGTTGCCCCAATCCGGTATTGACCCGCTCTTGATTGGTCAAACGCATAACTTCTGGTACCGAGATATTAGTTGCAAAACCAAGAACTTGGCCACTTCGGGTAGCTACATTGGCGGTGACTTGGGAAATTAGCAACACTACTAGAAAAACAAAAAGGCCCCTACTTTGCAGAAGTAGTGGTCGGTGTTCGTTTAGGTGATGAGGAACGGTCAGTTTCAGGATAAACTCACCTAAAGAATCCAAATACCCTCGGCCATTCGAAAGCAGCATATATTTCAATTATATCTCGGTAGAGAAACAAGCGCGAGAGGTAATCTCGCGATTAGATCTTGCTAACCGCAAGATGCAATCTTGCGATTATACAGGAAGGGGAAACTACTCGCTTTTGAAGTCTAAACCTCAACCCTTTTCCCAACAGTCGGAGATATTAACATCCACCTTTACTGGTACTTTCTTCAGTAACTTTTGCCCGGCGGCAATCATTTGCTCTTCGATTATCTTTGCTACTTCTTCAACAATGTCTTCTCTCGCTTCGGCGACAATTTCATCATGGACAGTATGGATAAGATAAGCATCTAACTGCCTTTTCTCAAACTCCCGATATATATAAGCAAGGGCATACTTTGTGATATCGGCACTCGTTCCTTGAATCGGCGTATTTTTACCTTGCCTCTCAATTGCAGCTACCAATCTCTCATAATCGGGGTGCCCACGCTCGGGCGGCGGAAAAAGCCTTCTTCTACCACCCAAAG
>MHCO01000032.1:6252-6535 GCA_001816645.1 Candidatus Woykebacteria bacterium GWB1_45_5
TCGGCCGGTGTCGTCCAACCACCTCTTCACTTTTTTGTAACTAGCAAAATAAACATCCAGCAGTTTTTTTGCTTCCTCCACTGACAAACCAATCTGGGTACTTAAAGAAACTGGACCCCGCCCATACATCAGACCAAAGTTAATGGATTTTGCCTGAAAGCGTTTGTTTTTATCAACCTTTTTTATTGGCACTCGAAACATTTGACTCGCCGTCAAAGCATGGAGGTCAATATCCTTTTGGAAAGCTTCCAAAAAAGCAGGGTCCTCCGAAACCTCAGCCATA
>MHCO01000032.1:6547-10742 GCA_001816645.1 Candidatus Woykebacteria bacterium GWB1_45_5
ATTTGGGAGTAGTCAGCGGTTATTAACTTATAACCTGAGGTGGCGATAAAACAACTTCGAAACCCAGAATCAGTTGGAATTTGCTGTAGGTTTGGGTTGTTACAAGCAAAACGACCAGTATCTGCACCCAGTTGAATAAAATCAGGGTGCAGTCGCCCAGTAACCGAGTTAATTTTCTCTAAAATTGTTTCGCCGAACGCGGTGATCATTTTTTCGTAAGCCCGATATTCCAAAAGACTTTTCGCTAACGGATGGTTTGACTTATGCAATGTACCTTCTGAGGTATTCGGCAATTCTTCCCCAAGCTTTTTAAAAACCTGTAAAAGCTGCATTGGGCTGTCTAAATTTACTGTATCGCTCTCATTACCAAATAAATCAACCTGGGAATAGGGAGAAAGATGGCGAATATCCTTTTGAATTTCTTTGTTTAGCCCATCTCTTTTTTTCTCTAGTTCAGCAATATGGGAACGCCATTTTTCTTTATCAATTAGTGAGCCTCGCAACTCCATCTCTGCCACAGCGGGGACAATGGCAAATTCTAGCTTTGCCGTCTCCACCACATTTTCTTCTTGTAGCTTTTTGTATTGCTTGCGAAAGACCTCGTGCAAGACTAAAACATCCCTAGCGGCATAATCGAGTTGCTCCTGGCTAAATTTACCCCTCAAAGCTGGGTTTAATGGATTATAAAAACTCTCCCGAATAGTCTTATCAATCTTAATCCCTAAGTACTTTTCTGCTAGAGTTTTGAGAGCAATTTCACGAGAAGCACCACAAGTCAAAATCCGCTCCGCCAACATAGTATCAAACAAGTTACCGAGCTTGATTCCCGCTTGAACTTTAAGTAACTCATAGTCAAACTTCGCGTTTTGGACAATTTTTAGTGGTCTCTCTGCCTCAATAACTTGTTTCAGCGGAGAAACATCAACCTTGGTGCAGTCGATAACGAAAGCCTTTTCCCGCGTAGCTATTTGTAAAAGAAGTAGTCTCGCATTGAAAGGATCGAACCGACTCCCTTCAGTATCGATAGCAATTATAGGTTCCTTCTCGATTGCTGGAACAACCCTAATTAATTCTTCGTCTGTTTGAATGAAATCATATTTAACTTGGATTTCTGTTTCCATAAGTTAGCTTCTTCCTCAAAATCTCTCCAACAACCTTTGGGTTGGCCCGCCCATCAGTTTTACGCATCACCTGGCCTACCAGAAAACCAAACGAGGCCTCTTTTCCTAACCGATAATCGTCCACCGCCTTTTTGAAATCGTTAATTACCTCCAATATTACTTTCTCCAATTCTTCTTCCTTTGAGACTTGGGCAAGACCTTTCTCCTTTATTATTTTAGCTGGCAACATTCCGGTCTCAAACATTGAAGTTAAAACCTGTTTGGCTGCTGCCTGGTTTGTCTCTTCCCGATCGATAAAATCTAAAAGCTCAACAAAAGCAGCTGGTTCAATTGGGACATTTTCAATAGTCAAAGATCGCTCTCGCAGTTGTCGGACTAATTCACCGACCACCCAATTAGCAAGTCTCTTAGCCTTATAAGCCTTACCTTTGTCGTCCTTCGCATAGATAGCCAGCGCCTCTTCGTACCATTGAGCAAAATTTTTACTCTCTGATAAAATCTGAGTAGTTTTTTTATCCAGTGAATACTCTTCCTCAAAGCGTTTTATTTTTTCGTCTGGTAACTCTGGTAGAGCGGTACGTAATTTTTCGATTTGGGCCTTTTTGAAAACAACCGGTGGTAAATCCGGTTCTGGGAAGTAACGGTAGTCTGGTGAGCTCTCTTTCGTCCTCTGTAAGACTGTAATTCCTTTAGTTTCTACCCAACCTCTCGTTTCCTGCCTTATTTTTTCTCCAGATTTAACTAAGGCTATCTGTCTTTCAATTTCATAGGCAATCCCCCTTTCCAAAAAACGAAAAGAGTTGATGTTCTTAATCTCCACCTTCGCCCCAAGCTTAGAATCACCTTTTGGCCGCACCGAAACATTAGTATCAAAACGCATACCTGCCTTTTCCATATCAGCATCAGAAACTTCGAGATAGCGAGCAATTTGATGCAGTTTTTTAGCGTAGAGCCTTGCTTCTTCTGGGGAAGCAACATCAGGCTCAGAAACTATCTCCATTAGTGGTACGCCAGAACGGTTAAAATCAATTAAACTAACCCTTTTACCACCCACTTCGCTATGAACCAATTTCCCAGTATCTTCTTCCATGTGAACGCGGCTGACCCTGATTTTTTTACCTCCAAGCTCCACCCAACCATCCCTACCGATTGGTCGATCAAACTGGGAAATCTGATAACCTTTTGGTAAGTCAGGGTAGAAATAGTTTTTCCTATCAAACTTACTCTCAGGGGCGACTTGGCAATTTAACGCCAAGGAGAGCTTTACAGCTTTTTCGATCGCCTCTTTGTTGATAACCGGCAAGGCTCCTGGTAAACCTAAACAAACGGGACAAGTATGGCTGTTAGGAGTAGTACCAAAATATTCAGCACTGCAACGGCAAAACATCTTTGAGGTAGTTTTCAGTTGGGTATGAATCTCCAAACCGACTGTTGCTACATACTCTTTCATAATTTTAACTATAATACTCCTAAAATCTCCAAGGCACGTTTGAAATATTCTAGAATATTTTTCGCTTCGAGGCTCGGCAGCTCAAAGCCAACCGTATGAACCATCTCGTTTCGTAATTTATGGGCATACCAAAGATTTTCGTAGTCTTGCTTGTAAGTAGAAAAGATCGCTTTTGCTTCTTTCAACCTTTCAGCCGCATTTTCTTTTCCCGGATAAATTCTATCCAAGGCAAGATTCACCAACTTATCAGCCTCAATCACTGCTTCGCTTAACGCGGACGGCTTGTTTAAGTTTTTTAACTCCTCAATTTTTACCCACCACTCTCGAATTTTATCTCGATCAACACCCGTTATATTTGCTCTCTTACCTGCAGGTTTTTTTTGGCCAAAAAGTTTTGCTAATAGCCTCATAATTTAGGTTTCTCCCTGAAAGGAAAATTCTGCTCGTAAGCGTAGGCAACGTTGAAAATCTTCCCTTCCTGCCAGTGATCAGCGATAATCTGTAAACCAACCGGTAAGCCGGAAACTAAACCACACGGTATTGAGATCCCTGGTAGCCCAGCTAAATTTACCGGTACGGTCAAAATATCAGCCAAATACATTTGGAGGGGGTTATCTACCCTCTCTCCGATTTTAAAGGGGAGAACGGGAGAAACGGGACCAACAATTACATCAACTTTTTTAAAGGCTCCTTTGAATTCTTGGGAAATAAGGGTCCGCACTTTAGCCGCTTTTAAGTAGTAAGCGTCATAATAGCCAGCGGAAAGAGCGTATGTTCCAAGCATTATTCTTCGTTTAACTTCTGGACCAAACTTATCGCGGCTACTACCAAAACGGATCCCATCATAACGAGAAAGGTTTGCGCTTACCTCCGAAGGCATAATTAGATAATAGACCGATATTGCCTCTTTTGTTCTCGGAAGGGATATCTCGATTATCTTCGCCCCCAGCGACTCCAAACGGCTAATTGCTTTTTTAATTGCTTCCGCAACCTGCAGATCCACTCCTTCGCCAAAAAATTCCTTTGGCACGCCAATTTTTGCCCCCTTAATAATTGGTTTTAGAAAACTAGTATAGTCTGGCGATTCCTTATCCACGCAAGTTGAATCGCACGGATCATAGCCGGCGATTTCGTTAAGAACCAAAGCTGCATCTTCAACTGTTTTTGTAATTGGGCCGATTTGGTCCAGTGAAGAAGCCATCGCGATCAACCCATAGCGGCTTACTCGACCATAGGTTGGTTTTAAACCAACCACGCCGCAAAAACTAGCTGGCTGCCGGATACTTCCGCCAGTATCCGACCCAAGAGAATAAATAGCCATATCGGCCGCCACTGCGGCCGCCGAACCACCACTACTACCTCCTGGCACACGGGAAAAATCCCAAGGATTTTTGGTAATTTTGTAAGCAGAATTTTCCGTAGAAGCACCCATAGCGAATTCGTCGAGATTAGTTTTACCAACTACAACGACACCAGCCGTCTCCAGCTTTTCATAAACAGTGGCCGAGTAAGGCGGCGTGAAATCTTCCAGAATCTTCGAGCCAGCTGTGGTCCTAATCCCCTTTGTAACAATTACATCTTTAATTGCTGCTGGAACGCCGGTTAATTGGCTTGACCCTTGCCC
>MHCO01000032.1:10791-15556 GCA_001816645.1 Candidatus Woykebacteria bacterium GWB1_45_5
AACCGCTTTGGCCAATTCGTTTGAGGAGAATTTTTTTGATTTCAGACCGGTAATCGCCTCTTTTAGGGAAAGCTTAGCCAATTCCATATTATTTCTCCAAGATTGCTTTTACCTTAAAAAAGTCGTTGTGAATCTCTTTTGAGTTTTGCAAAGCCTCCTGTCCAGTCAAACCAGGCTCAGTCTCATCCTTCCGCAAGATGTTAGAAATTCCCGTAATGTGGGCCGTAGGCTTAACGTCCCTTGTTGTCACCTTTTCCAGAAGTGATATGTTGTAATCAATTACTTCGGAAAGCTGGGAGGTAAATTTTTTTATTTCGGAATCAGCGAGAGGCAAGTCGGCCAAAGCAGCAACATGTTTGACGTCTTCTAAAGTAATCTTTGTTTTCATGATGTTGTCATCGCGCGCAGAGCAGCTACTCTTTCTTCAACTGATGGATGGGTACTGAAGAGAGCCACCAACCAATTTTTCGCCTGCTTCCCTTTAAAAGGGTTGGCGATGTACATGTGGGCAGTGGCGTTGGTCGCGCTTTTTAAAGTGTTTGGGTCTTGAGAGATTTTAATCAACGCCTTGGCTAATCCTTCCGGATAGCGGGTCAACAAAGCGCCGGAAGCATCAGCCAAAAACTCCCTTCGGCGGGAAATCGCCAGTTTTATTAGATTAGCAGCTATTGGCGCTAAAATGGCCGCGATTACCCCAAGCAATAGAAAAATTGTGTTGGAACCCTTCCTGTCGCCATCGCCCACTTTTCCCCACCATAACATCCTAAAAAACATATCGGCTAAAATTACTATCATACCGACAAGAATAACCACGATACTCATCAGTCTGCTATCATAATTTTTAATGTGGGAAAGTTCATGAGCGACCACCCCTTCTAGCTCTAGATCGTCAAGTCGCTCCAAAAGACCGCTAGTCACGGCTACCGCAGCATGGTTTGGATCTCTACCGGTAGCAAAGGCATTTGGTGCCGGATCAGTAATTATATAAATCTTTGGCAGCGGTATCCCAGCCGCGATGCAAACATTTTCTACTGCCCTATAAAGCTCTGGTTTATCCTTCTTCTCAAGCAGTTGAGCCCCAGAAAGAGCGATCACCAACTTATCTGACCAATAATAAGAGGATAGGTTAATAAGACCGGAAATCACTAAGAATAAACCAGCAAAGCTTAACGCACCGACGCTTTCATAACCAAGTGCTCGGGTCAAAATATAAACCGCTAAGACAATAAACAGGCTAAAGCCTATCATCAATAAAAATGTTTTTCGACGATTGGCGTCGATTTGGTTATAAATCGTTGGTACCATAAGCAACTGCGATATTTTTTCAACGATTTACATCGGCCGAAGGCCAATATAAATTGTCGGAACTTAAACAGTTCTTACTCAAACTTTACCTTCACCGGTTCCCGTTCAGCCTCCTCGGCTTCGAAAAACTCGGATTGTGTAAATCCAAAAGCTCCCGCGACAATTGAGCTTGGGAGAACTTTAATCTTGGTATTGTAATCCAAGACGTTGGAGTTGTAAAACTGTCGAGCAGCCGCTATTTTTGTCTCGGTATCGGAAAGCTCGTCCTGCAGCTCCTTAAAATTATCACTCGCCTTAAGCTCCGGGTAGTTTTCGGCAACTGCAAAAAGAGATTTTAAAGCACCAGTCAGCATATTATCTGCCGCTGCTGCTTCTTTAGCGTCTTTTGCCCCCATCAAAGCACTTCGGGCCTCGGTTACTTTTTGAAAGACTTCTCTTTCATGCTTGGCGTATCCTTTTACTGTCTCCACCAAGTTTGGGATCAGATCTGTCCTTCTTTTTAGTTGTACATCAATCCCCGACCAACTTTCCGCCACCCGCATCTTCGTCACCTGCAAGCCGTTGTAGATACCAATAACATAAGCGGCAATACCGATGATAACAACAGCTAAAACAATCAAACCTAACAAAGCAGAACTCACAGCTACCACCTCCCTTCGTTTTAGAATCTCGAAATTCAAATACCAAATGGCAAATTTATCTCACTTTTAACTTTCAACTTTTGCCTTTTTACTTGATCTTTAGTATATCCCTAAGCCTCGAATACGGCAAGGTATTAATCACGTCTTCCTTTTCCAACCACCCGCGCCTAGCGGTTGATACACCATATTCCAATAAACCTAGCTGCGCAATTTGATGCGAATCGGTGCCAATTGAAAACCGAACCCCAAATCGTTTTGCCTCTCTGATTAATGCATCTGGTAAATCCAAACGGTTGGGATAAGCATTAATTTCAATAAATTTTCCTGCGTTTGCTGCCACTTTAAAGATTTGCTCCCAATCAGCCTCAATTCCTTCCCTCTCAAGCAGCAACCGACCAGTTGGATGAGCAAAAATATCAACATAAGGGTTTTTCAGGGCTTTAATGATTCTCGCCGTCATCTCTTCTTGATCTTGGCGGAAACTAGTGTGAATTGAAACCAAAACCACCTCGTGTTTGGCCAAAACTTCATCAGGCACCTGAAGACTCGCATCAGCATTGATATTCACCTCGAGTCCAGAAATTACTCGGATCTTACTTTGAGAGTAATTAAATTGTTCTATCTCTTTGAGCCGCTCATCGAAGTTGACGCTTGGGTAAGAATGATCAGTCAGAGCAATGTATTCTCGACCCAAAGCAGCAGCAACATTGGCCATCTCGGCAATCGAATCATGCCCATCACTCCAGATAGAATGGCTTTGTAAATCACCCTTAACATCCGCAAACTCTATTAACTTTGGCAATTTGTGCTCTAGAGCAGCTTCAATTTCCCCCGTATCTTCTCTGATTTCCGGCGGAATATAATCCATACCAAGTTTTTTGTAAAATTCCTCTTCTGTTTCGCACTTAAACAAAGAATCTTGCGCAAATTGGCCACCTTTTTCATCAACTTTCTTTATGCCGTATTCGGAAAGGGACAGGCTTTTTTCTTTGGCAATTTTGCGGATATGAATATTGTGAAGCTTACTGCCGGTGAAATGCTGGAGAAGTGATCCGTACCTCTCTGGCGGCTGCACCATTAGATCGATGTGAATCCCATTTCGCAAAACAATTGTCGCTGTTCGCTCACCAGCTTCAACCACTCGTTCCAATTCCGGGAATTTAACAAAATGATCAACCACTGACTTTGGATTTTTCGAAGCGACAGAAATGTCAATATCACCAACAGTTGTTACTCTTCTTCGCAAACTTCCCAGTGGATCGGCAGCGATCACGTCTTTGTGTTTTTTCAGATATTCAATTACCCGTTTGGCAACCTCACCGGCCACTGGTAGCAAAATCCGATCTGATTTTCTTTTAAATTCTTCAATGCCCCGCAAAATATTCTCTAGACTTTTTTCGCCGAAGCCCTTTTTTACTAGCCAACTACTTTTGATTCTTTGTTCCAAATCTTCAATACTAACTACCCCAGATTTGGCTAACTTGTAAGCAGTTTTTGGTCCGATACCAGGCACTTTCAAAAATTCAAACATGTCCTCGGGGATTTCTTTAAAAAGCGCTTCAAAATGCTTCGCTTTCCCAGTAGTGAAATATTCATCAAGGTAATTGGCCATATGAGCACCAATGCCAGGGATTTGATCCATTTGCCCTGCCTCCCAAAGATCTTTAACTTCACTCGTGGCATGCTCTATCGCATCCGCCGCGCTATCGTAAGCCCGAATCTGAAAAAGATTTGCACCTTTTACTTGATATGCAGCGGAGACGTTACTAAGCAATTCTGCAACTTCTCTATTGGTAAACTTTTTCTCCATTTGAAGAAATTTTAACTGATTCTCGCCAAAAATGAAAACCCCGCGTTGGCTTTTCGGTTTCCCGAATTGCCGCAGCGGGGCTTGAGCCTACGTTTGGAAACGTCAGGCTGCGATCTGATCCCAGCCTTCCTCTACCTCTGCCTCCCAACCCTTAGAAAGCCCGCCACCAAGATACACTTTACATATATGATGGGCGAGAGTCGTAATCCGTCTCTTTTCCACATAGTGAGCGAGTAGTTCGCGAATGCCGATGGCAGCGTGGAGGTTAAAACCGGCAGCAGCCAACTCCTCCCACCCACCTTGCTCTCGATCTAGTAGAACAAGAACATCCCAAACGGTTAGTTCGTTGGCAGTCAAGACCTCGATCACCTCAAGCTTACTCCTCGCTGTCGTCACCAAATCATCGACCACCAGCACCACATCCCCTGGTTCGAACACGCCGTCAATCCCCCGGACCAAACCGTGGGTCTTAGCATCCAAGCGAGGGGAAATCATAGGCTTCCTTAACTGGACGCTCATAACCGACGCGATTGGTACAGCCGCCGTGGGAACAGGAACCAGGCGCCTGAAGTCTAGCTCTCGTTCTCTGATAATCTCTCCGTAAACCCTTGCCGTCTCTTCCAGAAGATCTGGAAATGATTGGATCATTCTCAAATCGATGTAGAAAGGTGAAAGCGGCGCATCCGGATATTCCTGATGGTGCTTCAGCGTGAATGCTCCTAGACGGAAAGCGCCAATTCCTGGTAGAGCGTCCACAACAACGGTCAGAGATTGCGACTTTAGCATTGCACCAGCCCCTTTATGTGCTTAAAGCTAACCAATCAGTCTAGGCGTTTTGTGAAAGTAAGCCCCACCTACACGTGGCTTAATTTGGGAAATTATAAGGAAAAAACTATGAGGCGTCAAGGAGAATTTGAATTGAGAATTCAGAATGTAGAATTGAAAGCGAAGAATTTAATCGAGAAAATCTGTGCTCATATTGACGTAGAAGGCTTTATTTGCTAAACTA
>MHCO01000032.1:15617-22767 GCA_001816645.1 Candidatus Woykebacteria bacterium GWB1_45_5
CCATTTGTCACCTTCAAACTTTCTCTTTGATATAAATTGACCTATTAAGATATGTTTGCAACCTGTTGACCGACCGTTTCTTTACTGCTATAGTATTTTTTAATAGGGCAGAGAGACGATACCCCTTTTAGTTATCTAAAAGAGGCTGCCAACTTGAAGAGGGACTAAATTTAAGACTATTATTTTTACACTATGGGAAGTATTAAAAGATTTTAGCAAAGGAGGTGTGCTTTATGGATTGGCAATCTTTTTGGCGCTCGTCACGATCAACCATTGTCTCAGCAATCATCGCCTTAGTTGTCATTGTCGGTCTTTTTGTTATCTTTAACGCTCTCCCTGCTGGCCAGAAGGCTAAACCAACCGAGGTTCCAAAAGAGGAGCAACAGAAAGAGGAACAAAAGGCAAATGAGCAAAAAAACCAAGATCAGAAAGATGGGGCTGGAAAAGTAACCCTACCCACTAAATATACTGTGGTTCGGGGCGATAACTTGTGGAAAATTTCTACTCGTCTTTACGGCACCGGCTACAATTGGGTGTTGGTTGCCAGGGAAAACAAGCTGGCTAACCCAAATATTATCCATGCTGGTAATGTTCTTACAGTTCCCAAAGCCGAAGCGCAAGAGAGGACTTACACGGTAGTAAAAGGCGATTCTCTGTGGGGCATTGCTCAAGCGTACTACGGTTCGGGCTACCAGTGGTTTAAGATTCGTGACGCCAATAGCGGTAAAGTCGGCACTCTATCAAACGGCCGGCCGCTAATTACCCCAAGCCAGGTTTTGGTTATCCCGTGACATTTTGCGGCTAAATATTGTATACTCTTAACCGACCGATTTGGTTGGAATTTGTTTAGTTGATGGACGTGCGGGATTAGTACAATGGTAGTATGCCACCTTCCCAAGGTGGAGACGCGAGTTCGATTCTCGTATCCCGCTCCATAACTTATTTCTTCCCTTTTCCCTATTTTGTTGTATAATATTATCCCTAAAGCAGATGTAGCTCAATGGCAGACCTGCCTGCCACTGGCCAGCGTAGCTTAGTGGTAGAGCAATGCTTTCGTAAAGCAGAGGTCGTGGGTTCGAATCCCACCGCTGGCTCCAAGCTGCGGCAAGCAGGGCAGATGCTTCGCAAGCACTAGGTTGCCTGTTCAACGGGGCCGTAGGCCCCAAGGACGGCTGACAAGTAAGGGAGCGGAGCCCCCCCCCGATTTAATCGGGGTCATCGGCTCCTAACAACTCACCCCAAAGCGAGCTGAGTAAGCTAAAGGATGAAAAGAGATGTTAGGGTTGGTGTACCTTCTTACACCTACCGTCAGACAAGTAAAGAAGAGAAAATGATTTACCGCCGCCTGACAATAATTGGTGGGGTAACTATCGTTATTCTACTAATCGTCTGGTTTTGGGGCCTTACTTTTGTCCGCGTCATAGGGTGGTTGGGCACAAAAACTTCCGGGAATGAAGCGCCGCCACCGGAATACGAGATCCCGCTCCAAAAACCAGCCCTCCACGACCTTCCTGAATTCACCAATCAAGATAAAATTACCATCTCCGGCTCCGCCACCGCGCAGGCCAATGTAATCCTAGTCATTAACGGTACCGAGATAGGAAAAACCGTTGCCGATTCTAGCGGGAGTTTTTCGTTTGTCGATGCTCCCTTAAAGATTGGAACAAATTTAATCAAAGTAACCGCTTCTGACAAAACCGGTAAGAGTTTGGAGGAAAGGGCAATTGTTACCCTTGATAAACAGCTACCAAACCTTCAAGTATCCGAGCCATCCAATAAACAAGATTTTCCTAAGGGCACCAAACAAATTACCATAAAAGGAACTGCCGAAGCTGAATCCACCGTTTTCGTCAACTCAATCCAGGCGATGCTTGACCAAAACGCTGGGTTCGCTTACTCATTGGACGTTTCTCCGGGCGAGAATAAAATCGAAGTAAAGGCAGTTGACAACGCTGGGAACAGCAAAATCATCGACCTCACTGTCACTGTAGAACAGTAAGAAGGTCAGCTTTTCTTAGCTTGGGTGATATTAAACCAAACCGCCATCGATAGCAAAACCCAAAACTCTGCCGCTAAATCGTTTTTAAAGTAGGGTACGTCTACCAAACCGTGGATAAAGATATAAACCATCGCCGAAAGTAAACCAACCGCGAGGAAATTATTAACAAATCGATCAAGAATCTTCCAACAACGATAAATGACCCAAAGAAACGCAAGAAGACCGACCATTCCCGTTTCAGTCCAAAAATTAAGTAAAATGTTATGGGGGTAAAGATGGGCCTCGGAATAACAGGTAGCATATGAAGGGTACACCTTTTGATAAGCCGACAACCCAGCCCCAGTTATCGGTCGATCGGCCAGCATTTTTTTCGTGGCCTGCCATATACAAAATCTCGCTGTTATACTGTTCTGCGTTGTCGGTTTATACGTAGAGACAAAACTATCGATCTTAACAAAAACAAAAATATTTAAAAGAAGGTAAGCGACTACCGCGAAGAAAGCACTGAACCTAAACAACGTCTGCCAAAAATTTGACAAAATTGGATAAATCGCCATCAGTGAAAAAGCTAACAAAGCCACGATAACCCCAAGGCCCGCTCCCCGGCTTTTGCTCAAATAAATTGCCAGAATAAAACCTAGTAGAGAAATAATCAGATACCAGGCTAAACTTGATTTTTTCAGTTTTATCTGTTTTTGTCTAAAAAGCTCGAATAGAAAACCCAAAGCTAAAAACGTGAGCGGCCCTAAATACAAACCGAGGGCGTTTGGTGTGGTGTAAACCGCTGTTACCCTCCCTTGCGAAATTGCGTAGGTAGCAAATTGATTAGTCCCGGTGACTGCCTGCCAAACTGCTAAAACTGAAAGCCAAAGTCCGGAAAAAAGTAAGGGAACGATGGCCCAGGATAAAGATTTTTTCTCGATTGATAGGTCTAAAACCACAAGGGAAAAAAGAGCCGGTTCGACAAAATAAGCCTTCCAGATACCAGCTGCTACTCGCTGGTCAGCTGATAAAAAAACAGCAATAGTGGCACCGCCGGCTAAGAAAAGGACGGAGGGCCAAAAAAGTGGCCCTGTAAGCCCTTTAAAAAGTCTCTGGAGCACCTTTTTCTCTTTTCTAACTGATGATACCCGCCAAATAATCCAAACAAAAAAAGTAGCTAAAATAAACAGCTCTAACAATGTAAATGGCAGGGGTGATTGACACCAAGAAAAGCTCTTGCAGCGGATTATATACAAAGGCAAGGCAGCTAAGGTGAGGGAGGCTAGAATTTGAACAGCTTTCATGTTTCCTTACCTCTAAAAGCAACGTACAAAACAGCCAAGCTTAGAACGAAGATTACTAATTCACTAAAAATTGTCACCACCGCTGCTGCATTGTAACCAAACGAAGGCACAAAAACCAGATTGGCGCTTAGATTAAGAAGAGCGGCGAAACCATAAATAAACATCATTTCTCTCGCTTTGCTCAAAGTAACTGCTAGCCAAAGAGTAAGAGGAGTAATAAAGAACAAAGGGAACCCAATCAACAAAATCCGGGTCGTTGAAACGCCTTCCGAGAATTTTTCCAATCCGGGGATTTTGAAAATAAAGGGGGTGATCAACCAACCCAAAATTAATCCGAAAAAACCAAGTACTAACAGGGCTAAAGCGAGTTTTTTGGCGAAATTAAACAACGCAACAATACCCTCTTCTTTTTTCTGCACCATTATTGGATAGCCAACGTTCATAATAAAAGCGGGTAAAACAATTGCTAGTTCAAAAATTTTATAAGCAAGACCGTAAACTCCAACGGCGGTTTCTCCGTTCAGGTTCAAAGCCGGTTTATAATTAGCCAAAAGAACGATTTGCTTATCGATCTGGGCGTTAAATTGGCTGAAAATAGCAATTAAACCAATTGGTAAAGCGGTTATAAGTAACCTTCGCCAAAAACTTGTATTAAAGGACACCGCCAACCCACCAAGTTGGAAGCGGACAATATAAAAGGCCACCAATACTCTCACTACACCTCCAAGCACTAATGCGGCAATAACAAACAAAATACTTTTGAAATTGGAGGCAGCCAAGTAAACAAGTATCAAATTGGCCACCGCCCCAAAAGAATCAGCAATTACTGCTTGATCATAGCGAATTCTGGCTTGAAAAAGAGCCAAAGCCGTCGTGGCAAATGATTGGGCAACAACCAGCCCCAAAGCAATAATTATTCCCAGTTTAACCAACGCAGGGTGGCCGGTAAAAGCTAAAATTGCTGTGGCCACGAAAACAACGATGATGGAAGTTACCAATCGTAAGCCTAGTAAATCCTTGAAATTCTCCTTTTGTTTTTCTGAATCGCTACCTGCTTCTCGAACAAAGACGGCATTAAGACCAAAATCGGTAAGGACATAGAATAAAGCAATGTAGCTAAAGATGGCGGTATAACTTCCGTAGCCTTCAATTGAAAAATTTTTGGCCACAAGATAAGTGATCAGAAGGGTTGAAGTAGCCGTAACAGCCTTACCAATAAGTTGAACAGCTGTGTTGTATGCTAGCTTAAAAGGGATTCCCATTTAATAGGGGATAGTTTAGCAGACGGATTAGGTATCAAGCAAGAGAAAAAGTTGGGGCAAGAATGCTCTTGCCCCGTTATATCAGACGACTTCGATCTTATTGACCCCCGTTTGCTCCTCCACCCGACCAACAACAGCCGCCGAAATTCCCAAAGATTCGAAGAAACGAACCACCTGGGCCGCCTGCCTTTTTTGGACAGGAGCAATCATCATCAGGCCCATGTTGAAAGTCGAAAACATCTCCTCGTCAGAGATACTCCCTGCCTCTTGGACCTTTTGGAAGAGCGGTGGTACTTGCCAGCTTTTCCGATCAAGTCTGGCGCAAAAACCCGATGGAAGCAAACTAGCCAACTTGCCCCTCTCACCTAGACCTCCGCCGGTAATATGAGCCCAACCCCGGATAGTTTTATACGTCCGGTTTGCTTTCAGAACCGGCCTCGTAAATATCGGGGCTGGCTTCAAAATCTCCTCAGGACCCACAGCGCTTTCCCTTGCTGCCACTTTCTCGGGCGGAAAAACATGGCGCATCAGACTGAAGCCGTTACTACCACCGCCAAAGGAAGGAAGAGCAACAAGAAGATCCCCTAGCCGAGTATCTTGACCGTGGCGAAGAGCACCTTCTTCGTAAACTCCTACGCTCACACCAACCAACTCGTAGTGGGAACCAGCGTAGAAACCGGGCATTTCGGCGGTCTCACCGGCGATGTAAGGAACCCCCGCCCTTTTACAACCTTCCACCACCCCTTTGGTTACCGAGGAAAACACGGTTTCATCGATCGTATTTGTTCCCCGGTAGGCTGCAAAGCAGATCGGGTAGATATTGTAACGCGCGTGATCATCGACGCACATTGCTACTAGATCTATACCGACCGTATCGTGGATTCCACAGGCGGCAGCGTAAAGTAGTTTTGTTCCGACACCATCCACGGTAGCGTGAAGCCGTGGCCGTCCAGGAAGCCGGAGTGCTTTTATCAACTGGATTGCAGGTAAACCTGTGTCGACCACAACCGTCTCGTCAAAGGTTTGCTGCATCTGTCGAAAAGCATCCGCACTAGCCGCGTCGCCCCGAGCGATATTCACACCAGCATCTTCGTAAGTCGATCCCTTCACGATCGTCCTCCTTTAATGTTTAAATGCTCTCACTCCAGTAAAAACCAAAGCAACCTTGTGTCTATTACAAAGATTGATTGTTTCCTGGTCGCGGAGTGAGCCTCCAGGCTGGATTATAGCCTTAATACCGGCTTTAATTAAAATTTCTGGGCCATCAGCAAAAGGGAAAAAGCCATCCGAAGCAGCAACTGCGCCAATCGCCGTTTGCTGACTTTTACCTCGTGAAGGATCTGCACTCTTAAAAACGGCTAGTTTACACGCTTCTTTTCGATCTTGCTGGCCAACACCAGAAGAAATTAAGGTTTGGTTCTTGGCAATCGCCACTGCGTTAGAACGGGAAGCTTTAACAATCTTGAAGGCGAAAAGTAGATCTTCAATTTGTTTTTTGGTCGGTCGCTGCTTACTAACAATCTTTAAATCTTTTTCGGAAATTACTTTGGAATCAAAATCACCCTTCAATATCCCCCCTCGAACGAATTTAAAATCGAAAGCCTTCCTAATCTTTGGCTTCTCCAAAGTGGGGTTTTCTAGGATAATTAAGTTTTTTCTTTCCCCAAAAAAATTTAAAGCAGCCACCTCTACTTTTGGCGCTAGAAGTACCTCAAAAAATTTCTTCTGACCCCTATCGAAAAGCATCTTTCTTGCCAACTTTTCGTCCACGAGCCGGTTGACAATTACGATCCCACCAAAGGCGGCTAGAGGGTCGCCTTCGTACCACGCTGAGTGATAAGCCTGATGGATCGAGTCTTTCGTCGCTGCGCCGCAAGGTGACCCGTGTTTCAGAATTGCGCAGGAAGGTTTCTCTTGACCAATTTCGCAAATTAGATCGATAGCGGCAGAAATATCTAGGGTGTTATTGAAAGAAACTTCTTTCCCCTGTAAAAATTTAAAATCAGAAATAGCTAAAGGATCGGCTGGGTCCTGGGTCTTATAAAACCAGCCTGCCAGATGAGGGTTTTCGCCGTAACGAAGTTTTTTACCTTCACAAAAATTTAACTTGATAATTTCCTCCTGGCAAAATCGTTTTGCTAAATAAACATCAATTGCTGCGTCGTAATCAGCCACTTTCCAAAAAACTTTGGAGGCTAGACGCTTCTTTGTTTCTAACGAGACCTCACCAACTTTTTCCAACTCTCTCAAGATCAATGGGTAATACTTTGGATCAGTCACTACTGTTACATATTCGTAATTCTTCGCCGCTGCCCGAAGCAAAGTAACTCCGCCAATATCAATCATTTCAACCGCTTCTTCAAGGCTGTGTTTGCCCGAAACTGTTTTTTCAAAGGGGTAAAGGCTGCAAACTACCATGTCGATTGGTTTGATGTTTGATTTTTTGATTTCAGCGCGATGTTTGGGTTTTTTTCGATCGAAAAGTAAGCCAGCGGCTATTTGATAAGCGATAGTCTTTACTCTTCCATCCAAAATTTCGGACCTGCCGGTTATTTTTTCGATTGGCGTAACCTTGATCCCTGCTCTTTTCAAAAATCGAGAAG
>MHCO01000032.1:22773-28933 GCA_001816645.1 Candidatus Woykebacteria bacterium GWB1_45_5
CAGTCGAAACAATTTCCCAACCCAAGTTTTCTAAATTTTTAGCGAACTCAACAACCTCTTCTTTGTTAAAGACTGAAATTAGGGCTCTTTTTTGACTCATAAATCAAACTCTTCTGGAGAAAAATCGTTTACTGGCAAGTAACAATTAAAATAGCAGGTTTTTTTAGGAATGAAAAGGCGTAAACTGCCTTGACAAGAGATTTCTGCCGTGCCATATTGTTTCAATCGATTAGATTTCTGTTACTCTAAAGTCAACGATCTTATGCCATTATTAGCTTACATCATAATTTTTACCTTTATTGGCAGTATTTTGTCTTTGTTTGGTGGTAGCCTACTATTACTCAAAAAACAAATCAGCGAAAGCTTTGCTTGCTATTTAATCGCTTTTGCAGCTGGGGCTTTAATCGGGGTTGCTTTCCTTGACCTTTTCCCAGAGGCTGTTAACGAAGCTGGTGAGGCGGATGTTTTTTTACCAGCTTTAGTTGGTTTCGTTACTTTTTTCTTTGCGGAACGTGTAATCAGAATATTTCATCATCACCGACATTCTAGTGAAGAAAGTGCCAAACCAAGCACATTTTTGGTGATTTTTGGTGATGGTGTTCATAACTTTGTTGACGGAGTGGTTATCACAACCGGATTTTTAACCGCTATCCCCGTTGGAATCATCACTTCTTTGGCAGTCGCCGCCCACGAGATCCCGCAAGAAATTGCCGATATGGGAGTATTGCTAGCCAATGGTTTGTCAAAACCGAAAGCGCTCGTCTTTAATTTTCTTTCCGCGCTCACCGCATTAGCGGGAGCTTTAATTGCCTTTTTCTTTGCTAGCTTTATAGAACAATATCTTTATATTTTCCTAGCTCTTGCTGCCGGTCATTTTCTCTATATCGCAGCCAGTGATCTTATTCCAGAACTACATGAAACCCACACAGAAGAACGGAAAATTCCACTTGCTTTAATTTTTGTTCTTGGAATAGCAGCGGTTTTCAGCTCCACTAAAATCCTCGGGGGCTAAGTCGAAACGGATCTCAAGGCAAGATCTAGGAGAGACACCGCTTAAACCACGCGGTTGCTAATCGGGCCACTTGCTCCAACGCTCCTGGTTCTTCGAATAAGTGGGTTGCACCAGGGATCACTTCTAATTTCTTTTCTGATTTAATCTCCTGTAGAGCTTTTTTATTGAGTTTGATAACCACATCATCTTCGCCACCTACAATTAACAACGTTGGTGCTTTGACCTTTGGCAATAAATCCCAAGCCAGGTCGGGCCGGCCACCACGGGAAACAACAGCAGCAATTTCTGAACCAAATTTGGCAGCTGATGCAAGCGCTGCTGCTGCTCCAGTACTCGCACCGAAATAACCAATTTTGAGATTAGCTGCCTCTGGTTGATTTTCCAGCCATTTTGTCGCGGCGATTAACCGTTTGGTCAAAAGAGAGATGTCAAAACGGGTTTCGTAAACTTCGTCTTCTTTTTCAGTCAAAAGATCAAAAAGTAAAGTACTAACCCCCTCCTCCTGCAGCTTTTCGGCAACAAATTTATTTCTGGGACTGTGCCGACCACTCCCACTTCCGTGAGCAAAGATAACCACTCCTCGCGCCCTATCGGGAATTATCAAACTACCTTCCAGCATTACAGAATCTGTGTTGATGTGAGCTGTTTGCCCTTGAGGAATACTAGTCATGTCAGAAAGATTTTAATAATTGTCTTACCAACTCCCTCCACCTCCTCCTCCAAAGCCGCCGCCGGAGGAACCGCCGCCACCGGAAAAGCCACTTCCACCTGGAGCGGAAGCCATTGCTGAGGATAGAGAACTGGAAAAACTAGAAATACTTGCGCCAAATAGAGCAGCGTTAAAGGGTGCAGTCCCCGAATACCAAGCGGGTTGAGGTGGCTCTATCCCCATATCCTTAAAAGCTTGAGCAAATTTCTCGGTCAGGCCAAAAACGATCGCGTAAGGAAGAATCTCGTTAAACATGTTTTTATTCTCAAAAAATCTTTGCCGGTATTTTTCGGCAGTACTGATAAAAAGTTCATAACCTTTTGTTCTGCGCCACATTTCATGGCCATCGGCCGTTCTTCTCGGCATTATCTGCGAAACGATGAGTAAAAATATCCCCCCAATTGCTAACCCCGCCCCAATCGCTACAAGCAGACTAAACACTAAAACAAATCCTAAGACTAGAATCAACACTCCAAGAACACCCACGCCAATTGCAACAAATAAGTATTTCCGCCGGACGCTTTCTGGATTTTCGTAGAAAAATTTTTTATTAACCATGTCTTCGTATAGTTTATCTTTAACCACCTTTAAATCCTCATAAAATTTCGTTTTCAGCGACGAGATACTAACCACATCTCCCGTTTCAAAAAGCCGACTCCTCAGTTCTTGCTCGTAAGGAAGTAGCGCCTTTGCGTCTGTGCTTGTTTTGGTCAAAATATAATCGGTCCTACCAAACAGCCATTTCTTTGCTTCTTCTGAAATCGTTAGAAACCCTCGTGTTGCTAGATCAATGATGGTCGCCGAGACATCAAGGGTATCAGCCCGCTCATCAACCAAAGTACCAATTTCTGCTGGTCGTAATTTTTCTGGCGGTGTGTATTCGACAACGATTTGCTCGTGGGCGCCAGGCGGGCGGACCTCATGTTTTGCCTGCGGGTCATAAAGAAAGCGAGCCCGCCACCAGTAATCTCTGCCTCTTCGCCACCAAAGAAAAAAGGCGAAGCCGGCGCTAAAACTTAACGAAAGAGCGAAGGCGGCAAAATTCCATGAGGTGAACATGGTATCCCAAACACTTTTTGGCGGCGGGACGACGATAATTGGTACTAAACCCTTGGGATAACCAACGACCACGGTTAATCCTTCTTCCGGAGACAGAGACCGACTAGCTTCAAAGCTTGCCTCATTACCAATTGGCTCTTGAAAGTCACATAAATCCTGGGCGCCACGCGGCCCTTCATAGCAAGTGATTTGACCTACTTGACCGCTTGGTAAAGTTACTGTTGCCTTGGCACTTTCAATTGGAACCGGCCAACGGTCACCTGTAGCATTCCAGTAAAGCTCGTCATGGTCTTCGAAGCTTTTTAGAACACCACTTACCAAGTATTCGATAGTGTAGTTTTGCACTCCGGTGATGGTTTCATCCGAATCGCCAATCTTTAAACGAGCGTAACCATTTTCTTTAAGGATTTCGTAAGGAGTGTTGGCACCGTTATTTTTTACAATCTTTACTTCTAGCTTCGTGTAATGTTTTCCGCCACCAGTACGCTCGTAAACCTCTGGTATGTCGCGGAATATCCCGTGTTTTTGTAGATTTCCAAAGTCGGCCTTGATACTCTCGACCACTTGTACCCGACCGTCCTCTAAAATGTCTATGTCCGCCTGGAAACTGTTAATGACCCAATCTTCGGAGGCATGGACTTGAATTGGAACGAGGAAAACGAAAATGGTTAAAACTAAAACAGCCGCTACTCTCATTTCCTTAATTTTATCACACAGTAACTTTGAGGTTCTAAAACGGACAATGTCATCACCTGATCTCTGCTTTCTGCTTTCTGAACTACTCCCAACGAAAGGTTCGAGAAGAAACAATGTAGGCAATTACAGCCCAAACGGCTAATCCAACTAGCTCCCAAACCATCTGATCAAGAAAATGGCCCTCAACAGTGATTTTACGCATTGCTGTATTAAAAAAGGATAAAGGCAGTAGTTTTACCACCGGCTGAACCCAGGAAGGCAAAGCGTCGATCGGGAAAAATGTCCCGGCGACTAAAAATTGTGGCAGGGTAACCAAGTTGGCAATTGGCGC
Organism: Candidatus Woykebacteria bacterium GWB1_45_5; assembly: GCA_001816645.1. Lineage (GTDB taxonomy): Bacteria > Patescibacteriota > Microgenomatia > Woykebacterales > RBG-16-39-9b > GWB1-45-5. Next base: position 26,581 of record MHCO01000032.1, read on the forward strand.
AGCTGTGTTTTCATCCGCGGCAATCCCGGCGATAAAAAGACCAAAACCCAGAAAGGAAATCAACCCAATAACCGAAAGAACCAACATTTCGGCAAGAGTAAGCGCTCCGTGAACTAACGAAAATTTATAAGCCAAGATACCAACCAAGACAATCACCAAAGTTTGAGCCAAAACAACCACTAACCTCGCTGTGCCCTGGCCAAACAAAATCGTCAAGCCTTTAGTGGGAGTAGCAAAGATTCGTTTCAAAACCAAGGTTTTCTTCAAGAATATTAAACCGAAAGCGGTACTAGTAATAGCGGTCGAAAGAAGGGCAAAACCAATCATCCCCGGCAAAAAGAAATCAATAAACCGAAAGGTGCGGCCAGAGACTTCTTCAATATCCAACTTTATCGGCGGATTTTGAATATTTGCCACCCGCAAGTTTAGCTTATCAACCACTCCGGAAACTATACTGCTAGCGGCGGCCGCTTGTTGAGCATTTGCCTGGGAAATAAAGAGTCTAGGATTGGCTACCCCTTTATCTGACAACAAAACTCCGGCCAATCTTCCTTGGGTGAGTTTATCATCGAGTTCATCTTCGCTCCCCGAAACAATATTGACTGCTTTGATACCCGAAAGGGCTTGATAAACTGGTCCATTTTGTTGATCAGCTGGTATGCCAATTGAAACATTCAGACTATTACTACCAAACAAACCAAAAATCGCGATAAACATCAATGGAAAAACAAAACCAAAAAATACAGTTGCCCGGTTACGTAGCTGTGCTTTAAGTGAATAATAAGCAATCGCTAAAAATGGTTTTAGCTGATTTGGCGAACGTTTCTTCACGACGGTGACTCCTCCCGCAAGTGGCGACCGGTTAGATGTAGGAACACGTCTTCAAGAGTCGCTTTTTTAACTTCTTGATCTCGCTTAAAACCGGAGGCTAAAAGCTCTTCGATTAGATCGTGCGGGGTTCCGATTTTAATGATCTTGCCTTGATCCATCACCGCAACTCGATCGCAAAGCTCCTCTGCCTCTTGCATATAATGGGTTGTCAAAACTATTGTTCTACCTTCTTTGTGCATTTTGCGGATTTCGTCCCAAAGATTTACTCTTGCCTGTGGGTCTAAACCGGTGGTAGGTTCATCAAGAAATATGATTTTTGGATCGTGAATTAGCGTCGTAGCAATAGAAAAGCGCTGTTTTTGGCCACCGGAAAGCTTTTGCCAAAAACTTTTCTTCTTTTCTTCCAAGGAAAAGCGCCGCAAAACCGCAATCGGATTCACTCTCACCTGGTAAAGGCCGCCAAACATTTTGAGTAGCTCTACCAAGGTTAAATCTGGGTAAAATCCAGCCTCTTGAAGCTGAACTCCAATCCTGCTTTTAATCTCCCAGGAATGGTGAACAATGTCCAGGCCATCAACCTCGATTTTCCCCGAACTTGGTTGGCGCAAAGTTTCGATAATTTCTAAAGTAGTAGTCTTGCCGGCGCCGTTTGGTCCAAGCAAGCCAAAAATCTCCCCTTCGCCCACCTCAAAGGAAATGTTATCAACTGCAACCGTGTCTTCGTATGTTTTGGCTAGATTTTCTACCTTAATAACTACTTTCCCGTTTTCCATAAACCGCCCATTATATCTCGCTAGAGAAACAAGCGCGAGATGTAATCTTGCGATTATACTGTCTTGAAACAACCAAGACAAGAAGCTTACAGGCCTCAAGGTTACTATTAGAATCAAGCGCTAGTGAAAAAAGAAAGACTTTAGTGAAAGGACTCTTCCTCGGCGTCGGTAGCGACACTGTGCGGGTGGCTTTCCCGCTGACCAGCGTTGGTAATTTGGTGGTACCTCACTTTCCAAAGGTCCTCTATCTTTGCGGCACCGTAGTAACCGCAGGCAGTCCGGAAAGAAGCAAGAAGTTTTTTAACGACCAAAGACACCGATCCTTTATACGGTACTTTGGCAGAGATCCCCTCTGGCACCTCTTTGGAAAAATAACGATCGGTGCCCCGTGTTTTAATCGCCTCCAGGGAACCCATGCCACGATATTTTTTGTAGCGGCGGCCATCAGAACTAATAATCAGCTCCCCTGGTGCTTCATCAGTCCCCGCTAGCATGTTGCCAAGCATAACACAGCTTGCCCCAGCAACAAGTGCCTTAACGATATCGGCTGGGTAAACAATACCCCCGTCGGCAATCACCGGGATTTTCGCTAGCCTAGCAGTTTTTGCACACTCTAAAACAGCCGTAAACTGCGGTACACCAACGCCAGCAATATCTCGAGTGGTGCAGACAGAACCAGAACCGATCCCCACCTTGATTGCATCGGCGCCCCTTTTGATCAAGTCAATCGCAGCTTGAGCGGTAGCAAT
>MHCO01000032.1:28965-34731 GCA_001816645.1 Candidatus Woykebacteria bacterium GWB1_45_5
GCTGCTGCTACCAACAACCGACCTTTGTCGTCCTTAGAAGCATTTGGGTATTCCCGCATTTTAACTAAATCGCGCCAGGTAATTAGTCCTTTTAAGTTTCCTTTGCTATCCACAATCAGCAATTTTTCAATCTTGTGTTTTTGCAAAATCTTCTCTGCTTTCTCCAGACCGATCCCGACTTTAGCGGTTACCAACCCCTCACTGGTCATCACCTCACTCACCTTTTTGTTTAAATCAGTCTCCAGCCACAAGTCCCTTTGGGTTACGATCCCCTTAAGCCTGCTATTGTTGACGATGGGGATACCCGAAATTCCATGGAAATTCATCAATTCTTTCGCCGCAGCTATACTTGCCTCTGGTGGCAAAGTAATCGGCTCACTAACGATCCAAGACTCACTCCTTTTTACCTTCCGTACTTCTTTAGTCTGGTCTTCGATCGAAAAATTACGGTGGATCACTCCCAAACCACCAAGCCTGGCAAGAGCAATTGCCGTCGCCCCTTCGGTCACCGTATCCATCGCCGCCGAAATTATCGGAATATTAATTTTTATTCTTTGAGTAACAAAGCTGGCCGCTTTTACTTCGCGAGGAGACACCGCAGATTTTGCTGGCTCTAAAAGAACATCATCAAAAGTCAATGCTAACCCTCTAAAACGCTCCGCCATTAACTAGTATATAACAAAAAAGCAAGGGGCTGGCAAGCAAATATTTGCTGGCGAATCAATAAACCGTGGTGGATACGAGAGGATTCGAACCTCTGACTTTACGGACCTGCCCGCCGCAAACCTGGTGCACGCATCTGGACTCGAACCAGAGACCTCTTCGATGTGAACGAAGCGCTCTAACCAACTGAGCTATGCGTGCTTTGGCAGGCGGGGTGAACCGTACGCTCTGCCACTGAGCTACGGATCCAAGCATTTTCAATTTGTCATTTTACCAAATTGTCCCTTGCATCGCAATTTGTCTAAACCTTATACTAAGAGCAGTAATCTTTTCTGATGAAAGAAGAAAACGGATCCTCTCTTTGGTCGACACTCGTCGATATAATTGAAACAATAGTGGTAGCCGCTGCTATTTTTGTTGTGGTTTATCTTTTTCTCCTCCAGCCCCACCAAGTCCGAGGCGCCAGTATGGAGCCAAATTTTCATGACGGGGAATATATTTTGACTGACAAAATCAGCTATCGTTTTGGCGAACCAAAACGAGGCGATGTAGTCATTTTTAAAGCGCCCACCAACCCTGATGTTGATTTTATCAAGCGAATAATTGCCCTACCAGGCGAAAAGATGGAAATCAAAAACGGCAATATTGTGATTTTCAATTCGCAAGCTCCCCAAGGCTTTACCTTATCCGAACCTTATCAAATAATGGAACCGCTCGCTGGAGGCTCATATCTTCGGGAAGGTAAGGTGGTCGAAGTGCCAGACGATTCTTACATTGTTTTTGGTGATAACCGTACCCATAGCTTTGATTCTCGGGAATGGGGACCCCTCCCCAAAAAATCAATTATTGGCAAGGCCTGGCTGCGCTATTGGCCGCTTCCGAAAATTACTTTTGTGAAATAGATATCTTACCCTTGATTAGAAGTTTAGGACATTAGTTTTTTGTGGATCAGATCTAGCTGTTCTCCAGTAGAAAAGATTAAAAGTAACCGACCGCCTTTGGCAGAACGATAAAGCCTAGTTTTGCAACCAGTGGAAGTAGCGATTTCCTCTTCCATCCGAGCTACATCTTCCGTGTGTTCGTACTCCCGTTTTGTCTTTGGCTTAATTTCTGCCTGGGCTTTCATCCGCCGAACCATTTCTTCAGTGGACCGTACTCCGAGGTTATCTGCCAAGACTTTTTTGTAGGCAACAATCATCAAATTGATATCCTCCAAACCAAGGATGGCTTTGGCATGGCCTTCAGTTATTGCGTTGGAAAGCAAACCGTCTTTCAAAGCATCGGGAAGCTCGAGCAGCCGTAAGGTGTTAGAAATATAAGGTCCGCTTTTACCAACCCGCTGACCAATTTCCGTGGCAGCGAGGCCAAATTCTTCAATTAACCTTCTGTAAGCCTGGGCACGTTCAATTGGGTTTAGATCCACCCGCTGAACATTTTCCACAAGGGCCATTTCCAGCATCCCCTGGGGACTAGTTTCACGCACAACACACGGCAATTTTGTCAGCCCAGCTAATTTTGCCGCTCGCCAACGCCGCTCGCCGGCAATTATCTGATAACCAGCGGGGGTTTTAGCAATCACTAAAGGCTCCAAAATACCGTGCTCACGGATGGATTCGGCCAACTCAACCAAAGAATCGGGCAAAAGCTGCCCGCGCGGTTGCAGAGGATTGGGTTGTAAGATATCAATATCAATCTCAACAGATTCTGTTTCTACTTCAGCCATACTCACCTCTCAGCAGATTTAACCTCAACTAACCTTTTACCCATCCTATCACGAAACGAAACGGCTCCCTTTCTAACTGCAAACAAGGTAAAATCCCTACCGACACCAACACCTTCTCCGGCGTGAAAAACACTTCCCTTTTGTCGAATAATTACTTGCCCCGGCGAAACAGACTGACCAGCATAAATTTTTACCCCTAGTCTCTTACCAATTAAATTACTGCCTTGTCTTGCTTTTGAACCACCTGCTTTTTTGTGAGCCACCTATACCTCCCTTCGGTCGGTAAATCCCAAATTACAATCTCTAAATAGGTCGCTTCGCGACCTGCGTCCACCTCTGACTACCTAAACAAGCTCCAAATTCTAATTTTTCAAATCACAAACCGTTTGGAATTTGTAATTTTATGATTTGTGGTTTGTTTAGAATTTCGGATTTCGTGCTTAGAATTTAAAATAGTTGTCATTTTTTTAAGCTCCAATTTTCTCGATTAAAACCTTCGTCAGCTGCTGCCTATGACCAACCTTACGATGGTAACCAGTCTTCGCTTTAAATTTGAAAACATCGATTTTTTTGCCCTTGATTTGATCAACGACAGTCGCTTGCACTTTCGCATTTAAGGTTGGTTGGCCAATTTTTGCCTTGCCGTTCTCAACCAAAAGCAGAATCTCCTTAAAATCTACAGGCTTAGTCTTTTCAGCCGCCAACTTCTCAACTGTCAAGGTTTGGCCTTCACTTACCTTATACTGTTTTCCACCAGTTCTTATAACCGCATACTTCATCTGATTTTGCCTCAAATTTCACTAAGCAGTTGTTTAACTAATATAGGTCCTTGAACGACATCTGTCAACAGGTCAAACTGTATCAACCCTACCCAAGTTCTTTTCTCCTTGTTTTTGTGCAGCTTGGACCAACCCTAGTAAAACAAACATTGAAAAGACGGAACTTCCGCCAAAAGAAACCAGCGGCAAGGTTACTCCAGTGACCGGCAAAATCCCCATATTCATCCCCGCGTTGACAAAGAACTGGCAAAATAAGATAAATGCTGCCCCAAAAGTAAAAAGTGAAGATTCTCTGGCCTTGGTAGTTGTCGCAATTCGCAGAAGCCGCCAGATCAAAAAGGCAGTTAAGGTAATGACTAAACCGATACCAATGAAACCTAGCTCCTCGCCGATAAAAGCGAAAATAAAATCCGTTCGCTCAGCTGGTAAAAAGTTGAGGCGGGATTGGGTCCCCCGACCCAAACCTCGGCCGATTAGTTGGCCGCTGCCCAAAGCTATTAGAGCCTGGACAATATTGTAACTTGCCCCCTGCGGGTCTAGACTAGGGTTTAAAAATGTCAAAATCCGCACCCTTTGATAATCTTTCAAAAACTGCCAAAGAAGAGGCGCAGCTACCAATAAGCTAGCTACTAGTCCTGCTAAGTAAAAAATATTTGCTCCCGCAATAAAAACCATAAAGATCCAAAGCAGGGCCAAAATAAAACTGTTACCCAAATCAGGTTGGCTAAAAACAAGCAGAGTAGGAACAGCTACCAAAACTAGCGCAAGAAAAAAATTCTTTACGGTTATCGGTGGGTATTTGGCTAAGACTGACGCTAGTGCCAAGGCAAGTACAGGTTTTGCCAACTCAGACCCTTGGAGATTGACAAATCCTAAATCAATCCAACGAGTTGATCCTCTAGTCTCCACACCGATAACAAATGTCAGAACCAAAATAAAAATAAGCAAAATATAAAGAACAGGGTAAAGATGGCTGATGGTTTTAAAGTCCAGCTTGGAAATGACCAGGAAAACTAAAATGGAGAAAAGGATGTAGGCAAGTTGGCGGATAAAAAGGGAAGGGTCTGAATCAAAAGAAATACTGTAAATCATCAACAGCCCAACGCTTGATATAAAAACCGCTGGAAGAAAAAGTAATAGATCGATCTTGAAAAGACCGAAGAGACTGCGGATCATCTTAGTTTCTCGTTAATTTTTTGATACTAATCTTATTACTGAGAATTAATTCTCTCGTCAAGGTCTCCTGCTTTATCAATCTTTCAAAATTTTTTGGCCAGGAGGGAAGATGGGCAATTATCAGCTCGTCGAAGGAAACGCCAGCTTCCTTTCGCTTCTCCTGAATCAGCCTAATAAGTTCCCGTGCTTCGCCTTCTTCCTTAAGTTGGGCAGTGATTTCCCAGTCATATGATGGATCAGCCTTTAAATCGTACTCCACCTTCTTTACGTTTAACTCTGCCGTTAACAGTTCTTCAAGTCCATCCGGCAAGCGGGTAGTTTTTTTACCGTAAGTAAAGCTCACCAATGGCTGTCTAACCTTGACGCCTTTTTCCTTCCTTAAAGCGTGGCCAGCCTCTACTAAACTTCGCACTTGTCCCATTTGATCTTCAAGTTTTTTATCAATCAGTTTTGTCTCGTAATCTGGAAAAGAAGCTAAGTGAACCGACTCCTCGCCAGTCAAATTTTTGTACATTTCCTCGCTGATAAAGGGCGCAAAAGGTGCTGTGAGGCTGCACAAGGTTGTCAAACAATAATAAAGCGTTCCGTAGGCATCGTTCTTACTATCACCGCCCGGAGCAGCCAGCCCCACTCTTCCCCTCCCTCGACGCACGTACCAAGTTGATAAATCGTTGATTACGAAAGCTTCGATCTCACGAGCAACTGTAGAATCGTATTTTTCCAAGCGACCAGAGACGGTTTTTGTCAGTCCTTGTAGGCGTGAAATAACCCAGAGATCCAAGACGTTTGTTAGTTTATTCGGCTCAAATTTATCGCTAGGACCCCACTTATCAATATTGGCATAGGTAATAAAAAAGTTATAAACATTCCACCAAATCAAGAAAAATCTTTTCCTTACTTCATCCGCCAGGTGGTAGCCAAAATTCAGATTATACTCAGGGTTCTGGGTAACATAGATCCAACGCATGACATCAACCCCGATTTTTTCAGCTGCCTCGTTAAATTCAATCGAATTGCCTTTACTTTTGTGCATCTCTTCCCCTTTTTCGTCCTTGACTAAACCGTGGCCAAGAAGATTTCTAAAAGGAGCCTGATTCACCAAACCAGTACTCATAGCGATAAGCGAATAAAACCAGTTTTTAAATTGACCGGGGAAAGACTCGGTAATAAAATCGGCCGGAAACCAATCCTGCCAATATGCTCTATCAGTTAAATAACTAACTTTATTAGTTTTTGGATCGACATAAGTAGAGAACGCAACAATCCCAGCATCAAGCCAAGGATTACCGACATCGCAGATTCGACTCACCGACTCGCTACATTTACTGCATTTGATCTTCACCTCGTCAATCCACGGACGATGCGGGGTGTTATCACCAAATTTTTCCCAACCTTCAACTGATCTTTCCTTCAATTCTTCTTTTG
>MHCO01000032.1:35167-45358 GCA_001816645.1 Candidatus Woykebacteria bacterium GWB1_45_5
GTTTAAAATCCTCTTCCCCAGCTCCGGGTGCTATGTGGACCAAACCCGTTCCCTCACTTTCTGTTACTAGTTCTTCTGCTCCAACTACTTTGTGAGTGTATCCTGTTAGCTCCTTGCTAACTCGATTCAGATCATCGAATGGACCGTCGTATATTAAGCCTACTAAATCTTTTCCTTTAAGTTGTTTTTTGGCTTTCAATCCTAAGGCTTTAACTCTTTCCTTAATTACAATTAAATTATCTTCTGTTAGAACGTAGTTTTTCTCTGGATGAACCGCAACAGCCACGTTTCCTGGTATTGTCCAAGGAGTAGTGGTCCAAACAAGAAGAGAGGCGACGGCAAAATCCCCCGATTTAATTGATAGTTTGAAATAAACCGATTTATGAGTTAATTCTTGGTATTCTTCGGTTAGAATCTCATGCTGGGAGATTGCAGTACCACAACGGGGACACCAAGGCACGGTGTCTCGGCCTTTATAAAGCCAGCCTTTTTCGAAAACTTTCTTCAAGTAATGCCAAATGGCGTAGTTATTTCCATCTGAAGAGGTGTGGTAAGAGTCTTCCCAGTCCATAAAATAGCCTAGACGTTTGCTTTGTTCTGTTTGAATATTCGAGTATTTTTTGACTCTTTCTTTACATAAATCGACGAACTTAGCAATACTTTCAGAGACTTTGCTAGGGACGAGATTTTCGATATCTTTTTTGGTTTTTAAACCAAGTTCCCTTTCCACCTCAACCTCAACCCAAAGACCCTGCTCGTCGAAACCATTTTGAAATCTTTGAGCGTACCCTCTCATGTTAAAAAACCGCTGCCAGAGATCTTTATACGTTCTTCCCCACGCATGATGAACGCCCATAGGACCGTTGGCAGTAATCGGACCGTCAAGAAATGAGAAGTGCTTACTTGATTTCGAATTTCTGCTAAGATATTTCTTCAAAATACCCTTTTTCGACCAATGCTTTATTATTTCACGCTCAAGAGCGGGGAAATCTACCTTTGGCACAACTGGTTTAAACATAAGGATCTATTATATCTCGAAGAGAAACAATCATCGAGACCCTCGAAGATGATTATATCTTGTTAGAGAAACGATGGCGAGATGTAATCTTGGGCAAAAGGAGGAGAAGGTTTGGGAAGAGACATTAAAATAATTTTTTGTCGGTCTTAATCTGATAATTCCTCCCCCGATTATATCGGGGGCATACCTACCTACTGGCAGGTAAGTTTAGCAACCAAGGGTAAAGCTGCTAAACACTAAAGTCAAATCTAACTTCCTAAAACTCAAACTCCATTTGTTTGCGGGCTCGGGTGCGGCCACCTTTCTTGCCGATTTCCGAGTAGAAGGTTGGTCCGTGCTTTTCTTTCACTACCTCCCCACCTTTCTCTCCAATCTTGGAGTAAAATTCGGGGCCGTAGGTTCTTTTTGTTGCTTGGCCACCTTTTCGGCCGATTTCCGAGTAGAAGGAAGGACCATACTTCTTCTTGACGGCAAAACCGCCTCGTCTTCCCGCTTCTTGCGTTGTCATCGCCATAGCGACAGAGAGCAGATAACAGATAGCAGAAAGCTAGGACTTACGATGCTTGCTGCTCACTGCTTGCTGCTGACTGATTTTCACCTCCTTTCGAAAGCTGGATTTTAAAATACACCTGGTTTGCTTGGTTGTCAACCCCACTTCAGCAAGCTTCTGCGGGGTAGACACCGCGAAACTTTAGTGAAGTGATATATAGCTTGGGGCAGGAAGTCCAACTTCCTAGCCAAGTCTACCTTGGCAGGTATGGATGAGTGTAAGATTGATAGAATATCTTACAATAATACTGTAATAAAATGGTAGGGGATTTGTCAAGGGGTTACTTGATAATTATAAAGAAAGCTCTGCCTTTCCGCAGAGCTTTCCCGTTGTGTGTTACCCTCGTCACCCGCTTAAAATACGCCCGTTATGGCACTTAAACGGGCTTAACACACAACATAACTAACTAAATAAATTATAAACAGAAAAAGTAGAAACGCAACAATCAACCAGGCTTGTCTTGTCACCCCTAAGATTAAAATTGGCCCTTGCAGAATGTTGCGTTGTTATATTATATTGTAGTATTGATTAAAGATTTACTTATGAAATCAGACGATTCCAAACCATTATTTACCCTCTCTGTCGCCGCTGAAATTATGGGGGTCCACCCTCGAACTTTGATGATTTATGAAAATGAAGGCCTAGTTGTCCCTGCTCGAACAAAGACAAACCGGCGAAGATATTCCCAAAAGGATATCAAGAAGCTCCAATTCATTCGCTATCTAACCAATAAGAAGGGGGTAAACCTGGCAGGGGTAGCAGCCATATTAAAACTCCTCTCCCTTGCTGAAAAAAATCGCTTCGACCTCCAAAAACCTACTTTCCCCGACTTCACTGAAACCAGTATAGTGTAAAATAAACTGTCTTGCCAGTAAAAATGATGCTTGCTTGTTGACACTTACGTTTGTTTCTGATAACAATATTGTGCCATTTCGTGAGTCTTAAAACTCAAAGAATGTGCATAAGTTAGCTTCAACTTAATACCCCGAACTCCCTGTGTTGCCCTCCGCAGGGAGTTCTTTTTTTTTCAGGTTTACTTTTTTAAACACGCTTCAACAAAAGACAAATAAAGTGGGTGCGGACGCAAAGGTCGGGATTTAAATTCGGGGTGAAACTGGGTACCAACAAAGAATGGGTGGTTGGGTAATTCGATCATTTCAACCAATTTACCGTTTAGGCTCGTACCGGAAACAACCAAACCTGCTTTCTCCAATGTTTCGCGGTAATGATTGTTTAATTCATAACGGTGACGATGACGCTCGTAAACCTCGTTTCGGCCATAGGCTCGTTTGGCTTCTGTTTCTGCCGCTAATTTACAAGGAAATGCCCCTAGTCGCATTGTCCCGCCATATTCCCGCCCAATTAAAAGCTTTTCCTGCTCCGGCATAATATGAATCACCGGATGCGGCGTTTTGGGATCGATTTCGGTGGTATGTGCTTTTTCCAATTTGGCTACATGGCGGGCGAACTCTACTGTCGCCAGCTGCATACCATAACACAAACCTAGATAAGGTTTCTTACTCTCTCTGGCAAATTTTATGGATTTGATGATTCCCTCTATACCCCGGCCGCCAAAGCCACCTGGTACAACAATCCCGTCCATTTCACGAAGAACCTCTTCAACGCTTTTTCCTTTCTCAAATTCATCACTGTCAATCCAAAAAAGTCTCGGTTTGGCTTTATGACGCCAGGAGGCATGCTTTATCGCTTCTATCACGGAGACATAAACATCCTCTAGTTGGAAATCACCAGTGGAAAAGTATTTACCGACAACAGCGATTTTGAGTTCTTTTTTCGCTTTCTCGATGTCCAAAACTAAATTTCGCCACTCCCCTAAGTTCTTTTTTCCCAGAGGCAACCCAAATTTGGCCAATACCTTTTCACCAACACTCTGGCCGTCCAAAACCTGCGGTACTCGATAAATTGTATCGACATCTGGGTTGGAAATTACATCATCACCGGCAACATTGCAAAAAAGCGCTAAACGCTCCTTACGTCGAGCATCCATCGGCAGTTCACTTCTTCCAATAATGAAATCAGGCTGTATTCCTAAAGAATTCAAGGCGCGAACCGATTGTTGGACTGGCTTGGATTTCATCTCGCCAAGGTGGCTAGGAATGGGTAAGTAAGCCACATGAACGTGCTTGGTTGAACCAGGATTTTTTAGCTCCATTATTCTCGTTGCTTCGAAAAAGAGCATGTTTTGGTATTCGCCAACCGTACCGCCGAGTTCAATAATGACAAAATCCGGCTCGCTGGCTTTTCCGGCTTCTTTTATCCGGCGAATAATCTCATCAGTGACATGGGGGATCGCCTCGACATCTTCCCCGTCGTACTCAAAAGCTCTCTCTTTCTTGATTACTTCCTGATAAACCTGGCCGGTGGTAATGTAGTTCGCGGCTGATAAAGATAAATCCAAAAACCGCTCATAGTGGCCAAGGTCTTGGTCAGTCTCAATCCCATCGTCAGTCACAAAAACTTCACCATGTTCTTGAGGTCTAATAGTACCAGCATCAACATTTAGGTACATATCGATTTTGACTGGGGAAACCTTGAAGCCCTTTGATTGAAGGATAGTGGCAAGTGAGGCGGCAGTAATTCCCTTCCCGATCCCGGAAATCACACCACCAGAAACAAAGATGTATCTTGTACCTACCCTTTTCACCATATAGATCGCTTCGTAATTCAGAATTTCGCTTCGCTCAATTCTTAAGTACTCTCGCGCTCTGCGACCACTTCGTGGACTAAAAAAAGCCCCTGGGGTTAGCTCTTTTTGGGGCCCACCATAACTATATATTTTCCACCGTTTGCTTGTCAATAAGGGATTTTCAGAGGAATTTGAAGGTTGAAAGCATAAGATCTGAAATGTTTTTGTATTCTGCAGCTCTATCACCAACACAGGTTATATAGATCTTGATCATTTGATCGCTATTCTTGGAAGATAAGTAGAGTAGGGTATACTCCCCCATGACACCCTTCATATCAGCTTCATAACTCTCTTTATTGTCAATAGTAGATTTCTTAAAAGACAGGCGGCTTTCCCACGTAGGATCTTGTACTGCAGCCATACTGTTCTGATCGGCAAAATCTCTCAAATTTAATTGATTTGGATTTTCAACTGTCGCAATCACTACTCTCATAGCATCACTTAACTGCGTATTCGGTCCTTGTTTTGGACCCCAAATATCAAATTGAACCGCTTCTACACCTAGTGGCCCCATGCGGTTTTTCGCTACCTCACTCCCTGCTTCTATCTTAGCCTCCACTGGGTACTTTATCTGAAATCCAATCGATCCGCTAGTGTAGTTTTTCCAATCCGCTATCACGTCTTTTTGGGTGGATGGGGTAGCAGGGTTGGCGGATGTAGTTGCTTGCTTTGTAGTTGTCGTGGGAGAAACTGGTTCTCGGATAAGGAAGTACCAAAATAAAAAGCCGCCTATTACCCCAGCGACTAGGAGAATTATTAAAACCGTCCAAATTACTTTTGACCAGGAAACGTCTATCGATGATTTTAGTTCAGGCATTGATTTAATTGTAAATTAAGAGGAATAAAGAAGTCAAATTAGCGTTGCCGCATAAATGCAGGTATATCAAACTCGTCGGTTTCTTTGTCTTCGGCTTGCCCATTGCCCTCTTCAGAACTCCTGATAGCTAACCTGTTTCTCGTGTTTCTCCGACCTGCTTCCCTGTAGTAGCTTCAAAAGTTGCTTCGTAACTGTGGTTGTTACCAGAAACAGCAGTAATTGTAAACTGCGTTGAATTCCCTACCCACTGCCCAAAACTTAGGTTATACATACCTGGAATTTTTGTTCCTAATCCCATTTTCGAAAAATCTATTTTTATTTCTCTCCCATCTTCGTCGAGAAGAAAGGCAGCAAAACCTTCTGCAATTTTGGTAGTGATAATAATAAACTTCTTACCAGGTCCTGCAGAAACATAAATTAAAACCTCGCCTACAGATAAAGTTTCTCCCAGATTATAAGTAGGGCTACTAAGTTGGGATATTTTGACGGCGGTGTTTTTAGATAAATATTCATCAACGATATAGGTATCCGCTTTGGGCCAAGGGTAGTCGCTGGTTTCTCCAGCTATTTTATAGATTATGAATTTTTTCGATTTTCCTTGAGAATTTGTAAATGATACTTGCTTAAGAATCAGAGATTGATCAAGTTTTTCATCAGATTTTGCTGAAGAGGCGGCGGGTTTAGCGGATGATGTTGAAGTTTTTGTGGTAGTTACAGGTGAGGTTTCTGATTCTTTTGGTCTAGTAAAATACCAAAAAGTAATTCCAACTAACCCAACCAAAATCGCACCGATAATTACTCCTATCAGAATGTTTTTCCAATTTATTTTTGATTCCATACTAGTCTAGTATCTCTATAGTTCTTAAAATACTGTCAATATTGTTATCCACTTCTTCAAAATTTTTCTGGTCAAAACCGCTAATTAAGATCATTAGATCAGGGCGGTTTTTAAACCCTCCCCAAATAAAAGTCACTTTGTCTGAAGGTACATCGCAATCTTCTCCTGTTGAATTATCCCAATATGCTAGATTTATTATTTCTCTATCGGTTCTAATAACCTTGCTGCTCATAACTTTGTATGGTCTCATACATCCAAAACCGCCGAAGAAATTCTCAATAAATGTTATATCGGTTCCCAAGGAGGGGTCTTTTATTGAAATTTCCGTATTTATTTTTTCGCCTTCGTGAATCATTCCATCTTCCTCCTCCACAGTCCATCTGGGTGGGTACTTGAATGTAATTTTTATATACTTTCCTGTATATTCTTGCCAACCAGCTGTTTCGTCTTTTTGGGCGGAAGGGGTGGCTTTTTTAGCGGATGGGGTTGCTCGCTTCGTACTTGTCGTTGGAGCAACTGGCTCACGGACATAGAAATACCAAACCAAACCTCCGCCTATCAATCCTACAGCTATAGCAATAATTACAACTGTCAGAATTACTTTTGGCCAAGAAACGTCTTTTGAGGATTTTAGTTCAGGCATTAATTTAATTCTAGGTTAGGAGGATAAAGAAGTCAAATCAGCGTTGCCGCATAAAGCTGATCTAAGATATTTCTTTCAAATATTCTCCGAATAATCTTTTAGTAACCTCGAGAAGAGGTCCAGAATTCATTTCCCCGCTTTGGTATTTGCCTACAAGTATAGTGAGTAAATATGGCAAGGGAACATTTCTTTTTGCAAATTCAGATATATAGTTCTTTACCAAACTTCTATTCTCAGCATCGTTGTATTCGCCTGCCAAAAACTTCTCAGCATCAGTATTAGAGACAACGAATGCTCCACCCCATCTCGATACTACCTCAGCCGTTAATTTATCTGCTTTTTCCTGTAATGTTTTTCCTTCAATACTTACCAACAACTGCTGAGCTTCTTGTAGCTCCTCTGCTTCTTCTTTTGTTAAGTTCTGCCTCTTTTCGTAATCCTTTATTCCCGTATCCAACTTCGTTAGTACATCTAAACACTCATCGGTCAGAACCGCCTTAAATTTTATAGAGATTTCTTCAGATGGAGAAGAGTTTTTTTGGTTGGTTTTAGGTGCAGAGGGAGTGGCTACTTGTTTTTTAGTAGTCCCTATAGAAGCTTCTTTTTTGCCAAAAACATCTAGGACCACTGCTGTATAACCTAAACCGCCAAGAATGATTGCTGCGATCACTACTATAATTCCGATGATCTTCCAGTTAATTGATTTCTTTGGTGTTGCAAAAGTTGGCGTAGGTTGTTGAGGATTATTTAGATTGACTTCGGGCATTAATTTAATTCTAGATTAGGAGGGGTAAGGAAGTCAAATCAGCGTTGCCGCATAAACGCCGGGATGTCAAACTCGTCGGTTTCTTTGTCTTCGGAGGCACCATTGCCTTCTTCAGAACTCCTGATA
Organism: Candidatus Woykebacteria bacterium GWB1_45_5; assembly: GCA_001816645.1. Taxonomy (GTDB): domain Bacteria; phylum Patescibacteriota; class Microgenomatia; order Woykebacterales; family RBG-16-39-9b; genus GWB1-45-5. Next base: position 42,633 of record MHCO01000032.1, read on the forward strand.
GCTCACTTATTGTATTATCCTAGATGCAGTAGTCAATAGGGATTTTTGAGGAATTTGTTTGCTGAATTACTCCTCCACTAACAGGATTTGATCTTCTTCATCAGAACGATCGTAAGATATTTGTATGAAAGATTTATCCCTCAAATCTACCCTATAGATACCTTGTTTATCAGTAGCAACAGGAGGAGAGCATACTACACCGCCAAATGAGCGGTTTAAATAAATAACATCTCCTCCTATATTGCTTGGATTATGATAGTTGTACGTGTCGTATAAGCATCCATCGCTCTTAGTAATGATTTGGCTATAATCTTTTACTCCCAATTCTCTTTGATTAGTTAGATCGTAAGTAATAACTTTAGCTCCTCCATCTGAATAAATTAGTTCGTTAGGCATCTTAAAATTACAAACCGTTGGGGTCATTGTGTTGCTGGGAGAAGTCAACAACTGCTGGACAGATTCTTTCTGTATATTGTAGGCATAGTAGGAAGTGTATTTTTCGCCTGATTTAATATCATTCTGGACAGAGCCCAAAGTTACCCAGTTATTATTACAGAAACTAATAGGCTGAATTCTTTTTACTGCAGGGTCTAAACTTAACGATGAAGGGATTTTTATCTTTTCCACCTGATGTGTTTTTAAGTTAATTTTTTCCAAACCTAGTATATTCTGCTTATCAATAAGTTCCGGCTTACCTCCATATCCAAAAACTAAGTCGGGGTAACTAGCTTTAATTAAATAGTTATTTTCCAGTTTTTTGACCATCATAAGATAAGCACTAGTCGGATCTGAAATAGTATAATGAGTATTACTTTCTAGGTTAAAAATACCTATTTCATTGGTTTTGGGCAAACTCGTGTTATAAACTAAAGTGTTATCGTCAATTATCTTCGGCCAAAAAAAGTTACCTTGAGCAAGGTTTTTGGAATTACCACTAAGGTCAATGGAAAATAGATCATTTCTTCCTTCCCTATTTAACGTAATGTACAAGCTCTTGCTATCTAAGGACCATACAGGTTCTTGAATATATCCTGAATATAAACTTGCCCCACTTAGAAGCTTTTTCTTTTCTCCTTTAACTAGATCATAAAACCAGAGATCCCATCCATTTATCGCTATATCTATGTGGGATTTGGGATCTTGTGAAGTAAGGCCAACATAAAAGGCTACCTTGGTTTTATCAGGACTTAAGACTGTATTGCCATATAAAGATACTTTTTCGGATATATTTTTACTTGGAGCAACTAGATCAAAAAAAGATAAAAGTTGTCTTTCCTTCTTTGTTTTTAAATCATAATCCCAAATCCCAGCCCTATTAGTTGGCTGATTTAACATCAATTTAGAGTAAATTATTTTTGAATCACCTTTAGAAATAGGTTTAGCAGATGAGGTTGCTTGTTCTCCCGATTCCTTAGATGTAGGATTTGGTGGGTTTTTAAGTAACAGCCAAACGCCCACACCAATTAAAATAAGGATTAAGATAGTACTTAATAAAATCCAAAGCCACTTTTTTGATTTTTTCTTTTCTAATGAAGGAAATTGCTCAGTTTTGGGTTGATCTGACTGTATAGGCACAGCTTGGTTTTCAGGCATTGATTTAATTGTAGATTAGGAGGGGTAAGGAAGTCAAATTAGCTTTGCCGCATAAATGCCGGGATGTCGAACTCTGAGTCTTCGTCGCTCTCGGCTTGGCCGTTGCCATCTTCAGAACTCCTGCTATCTTGCTTATTTTAGATGTATCATCTGAAATAGTCAACGTAGCCAATCAAACCTAGAAACAATCCTAGAAATAACTACCTAAGTTTATTAGAATCTTAAGTTGACAATGATTATTTTCTAGCTGATAATATTCATGTGTGTTTTATTTTTGTTGATAATATAAGTCCCATCAGATAATTTTTGAAGATGAAAAAAATTTCTTGTCTAATAATTGTAAGTTGTTTATTTACTATATCAATCTCCCCAGTTTGGGCCACACCACCTAGCACCCCAGAAAAAGTTTTTATTAAAGAAATCCTTGTATCCAAAGACACTATCTATTTAACAAACGAGGAATCCTTTATTTCCTCCGATATTTCCTCTATTTCCTCTTTTTCTAATTATCAATTTAGCATAAATAAAATTCTGGCAAATTTGGATGATTTCCAAAAAGAGTCCAAGGTCAAGTTGTATTTAGAAACCACAAAAGGAATCGAAGTGGTACTAAAAGAGGATACAATCGAAAGTCTTACTAGCAAAAAAGATTATTTCCATTTCTTTCAAGGAGATACATTAAGGTATCAATATGCTACGCAACACTCTTTGGGTACTCAAGTGAGAAAAACTCCTGCCTGTACATCAGACCAAGTCAATATTCTTATTGATGCTATTTATCATAAAAAGACGATCGTTCCCAAAGAGATGGTAAGACCTGAAGGAGATATTTGTGATTATCCTCAAATTAGATTCCCTCAAGTAGATATTTCTAAAATCTATAACTTTAGTGACAAAAAAAGTCTTGATAATTCCAAATTAACACTGAAGATCGATAACACAATTTATCGTCAATATCTTCTTGGATATCAACCAGGAGTTATTTTTTCTGGTCCTAACTACTATTTTACAAATAATAATCTCTTTTATTTGGCTGTAATAGGATTGATAATTTCAATTAGCACAATTTTCTTGATAATATTCCTTAGAAACAAAAAGAAGAAGAAGGTTGATACTTGATGGAATTTCTGAAT
>MHCO01000032.1:45388-46394 GCA_001816645.1 Candidatus Woykebacteria bacterium GWB1_45_5
CCACCTTTAAAGTCCATGCCCACCAAAAAACTCCCTTTCACAGGAGTTCTTGAAAGCTACCTTAGTGGTGTATTCTTAAATCAACGCTGTCGCATAAAAGCTGGAATGTAAGATCGCTCCCCCGATTAAATCGGGGTCCGCGTCTTTGATTCCGCGTTCATCTCTGCCGCATAAATGCAGGTATATCAAACTCGTCGGTTTCTTTGTCTTCGGAGGCACCGTTGCCTTCTTCGACCGTAGCAATTGCGGGCAGAGCTTCCAAAGCTTCTTTGGTTTCCACAGCACGCACTTTGTCTTCGGAAAAACCAGTGGCAATCACGGTGATTTTTACTTGGTCGGCCATACTTTCATCGATCGCCGCACCAAAAATGATGTTAGCATCGCTGTCCGCCGCACCAGAAATAATCTTGGCAGCTTCATCGACCTCAAACATCGAAAGATCTTGCCCGCCGGTAATATTGAAAAGCACACCCTTTGCTCCATCTATAGAAACTTCAAGCAGTGGTGAAGCGATAGCGGCTTTGGCAGCTGTGGCGGCTCTTCCTTCACCAGAGCCAAAACCAATTCCCATCAAAGAACTGCCGGCGCTGGTCATGATCGTTCGAACATCGGCAAAATCAACGTTAACCAGCCCAGGCATAACGATGATGTCGGAGATACCCTGGACACCCTGGCCCAGTACCGAATCGGCTACTTTAAAAGCATCCAGCAGACTCATCTTTTTATCAACCACATCAAGCAGCCGCTCGTTGGGGATAACAATCATCGTGTCGACCTTTTCTTTAATATCTTCCACGCCTTCCTCGGAGACGATTCGGCGATGCGCTCCTTCAAAATTAAACGGTTTTGTCGCGACAGAAACAGTAAGGGCACCGCTGTTCCTTGCGATATTGGCAATAATCGGGCTAGCCCCTGTTCCTGTTCCGCCTCCCATACCAGCCGTGACGAACACCATATCCGCATCTTTAATCACCTCTTCCAATTTTTCCGTGCTTTCTTCAGCTGC
>MHCO01000033.1:0-1376 GCA_001816645.1 Candidatus Woykebacteria bacterium GWB1_45_5
AAACTGTACTTCTAAGTAAACTAGCTTGGACCACTGGTCAACCTTACACTACCAAACACGAAGTTTTGAACGAGGAAGGTAAAACAATCCGCCTCTGGCAAGTATCTTCCCCAATGAGAAACGGTGAGACAAATCTGGCCGTAATAAATCTCAAAGTCTCTGGCGAAAAAAGCGACGCTTTAATAAACAGTCTTGAACGGGATTCGCTTATCTTCACCATAGCGGCTCTTTTTGTCGTTGTTTTACTACTCTTAAATCATTTCCGCTTTTTCGGCTATGCTCGGCTTTTCCAAAAATTGAAAGAAGTCGACGAGATGAAAGACAACTTTATTTCTTTGGCTTCGCATGAACTACGTACACCAGTTACAGCCTTGAGAGGCTTTGCAGAGCTTGCCCTGCGAAAATTAAAGTCGGGTAGGGTGCAAGAGGCCACTGAAGACCTCGATAAAGTTAATAAATCGGCTGAAGGAATTGCCAGCTTAGTCAATGATCTTTTGGATGTTTCCCGCATCGAGCAAAAACGGCTGAAACTCGAAATTAGCAAAATTGAACTAACAGCGGTTCTAACAACGATTATTTCTGAGTTAAAAGTCCAGGCCGATCAAAAAGGTCTAGCTCTAAACTATTTGAAACCACAGGGCGGTTTATTCATTGCTGCCGACCCCCAAAAACTAAACCAGATTTTTGTCAACCTAGTTGGTAATGCTATTAAATACACTCAAAAGGGCAGTGTAGAAATCTCCCACGAGATCGACGGTGACCAAATCAAAACCTTTGTCAAAGACACCGGGATCGGCATCCCGGCCGAAGAAATGCCTCATCTTTTTGAGAAATTCCACCGGGTACAAAATGAGGCTACCCAACAGATCCGAGGCACTGGCCTGGGACTTTGGATAACCAAACAACTCATCGAAATGATGAAGGGAAAGATATTTGTCGAGAGTATTGAAAATACCGGAACCAAAGTAATTGTTGTTTTCCCACAAGCCAAACCGCCAGAAGTTAAGGTTTAGGCACAATTAGCGCTGGTTTCTACTACTTTTCTTTTTCAGCCGTTGACAAAAAACCAAGCTAGCAGGATAATTTAGCTAAAGCACAATAAAACTAAACAGGCAATCTTGTGAAGAAAGGGGGTGAGACGAATGGTGGCTACAGCCACGAGACAGACGGTGGGGCAGAAGCTGCAGACTGATCTGCGGTTGACGCCGAGGATTTTGCTTGAAGCGTTAGTCGGCTTGGACTGGCTAAGACTCCGAACATCCGCTGTCTACTGGGGAATCGGAGTTCCACAAGGCAGCGGCGCGCCTGTAGTGCTTGTACCAGGGTTCTTGGGCACCGACCGCTACCTAATGGAAATGTTCCATTGGCTACGGCGG
>MHCO01000033.1:1386-4337 GCA_001816645.1 Candidatus Woykebacteria bacterium GWB1_45_5
AAGCGGGACAAAGAGTTCACCTCATTGGGCACAGCTTTGGTGGAACCATAACCAGGGTAGCAGCCGCTCACCGACCCGACCTGGTAGCCCAAGTCATAACTTTGGGATCTCCGATCAGTTCTGCTCGGATCAACCCAGCGGTTATGGCCGCTGTTGCACTGGTAAGAGGTAGAATCCACCGCGGCAATAACGGCAGGCCGCCAACCTGTTACACAGAGGCCTGCAGCTGCACCTTTGTCTCATCTGTTGGGGAAGTGCCGCCACCAACAGTAAAGCGTGCCTGTATAATCGCCAAGGGTGACGGTGTCGTCGACGAACGGTGTTGTCGGGACTTTGATCCAAGCTGCAACATCGTGGTGAAAGGTACCACTCACCTTGGCCTTCCTTTCAACCAGGTGGTCTACCGTGAGCTCGCCCGACTATTGTCTGAGACGACACGTTGCTGCGCGTCGAGAAGGGCTTCGGCCTGATCCTTTTGGGAACAAGAGGATCAGGCCTTCTTTTGGAACGGTCAAAATTACAAGCAATGGCTAAAATTTCGGCAAAAGGAGCAACAATAAAGAGGCAAGAAAGACAGCGTAAAAGAGGACTTTGTATTGGGCAGTCATACTGTTTCTATTTTAACCGATCAACCTAGCTTTTGTCAACCAAATTTAAGCTTGACAAGCAGGCAAACAGTTTGAAATAATTATATTAATGAGGAAAACCTTCCTGCCTATACTTCTTTTCTTTTTCTTCGCTGCTTTATTTTCCATCACTTATTTGGTCTCTAGCCGCGGTTCGGAAAACAACCAAACCAAAACTGTAACAAACCCCGCCAAACGGATTTCTCTACTAGCGAAAAGGCCCACTTTGGGAACAATCAGCGTCAATCTTTACTCAACTGCCAATTCTTCGGTTGATTCCTCCCACCCAACCAGCAATTATGGCAGCAGTTCCACGATTGCGACCGGCTGGTACAATGCTCCTGCACCAGACCCATTGAAAACACACCCAAGGAAAACAATCCATAAGTGAAGATCAAAGAAATCGATTCCGCTAATTTTAAAAAAGAAAAAGTCGGCGTTTCTTATTCTGGTGGGGGAAATAGGGGAGCAGTTCATATTGGGGTTTTGCGGGCTTTTTTGGAGAAGAAAATTGCTCCCAATCACATAGCTGGCGTCTCGGCCGGTGCTTTTGTTGCTGCCTTTCATGCCTTTGACCCGGTTACCTTTAATTCTTTCACTGATTTAAAAATCATTTTTTCTTACGTAAATAGAGCTTTCATCGGCCTTTCTACTACCCAAGTAGTTTGGAAATTCGTTACCAGCGGTTTTAATATTAAAAGCCTTGGTGACTCTTCCAAAATCCGCCTTTTTCTGGAAAAGAGACTGCCGTTTAAGCGATTTGAAGACTTAAAGGTACCACTTTTGATCGGAGCAACAAATGTCGAAACTGGGCAAGACACCTGGTTTCGATCTGGTCCAATTATCCCGGTCTTAATGGCCTCGGGGGCCACCCCGGGTATTTTTCCGCCGGTTAAAATTGGTGAGGATATTTTTATTGATGGCGGCGTGACTGACAACCTACCACTTTTTGAACTAGCCAAGGAAGGCTGTGGGGTAATATATGCTGTCAACGCCGGCTACGCTGGTGAAACTAAGCGACCACCGAAAAATTTTATCGAAGCCATTCTCGATGCTCGTGATATTGCCCAATACCAAACAACTCGTTACGAAATCGAACTAATAAAAGGTTTGTACCCAAGTGTGAAAATTATCCCGATTGAACCAAGAGCTGGTCTAGCTTTGGCACCCTACGATTTTACTCCCGAAAAGTCAGAAAATGTGATCGAAGAAAGCTACCGGCACTGTTTAGAAATCATAAAGAACAATTAAACGCTTGCTAACTAGCACGTTTTAGTTTAAATTTATTAAAATGATGTTTTTTCGCCACGAAGGCCCAGGAACCATGCCAATAATCCTAATTGTCTTTGGCATCGCCTTGGTCCTTAACGGCCTTGGTATTTTAAAAATTAACTTTTCAGTTCTTATCGGACTTCTACTTTTAGTTTGGGGCTTATCTTACTTTTGGAAAGGTTGGCGATGAGTACTACCGTCTATTATGTCCGTCACGCGCCCTACGAAAACCCAGAAAGACTGGTACCAGGCAGAATCCCTGGTTATCATTTGGGCAGTGATGGTAAAGAAAAGGCGAGAAAAGTTGGTGAGTTTTTCAAAGGTAAACCTATAAACTATATCTACACTTCACCTCTAGAACGTACCTTTGAAACAGCAAATATCATCGGCGAGCAGCTACCAGGGGCAAAAATCATCCATGTTTATGATCTAATTGAGATTGAATCTACCAGTTGGCAAGCCTTTAGACTGGAAGAACTTTTTACTAACGAATACTATGAATCCTTCCTCAATGATCCTGCCACCGATAAGGTGATCGAAAGTTTAAATAAACTAGCCGCCCGAATAAAAAATCTTACCCTCACTCTTTGTGCCAAACACAAGGACGAAGAAATTATCTGCGTCTCCCACGAATACCCGATACTAGCACTGAGACTTACCTTGGAAGGCAAGCCTTTGAATTTACTGAAAACCTACAACGTCTCCATGGGCTCAATCACTACCTTTGTCTTCGACGAAACCTGCCATTTTTTGAAAGACGAGTATCTCGAGATTATCTAACCTCAGCTTTAGGGCAAGTGGTGCCTGCCCCACGAAGCCTTAGCGAAGTGGGGTTGACCCCCGCGTAAATTCCCGATAAGATTGGCTTTGCCTATGAACCAAACCTTTCGACCGCTGGCTGATCGGCTACGACCAGCCAATTTAACAGAGTTCGTTGGCCAGAAACACTTGGTCGGTCGAGGGAAACTAGTTTCGACCCTTTTGAAAGCCGATCAAATTCCCAGTTTAATACTTTGGGGACCACCAGGCAGTGGCAAAACCACTCTAGCCAAG
>MHCO01000033.1:4353-10758 GCA_001816645.1 Candidatus Woykebacteria bacterium GWB1_45_5
ATTGATGAGATTCACCGTTGGAACAAATCTCAACAAGCTCTTCTTTTGCCATCTGTTGAAGATGGAACAATAATTTTAATAGGTGCAACCACTGAAAACCCTTCCTTCGAAGTAATTGGGCCCCTTCTTTCCCGCAGCAAGGTTTTAATCCTAAATCGACTGGGAGAAGATGACATCAAAGAAATTATCGACCTTGCTCTAAAAGACAAAGACCGTGGGCTAGGAAAGTACAACGCCCAATTAACTAGCGAAGCCAAAAAGTTACTTTTGGAAGCAGCCAACGGCGATGCTCGGGTGGTTTTGAATGCTTTGGAGATCGCGACCAATCTAACTCGGACCACCGACGGTAAGCGAGTAGTTAATCAAGAAAAAATGGCCCAGGCTTTACAATCTCGAAAACTCTTATACGATAAAACTGGCGAGGAGCATTACAACACTATCTCCGCTTTTATAAAATCGCTCCGCGGCTCTGATCCGGATGCTGCAGTTTATTGGTTGGCAAGAATGTTGGAGGCAGGGGATGATCCGGAGTTTATCGCCCGGCGGATGATAATCCTTGCTAGCGAAGACGTTGGTAATGCTGATCCCAAGGCCCTACAAGTTGCTGTCGCTGCTGCCCAAGCCCTACAATTTGTTGGCTTACCCGAAGCCGCTTTGAATCTTGCCCATGCTGCTACTTATCTTGCCTCAACACCAAAATCCAACGCATCATATATCGCTTTAAAAAATGCCAGGGAGGATGTCAGGAAAACTTTAAATGAGCCAGTCCCACTGCATCTTCGAAATCCAGTGACAAAACTGATGGGAGAAGTAGGTTACGGCCGCAACTACAAATACGCCCACGATTTTCCCGCTGGTTTCGCAAAACAACAATTCCTACCAGATAAATTAAAAGGCAGAAAATATTACCACCCCAAAGATATCGGCTATGAAGCTTACATCAAAAAACACCTTGATAAACTCCAGTCCTCCAAATAGTTGCTTAACTTCTCACTAAATCAAGGGTAAAATAGTCGTAGAATGAAAAAACGCGGAAAGGGACCTGGTTACCGGACGCCAAGTTGGTTTAAAGGAAGGGTTACAAAGCAAAAAGGAAAAAGGAAGAAAAGCGACTTTGGTAGCTACAAAAAATGATTGAGGAAGTAAAGTTAAAACAAATCAAATTGGCTGCTTATAAAGATTTAATTTCTGCGGAAGATTATGCGGAAATTGAAAAACTGGCCAAAGATTTGGCTGGCATAAAGGTAGTCCATCTCAATACTACCTCAACCGGTGGGGGAGTAGCCGAGATTCTTTTGAGCCTTGTCCCGCTTTTAAAAGGTGTTGGAATAAACGCTGATTGGTACACTATTAGTGCCCCGAAAAAATTCTTTGAGATCACCAAACAGATCCATAATTTCCTCCAAGGTAAAAAAGGCGATTTGTCTGATGCTCAAAGGGAGTTTTACCTGAAAGTCAACCAAGAAGTCGCTGCAGATTTTGCTGCCATAACCGCTGACATCTGGATTATTCATGATCCTCAAGTCGCCGCAGTGATAGAGTATCACCCAAACCTCCACCCAAGCGCCTGGCGCTGTCATATCGATACCTCACACCCCAACGTCTTTGTTTGGCACTTCCTTTCAACATTCGCCCAAAAGTACGATCGTTATATTTTTACAATGCGAAAATATCTCGGCCCGGGACTTGACTTTAAAAAGGCAGTTGTGTTCACAGAGGCCATAGACCCCTTAAACCGAAAAAACAAGGCTATAAGCAAAATAAAAGCAGAAAAGGTGATTGAACGCTTTGGGTTAGATCCACAACGACCACTAATTACTCAAGTTTCTCGCTTTGATCCCTGGAAAGATCCTTGGGGGGTGATCGATGCTTACCGAGTCGCTAAAAAAGAATTTCCAAACATCCAACTCGCTTTGATCGGCTCTTTCGCCTCTGACGACCCTGAGGCTTACAACATCGTTGGTGATTTAAAAAAATACGCCAAAGGAGATCCGAATATTTTTATCCTCAGCAACCAGGATGGGGTAGGATACAGAGAGGTTAATGGCTTTCAAGTTGCTAGCAGGGTTATTTTGCAGAAGTCTACCCGCGAAGGCTTCGGACTAACTGTCTCAGAGGCAATGTGGAAGGGAAAACCAGTAATCGGTGGAAAGGCGGGAGGAATTGTTGAGCAAATTGCCGATGGCGAGACTGGTTTTTTGGTAACAACTGCTACCCAAGCCGCAGAAAAAATAATTTATTTATTAAAAAATCCAAAAATTGCAGAAAAAATGGGGCGGGTGGGGAAAGCGCGCGTCAGGGAAAAGTTTTTAATCACTCGGCTCCTCCGCGACCATCTCCGGCTTTACGATGAATTAGTCCAAAGTTAAGTTCCAAGGTCGGACCTTCGAACCTAACTTTCGGAAATCGAAGTTGAAGGACAGGCCTTTAAGCCCAAACTTATGAGAAGACAACCGACAAGTCAAATAATTTTTTCTTTAGTTTGGGCCGCTCCAATATTACTTCTTGCCATCTATTTAGCATTTAAAGTAGGTCTATGGGTGGATCGGGTTCTTAACTTTCCAAGCCCGTTTATCGAACCAGCAAATTTGGTTTTTGGTCTGATCTTGTGGGCGGCCTTCCTTCCTCTTTATTATCTGGGTGTTTATTATTTGATTCTCCGCGGTGGCGGCAGCCCAAATCCATGGCAAGCCTCACCAGTCAATCTAGTAACAACCGGCCCTTACAAATATATCCGCCACCCAATGAATCTTTCTTATCCTTTTTTAATTTTAGGAATAGCCGCTTTTTTGAATTCATTCTCCGCCGTTTTTTTCGTCACCCCAGCTTCAGCCTTAATCTTCTGGTACCATGGATTGGTAATTCAAGAAGGGGGACTGATAAAACAATTTGGTAAAGAATACCTCGACTACAAACACAAAACCGGCGCTTTTATTCCAAAATTTCTGAGGCAATAAAAGCCCGTGCGTCAAGACCAGACCTTAGAGGCTAAATTAACTTCCCCGATTTGCCCTCTGGTGTATAATCGCATATAAATAAACCATCCCGTGGAGGAATGGAGAAAATGCCCAACACAAGGAAGTGGGGAAGAGATCTTGTTCTTGCTCTAATAGTCATTCTCAGTGTCTCACTGACCTTGGCTATCGTCATTGATAGACTAACGGGTGAAGAACCAAGAAACCAAGCCAGAAGCGGGGTAGAGGTCTCCGTATTGCCGACACCCACACCGCAAGCTTCGGTACCATCAGTAACATTAGACGGGGTAACTTTAGCACCGCTAGAAGCGGGGCTGACCGCACGGCTTAACGCAGGGCGGACCGCCGCTGGTCTGCCGCCCCTGGTAGTGGACGCAGATCTAGTGGCTATCGCCAGGATTCGCTCAAAAGACATGGCCACCAACGGGTACCTCGAGCACACCAGCCCAGAAGGTGAAAGCGCTTTTACTCTGCTCGATCAGTGGCGCATCCCTTATGCGTGGGCCGGTGAGAACTTAGCCCTCGATAACTATCCCCTTGGTGAAACAGTTGCTGTCACGCTCGAGGGTTTGATGGCCAGTCCTCCTCACCGGGACAACATTCTCAACCCCAACTACACACGGATAGGGGTAGGATACGCTGAAGGCAACGGCGGCACGCATTACTACACCATCGTTTTTGTAGGATAGGAAAGTCCGCTACTACACTTGCCCGCAGAAACAAGGCTGGTGAGCGAATCTTTCGCCACCAGCCCAACTCTTCTTAGTGGGAATTTAGGTCCACACCTCGAAGGCGTAAAGGAAACAAAAGTTCTCGCAAAACACAGGCTACTAGATCCCGCCACTCAAAATCTGCTAAACTAGAACTAACGATGGAAAAACCTGCCGTTTCTATTTATTTGGCGAAACTGCCATTTGTATTCTTTCATTGGTGGTTTCTGGAAGCGCCGTTGACGCTACTTAAAATTCTACGCTTTATTTTTGCGGCTTTTGCCCATCTTTTTTCCTTCAAAGAACTTTTTACCACTTTCTTCCAGCCTTGGAAGAACGAATATCGTGAGGGTTTAGTCCGCACGGCGATTGTCGTCGGAGTAGTCTTTAAAACCATTCTGATTTTCTTTGACCTTTTCCTTTTCGGCGTTCTTTTAGCTCTTGAGCTTGTAATTTTCTTCGGTTGGTTTGCCCTTCCGGCTATAGTTTTAATTTCTTTATATGGAGCAATTTTTGCCTAACAGTTCAAAAATATTTGGTGCAGCCGCTTTTGCCAATCTATATTCTTCGGTTTTGTTTAAAACCATCCGGGCCCTCTCAGCCACGGTACTGCTGACTCTACTCTTAATTCTCGGAACTAGCGGTGCAACCAAACCTCTTTATCTGGCAATCAGTATCGTAATTGTTTTCTCAATCTTTGAAATTTATTACCACGCCAAGGTGATTAAAGAAAAACCAACTCTGCTTAAGGAAGTCGCAAACCCGGCTGATTCTTTTAGTTTCGAAACCGCCCAGCTGCTTTTAAAAATCCCTTCTTACCGCTTTTTTGGTGAAGTTTTCTGGAGCCTTTTAGCCAGCAAAGAAGTATTATTCGTTCTTAGCCGCTGCAATATTAGCCAAAAGGATCTAAATAGATTAGTAGCCGATCAACAAACCAAAGCCCTGCAAATTAATTTTAGCGAAATTGCTTCTTTAACCAAAAGTTGGGCGGAAAAAGAAGGGAGAAACTTTATCGACACATTTGATATTTTACTTGCCTTAATAAGCAAATCGCCATCGCTGCAAAAACTCCTTTTTGAAAAAGAGATCAAAGATGCTGATCTACTCAACATTGTCTTTTGGGCCCGGGCAGTCTTTGTAAAAGATTCCCGTCCCTTTTGGGAAAAACCACCGGAAACCTTTGGACAAGGGATCAGCGAATTTTGGACCGGCGGCTGGACTCTTCGTACCGAGCAATACACCTTTGACATCACGAAGCAAATGCAGAAAGGTAAGCTTTCTGCTTATTTAGTTGGCCGGAACAAAGAAATCGAACAAGTCGAAGAGATTCTTGCCCGCAGTGAAAAAAGAAACGTTATATTGATCGGGCCGCCCGGAATCGGTAAAACGACGATTGTCTACGGACTAGCCGAAAAATCTATCCAGGGGCTCTTGCCACCAGCTTTAAAATACAAAAGATTCTTGGAACTAGATGTCACCGCCCTTACGGCCGGCGCCGCGGCCGGGGAGCTAGAAGAGCGAATCCAAAATTTACTGACCGAAATAACCCACGCTAGCAATGTGGTCCTTTTTGCCCCGGAAATTGAAAACCTTGCCGGCAGCCGTGGCACTGGCGTCAACGTCACTGGCCATTTTCTTAATGCGCTTGGTTCGGGCAGGCTCCAGGTAATTGCCACCACCACGCGGGAGGCCTATCGTCGCTACATCGAAACCCAAGGCACTTTTGCGGCTGCTTTTGAAGTAATCGATCTGGCTGAGCCGCCGGAAGGGGAAGCTATCCGGATTTTGGAGGAAGCGGCTGGACGAATCGAAGCGAAAAGCCGGATCGTTGTTACTTACAAAGCGATCCAAAAAACAATTGAGCTTTCGGAAAGGTACTTAGTCGATCGTGTCTTACCCGGGAAGGCAATTGATCTTTTAGACGAAGCAGCCGCTGCTACCTCGATTAAAAATAAAACCCTTCTGGAATCAGGCGACATCGAAGAACTAATCAGTCAAAAAACTAAGATTCCGATTAAAGAGGCAACCGGCAAAGAAGCGCAAAAACTGCTTGGTTTAGAAAAAATACTGCACCAGCGGATCGTTGACCAAAATGAAGCAATTGTCGCTGTTTCCAATGCGCTTCGCCGCGCCCGAACAATTGAAAGGGAAACCAAACGACCGATTGGTAGCTTTCTATTTTTAGGACCCACCGGGGTGGGGAAGACGGAGACAGCCAAGGCACTAGCCGCCTTTTATTTTGGTAATGAAGAATCGATAACTCGTGTCGATATGAGTGAGTTTCAAGATGCCTCATCGCTAAATCGCCTCATCGGTGCACCACCGGGAACAGGGGAGTGGGAAGAAGGCGGCGATTTTACGGAAAAGGTACGGCAAAATCCCTATTCTTTGATTTTACTTGATGAAATCGAAAAGGCGCACCCAAAGATCCAAGAAGTCTTTTTACCAATTTTTGATGAAGGAGTGGCCGAAGATGCAACCGGTAGAAAAATTGTTTTTACCAACACCATAATCATTGCCACTTCCAATGCCGGCGCGGAATTTATCCGTGAGGCGATCCAACAAAATATACCGTTGGAAAATCTAAAAAAAGCCCTACTGGAAAAACTGCAACGAGAAGCAACTTTCAAACCGGAATTTTTAAACCGCTTTGATGATATTGTTGTTTACAAACCCCTTTCGCCGCAAGAAGTAGAACAAGTTGTTGCTTTGATGGTTAA
>MHCO01000033.1:10788-15170 GCA_001816645.1 Candidatus Woykebacteria bacterium GWB1_45_5
TGTCGCTTTGACCATTGATCCTTCTGTTTTGTCCTTTATCGCCACTGCCGGTTATGACCCTACCTACGGCGGTAGACCCCTTCGCCGCTACATCGCTGATAATCTTGAGGAGAAAATAGCGGAGAAGATTCTTGCTGGGGAAATAAAACGCGGCTCGCAAGTTAAAGTTTCCATTGTAAATAGCGAATTGACGATAAGTACTTAACCTTTACCAAATATTGACAAACAACCACCTTAATCTACTCTAAAAACCTATAGTCTTGATTTCTACCTCACGGAGTATCTTACAAGCTGTAAGGTACTCCCTTTTTGTTTTCAATTATAAAAGTTAGGTTTCAGTGTCAGGCACTTTGGTTCAACCTCGCAGGTGAAGACGTAGACTCAACTCGAGATAAGTACTGTACAGGGCTTGACAAACCTATAATTTTCGGGGATAATACGGTTCACTTTTATGATTAACGACTTTAGGCAAAGAAATTTAAACATCACTAATCCGAGGTCTTGGTTCAAAAACAGACGGAATCTTCTAATAGCCGGTGCAGTTGTTATGGCCGTCGTCATCCTTGGTTTTCTTTTCATTAATTACCGACAGGGTAAAGTAAGCGGAGTCGAACAAGGCCCAACCGTCAAAATCAACCAAACTTATACTGTAACTGCCCGGACAAAAGAACGAAAAGCAACTGACGGCAACCTCGAACTCACCGTTACCAATGCTCAAATTGGCAGCTCAATCTTAGTCCAAGGTAAAGTAGCCCGACCAATCAAGGGTAAGGCTTTCCTTATTATAAATATGGAAATTGAAAATCCTTATAAAGTCGCTCTGTATGCTTTTCCTGTTGATTTATTCCGCTTTGTCAGAAGTGATGGTCAAAAATTTGCCCCTAGCGTCCATCAAGGAACAGTCGAAATCCGCCCGCAAGCGACTAAGAAAAGCAATATCGCTTTTGTCGTCGCGCCAAGCGATAAGAAATTCACCATTGAGGTAGGGGAGATCGGCAAGGATAAAGAAACCTTAGAAATAACCTTCCGGTAGAACCCTTAAATAAACTACTAGCAGATATACAGTCAAGCAGCTGTAATTTCACCAACTCACACTAGCGGACTAAATATTTTTAGGCTTGCGGAAAAATAAACGCCTCCTAATTAGACCAAACAGTACTCCTAAAATAAACAAAATAATTATTACAACAATAAAATCGCTTGGTTGACGGTTGACATTGCAACCTAGATCTAGCTAAAATAAAGAACAGTATTGACACGAATAGATCTTTCAATATAGAATAGGAATAGACAATAGAGTTTTTCCTATCAGACTAGGGTTCTTTTAACTGCTCGCTCTCTCCTGCGAGCTGCCTCCGAAGAAAAAAGAAAGTAGTTTTGTGAGAAGTAAGCGAAAACTACATATCAATAAAGAAAAACACAAACCTGAAAGGAGGTGAAAACAATAATACATGGATAAAAAGAAATTAGTTTATGCTGTGCTTAGCGGAGCAGCTTCTGTGGCTTTCGCCCTAGCTCCTGCTATGGCAGCAACCGCTTCTAACGACACCACTGGTGCAGACTCCGACAACGACGCTAGTGTAGAGATCAAAAACGACGTTAATATTCTTCAAGACAACGATCTCGATGTTGATAACCACATCCACATCGACTCCGACACAGGGAACAACTCTGCCGACAAGAACACTGGTGATGGAAGTGTCAAAACTGGTGATGCTAAGGCAGCAGTAAGCGTCTCGACATCTGGAAATTCTAACTCGCTTTCGATGAGTGGGAACGGCGGTGGCGATTTATCCGCTTCAAATGCAACCACCGGCTATGATTCTGACAACGAAGCCGAGGTGGAAGTCGAGAATGATGTCGATGTCACCCAGAAAAATGACGCCGATGTGGATAACAAAATTCACATCGACGCTGAAACCGGTGACAACTCTGCCGACAAGAACACTGGTGATGGAAGTGTTGACACCGGCGATGCCGACGTTGAGGTGATGATTGAAACCGATCTCAACGCAAACGAGCTGGAGATTGATGGTCTAGGCGGCAGTAGTCTTTCTGCTTCCAACTCAGAAACTGGAGCGGAAAGTAAAAATGAAGCCGAAGTAGAAATTGACAATGATGTCGAGATTCTACAAGACAATGACCTAGATGTGGATAACCACATCTGGATCGACGCTGAAACTGGTGACAACAGCGCGGACAAGAACACCGGTGATGGTAGTGTCGACACTGGTGATGCTGAAGTCGATGTAGTCATCGAAACTTCAGGCAATTCAAATAGCGCAACTGTTGACGCTGGTGTAGAAGAAGACTTTGAAGCCAGCAATGAAACCACTGGCTATGACTCCGACAATGAGGCCGAAGTGGAAGTCGACAACGATGTCGATGTCACCCAGAAAAACGATTCTGATGTAGACAACGACGGAGACGTTGACGCAGAGTCCGGTGATAACAGCTCTGACAAAAACACCGGTGATGGTGAAGTTGATGCCGGAGCCACTGATGTTGAGGTCCAAATCTCAACCGAGGTGAATTCCAACTCACTAGACTAAGGAATTTTCTTGGGAATCCCTAGCCCCGATTTAATCGGGGCGGGGAACCCAAGAAAGGAAAAGGATATTCTTTAATAACTTTTAAAAAATGTCCTTTGCCGAATATAGATACGGAGAATTAAATTGAAAACTAAACGAAAAATCTTAAGTGTCTTAACAGCTTTAATATTAGTGGTTTATCCGCTTAGTTTTGCTGTGACAACTGTTTACGCTTTACCTGAACTACCGGGCACGCCGGAACTGCCATCAACTCCAACTTTACCAGGAACACCTGATACACCTACACTTCCCGGCCAGGAAGAGCAATTAGCAAACCCAACCAATTCTGGGACGAACGATGATTCTGATTCCCACCATCACCATGATGGTGACAATAGTGTTGGCGATCCTAGCTCTTCCAATTCAAATACCGGCTCTGACTCTACTAACAATGCAGATACAAGTATTGATAACAATTCTGACACTACAATTAATAATGATGCTGACGTTGACAATGTCGTTTCAGTTGACTCACTCTCCGGAGACAACTCTTCAGATGAAAATACCGGCGATGGAACAGTTACGAGCGGTAACGCTGGAATTAATGGCAGTTTGCAAACCAGTGCAAACTCCGTTTCTCTGGGCGGTTTGGAGTGTTCGACGGAATGCGAGGTAATTAACCTCGGTGGTTTGAATTCGTCAAATTCGAGCACCGGCTCCGGCTCAGACAATGACGCCTCAACTAATGTTAACAACAGTAACTCCCTTGGCATTGACAATAACGCTGATTTTAATAACCTTGTTGATTTCGATGCGAACAGTGGCGATAACTCGGCCAGTAAAAACACCGGTAACGGTATCATCACTACTGGGGATTCTGAGGTTGTTTTAACCGCCATCAACACCGCTAATGACGTCAATGTTGGCGTTGATGTTTTCAATGTTTATGATGATTACACCGGCGATATTGTTCTCGATTACAATGCTATTCCAACAACCACCGTTGGCGGGGGAGTAAGCTCTTCCAACGATACAACCGGTGCTGATTCCACCAACAATGCCTCCAGCGATTTAAACAATACCAACACGATTTTGATTGATAATCTTGGTAATGTCATTAATAACTATCAAATCGATGCTAACACCGGGAATAACAACGCTGATATGAATACGGGCGACGGCTCGATCACGACTGGCAATGCCAACGTTGTTTTCAACCTAATAAACTTATTGAATAATACTTTTCTTGGCCCAGGGGAGTTGCTTCTTGGCATAGTTAACATCTTTGGTAATCTTTCTGGCGATATCGTTTTGCAAGGCCTAGAAGGCAACGGGATAAACCCCTATCTTGGTTCAGTAGATGCAAGCAACAACACCACCGGCGCTGATTCAAGTAATAATGCTTCCAACACTCTTACAAACAATACTGATATCGACCTTACCAATTCAGCACAGGTTTTGAACAATATTAGTCTTGATGCGACGACCGGAAATAACGACGCCAGCAAAAACACCGGTAGCGGCTCAATCACCACCGGCGATGTTGATGCCAATTTGAAAGTAACTAATATCGCCAATACCAATACGATCGGCAGCGGCGGTGGGACGATTTGGCTGGTTTTGGTTAATAATCTCGGTACTTGGTCTGGTCAGTTATTTGGCGGTGACGCTAGCAGCGGCGTTTACTCACCGTTCCTCACTTTTACAATCAATCCAGACGGCAGCATCTCGGCCAACAACCAAAATACTGGCGCTGATAGCACCAACAATGCCTCCGCCACTGTTGCCAACGACACCGATATTTCTGTAAACAACACTGCCAATCTAACAAACAATGTAATGATCGATGCT
>MHCO01000033.1:15200-17626 GCA_001816645.1 Candidatus Woykebacteria bacterium GWB1_45_5
ACTGGCAGTGGAGCAATCCAAACGGGCGATGTTAATGTTGCGGCAAACATTGTCAATCTGCTCAACAATAACTTCATCGGTGGTCGGTTTGTTTTGACCATCGTCAATATATTTGGCGGTTTCTTTGGTGATATCCGCCAAGGCTCACCGTCAGACCAAGCTGTAGCTGTTGGTACCAACGAATCAGTAGCGATATCACCGACAAGCGTATCTAATTCGCCCAGTGGTTCAACGGTTTCTTTTGGCCAGGCAACACAGGGACTAGCTTCTTCCCAAGGAACAGTAGGCACTAGTTCTGACCAAAGCAACGGCCAAGCCATTGTCTTGGGCACGGATGACGGGGGACCGGGTAATCTTTCCATTGCCCGGTTCAGTACCGATCCTGGATTATTTGACGGTTTCAAGTTAGTATATCTTTTAATTCCAATTTTTATTGGTTCGCTAGTTTCGATAATTCGGAGGGCAATAAGATAAGGAGGTGAATATGAAAGACATCTGGACAAAAGTAGGTGTTTCTGCCGCCTCCTGCCTTGCTGGATTGTTCTTGGCTGGTGCAGCTTTGGCTGCTGATGCTTCAAACTCTCACACCGGTGCTGACTCAACCAACAACGCTTCGGTATCAATCCAAAATAACACCACTATTAACTCTACCAACAACGCGACAATTACTAACAACATTTCCGTCTCCGCTAATACCGGTAGTAATTCCGCCAGCCAAAATACTGGCAACGGAACAGTATCTTCTGGCAATATAAACGGTTCTATCACCGTTGAAAACCTCGGCAACGAAAATGGAATTTTCGATTCGGTTCTTAACGTAAATTGCAACGGCAGCTGCAATTTTTCGGCCAGCAACAATAAAACAGGGGCTGGTAGCAGCAACAATTCGACGGTTAGTGTAAGCAACAAGGTTAGCTTGACTGTAAAAAATGACGCTAATGTCGATAATAACGTCGGTGCCGATTTAAACACCGGTGGAAACAGTGCTGATGAAAATACTGGTGATGGGGCAGTAAGAAGTGGTGATATTAGCTTCAACATAAAAATAAAGAATGATCTAAACAGAAACCAAATCGGCTTACCGCTGCCAGAGGAAGAAGAGCCAGAAGGTCCTGGTCCAGGCCCGGTCGGGCCGCCAGGGGTCCTTCCACAACCACGAGTCTTAGCAGCCCAAGCAGGTTTGCCAGTAACTGGTGGTAACGGCCTACCAAGTTGGCCAATTCTGTTGGTAGTAATTGGTCTCGGCTTGAAACTAGTTGAAAAGGTCTTTAAGGTTCGTTTCGAAGAGGTAGCCTAAACCAATATCGGAAATTAAAATGTGAGCAAAGCCCTGATAATATCGGGGCTTTGCGCGTTACTAGAACCCGATCTAAATTAACACCTAGCTTTGACTTTATAGGCTTTACGCAGTATAATTTCTCGCCAAAGAAAGGAGAGGCTGAATTATGAAAGTAACTGCTGCTTTCAGTGAGCAGTTTGTCAACGAGATACTGAGCCATTTCCGCGTTCGTAGTGTCAAACAGCTCAAACTATTCATAGTCGTTGTTTTACGCGACGGGACTTTCGTCGATGCGTACAGCACTAACAGTGACGAGGTAGCGAGAGAACGATGCGGCCAGGTGATGGCAAAAGCCCTAATGGAGGGAAAGCCTCTTGCAGCAGTCCTTTTACGGCGCAGCTCGGGGTCAAAGTTGAAGTACGTGGACTCCTTCGACTCGAAAAACCTTGTGTAACAGCCGCTTCCAAGGCGAGCTCCTGCATAATTTAGCCCCCCAGAGACTCTGATCTCTGTGGGGGCTAACAACCTTCGAATTAGGCTTGGCCAAGCGTTTACGCTCCCCCTCAGCCTTTCCTCTCCAAAATGATGAAAGAAGGGCAGAGTGGGCATTCTAGCCGGTCTGCACCCGCCCAGTATTCGTCAGTCGCCTCTACCAGCTGCGTGTGGCAGTCAGCGCAACACAGAGCCCCTCCACGGCCCTCTCCAATTCGGCCGTTAACCCTAACCATCTCCAAACCAATTGAAGATATCTTAGGGGCGAACAAGGATCTATCAAGTCGCAGCCGTAAGGGCCTCACTCCCTTCTTAACCCTCTTGACTTCCGTCGGGGGAGCAGTTTGATTGGACATAGGGAACCACTCTCCTTTGCACACCTTAGACCGGCAGATATTCGATTATATCTCGAAGAGAAACAATCGTCGAGATCCGATCGAAGACGATTATATCTCGCTAGAGAAACAATAGAAAGCGAAGCTTTCTGCGTCGCTATCACTCCTACGTCGAGATGTAATCTTGCGATTAGATCTTGCTAACCGCAAGATGTAATCTTGCGATTATAGCAGTTGAAATCAATCATCCGCTTCTGCCAAGGGGTGGAATTTGCGGTGGGATTCTTGGGCGAATTTATCAGAGGCGTGGACGTAGCGGG
>MHCO01000034.1:0-5018 GCA_001816645.1 Candidatus Woykebacteria bacterium GWB1_45_5
GACCACTTGGCCCCGAGGAAGCCGTAGCTAACTCGGGGCCAATCTTTTCCAAAAACTTATTAGATTTTCCTATCTCTTTGGAGATTGCTTTTTCTTGCGGGCTTTACCGGCGTGGCCGTATTTTCGGCGCTCTTTCATCCGAGGGTCGCGAGTGAGAAGCTTCTTTTTAGCCAAAATTTCTCGGAAAGAAGCGTCGTACGAGGCCAATGCTCGGGCGAAGCCGTGGACCACAGCTCCAAGTTGAGCCGAAGGGCCGCCACCCCCTAACTTAATTGTTCCCGAAAACTGACCAATTCTATTAACTACCCGCAGCGGTTCCTCATAGATTTTTTCCGCTACCCCACCGCTAAAATATTCCTCGATTGGCTTGTCATTAACCAAGATTGGCCCTTTTTCTCTTTTTAACCAAACCCGGGCCACGGCTGTTTTTCGCCGGCCAACCCCCATCAAAATCTCTGATTTTGCAGCGGTCTTTCCGGCAGTTTTCGTCTCTTTTCGTCCCTCTGTCTCGTTCTGTATCTCTGCGGCTGCAGTCTCTTTCTGTACTTCTGTTTTATTCAGTACTTCTGTGGTTGTAACTTTTTTCCTAGGCATTTCTCTGATCCTCCAATTTGATTGGTTTCTGTGCTTCATGAGGATGGCTTTCCCCCGGATAAACAAACAGCTTCTTGATCATTGCTCTACCCAATCTATTTCTAGGCAACATCCCCTCAACCGCATGATATATAATATCCTGCGGCTTTCTACCTCTTAAAGATTTTAAGGTTTCTGTCTTTAATCCCCCAGGGTAACCAGAATAACGGTAATATTTCTTCTGTTCTTCTTTACGGCCGGTAACTGCTACCTTAGCAGCGTTAGTAACAACCACCATGTCCCCTAGATCTTGATGGGGCTGCCAGCTAGCTTTATGTTTGCCCATCAAAATAGTGGCTATTTTAGTGGCGATTCGACCTAATATTTGGCCCTTAACATCGATCAGGTACCAAGACCGTTCCGGTTGTTTTGTTTCGCTTTCCTTTTTAGGTTGTGCTTTCTCCGCTACTTTTATCATCTTCCTTGCGCCGATTTATTTTTTCGCTTTGGATTTTTCCGAAACGGGCTTACCACCTTCCTTTTCTTTTGCCGCTGGTTCTAAGTTTTTGGTTTTTTCTTTTCTCTTTGGTTTTGTAGGTTTTTTACCACTTTTCTTTTCCAATTTTGTTTTTTTAGAAGGCTTTTCCTCAATCTTTCTTTTTGCCGCCAGTTCCGAAACGTTTTCCACAAATTCTAAAAGAGCCATCGGAGCATTGTCTCCCACTCGGGGTGGCAGTTTGGTAATTCTAGTGTAACCACCTAGCCTTTCTTTAAAGACTGGGCCTACAATCTCCAGTAATTTCCGTACTGGCCGTTCTTCCCCCAACTTAGCCACCAGATAACGTCGGCTGACCAAAGTGTTTTCCTTTGCCCTTGTGACTAATTTTTCCAAAAACGGCCTTACCGTCTTAGCTCGCGGAAGGGTAGTGATAATTTTCTCGTGCAAAACAACCTCTTTAGCTAGGCTTTTCAAAAGAGCATTTCGCTGCTTACTGTCGCGGGACAATTTCTTGGCGGAGACACGGTGAACCATAGATTAAGTAAGACCCTTTTCCTTCAATTGCTCTTCGATGTCACTAATCGATTTCGCCCCCATGTTCTTTAGTTTAACTAGTTCTTCTTTGGGTGTTTCTAACAATTTACCTACGGTATCAATACCAGCATTCCGAAGAGCATTGGTAATTCGGGTGGAAAGCTCAAGCTCTTCCACTAAAGCATTCTTATCAATCTTTGGTGGGGGCCTGGTTTCTTTTTCTTTAATCGGGCGTTTCCTTTGTTCGACAAGAACACCAAAATAATCTTGAAGGTTTTTAGATGCTTGTTTCACGGCTTCAGCTGGAGTCAATGTACCATCGGTGGCAACAAAAATAGTTAGTTTATCAAAGTTAGTCATTTGCCCTACCCGGGTTGGCTCGACTTTATAATTAACCCTCAAAACTGGGGAAAAAGTTGCGTCTAAAGGTATCGTACCGATACCAAAAGAGCGGCGGGATTCAACCGGCAAGAAACCTACTCCTTTTTCGGCGGTCATTTCCATTTCAAGCTTTGTCTTAGAATCAGCTAAGGAGGCGATATGCAAATCGGGGTTGACTATTTCAACACCCGCCGCTGCTTCGATACTTCCAGCCTTGACCTCACCAGGACCCTTAGCCTCAATTTTTAGCTTAACGCTTTTATCTCCTTCGATCTTCAAACGGACCCGCTTCAAATTTAAAAGGATTTCCACCACATCTTCTTTAACCCCTTTTATAGTACTGTACTCATGTTTAATACCCTCAATTTTTGCCTGAGTAATTGCCCCACCCGCTAAAGATGACAAAAGTACTCGTCGCAAGGCATTCCCCAATGTTAAACCATAACCCTGAGGAAGGGGTTCCACGACAATTGCCCCTTCGTGCGAATTACCACTCCCGCTTACTTTTACCAACTCAATCATAAAACCTCCTTAACCCGTCTAGTGACGGGCTTAATAAAGTTACCTGCCCTACTCGCCTTGGTTGAAGCGAGCCAGCAGGCATAGCTATTTTAACGAGAATAATACTCAACAATCAACTGTTCGTTTGCAATCGCCTCTAGATCTTCGGCTGCGGGCAGATGAGAAACCCTACCAACCAAACCTGCCCGGTTAAGCCAGGAAGGAAGTAAGTCTCCTCTTAATTCGAGAGCCTCCGTGACGAGGGGCAACTTTTGTGATCTTTCCGACAAAGAAACTAAATCCCCAACTTTAACATTAAACGAAGGAATGTCGGTTTTTTTGTTATTGACTTGAACATGACCGTGAGTAACCAATTGTCGGGCTGCTGATCGCGACGGAGCAAAGCCCAAACGATAAACAACATTGTCCAGCCTCGTCTCTAGGATTTGGAGTAGTGCCACACCAGTATTACCCTTTTCCTTGGAAGCTTTTTCAAAATAGCGTCTAAACTGCCGCTCAAGTATCCCGTAAGCTCTTTTGACCTTTTGTTTTTCCCTTAGTTGCCTTCCAAAGTCGGAAAGTTTCCTGCGCAGCAGTCTCTGACCGTGCTGCCCTGGTGGTACGGCCCCTTTTTTCTCGATTGGATGTTTTGGAGAAGAGCTCCTTTTCCCTTTCAGAAAAAGGTTTACTCCCTCTCTTCTATCTAGTCTAAATTTTGGTCCAGTGTATCTACCCATTAGACTCTCCTCCGTTTCCTCGGTCTTGGGCCGTTGTGCGGTATCGGAGTTACGTCGGCTATCGCTTTTAGGCGCAGGCCGCTGTTTCGCAAAGCTTTTATCGCCGCGTCTCGGCCAGAACCCGGCCCTTTAATGTAAACCTCGACATCACGCGCTCCTGCTAAAACCGCTTTTTTGGCCACAACCTCCGCTGCCGTAGTAGCCGCATAGGGTGTGGATTTACGGGCTCCTTTAAACCCAGTCGAGCCGCTGCTACCCCAGGCGATCGTATCGCCTTTGGCATCAGTTATTGTTATCAATGTGTTGTTAAAGGTAGCGTTAATATATATCTTGGCCAACGATAAATCTTTAGCTGGTTGTTTTTTTGCCTTTGCCATAATCTAGTAAATGTTAGCCTTTCTTTTCCTCACCTACTTCTTTTTGGTAAACCTTCGCTCGCAATTCTTTGCGCATCGCTCCTACTGTTTGGCGCTTGCCTCGCTTAGTCCGTGCGTTACTTCGCGTCCGCTGTCCTCGGGCGGGTAAACCCCGCCGGTGACGGATACCACGATAAGACCCAATTTCCTCTAATCTCCGGATGTTTTGGGCAACTGACCGCCGTAGATCTCCTTCTACTGCGTGCTTCTCCACTTCTTTTTGGATTTTAGAAATTTCCTCCTCGGAAAGATCCTTGACACGTTTCTCCCTGGCTATTTTGGTCGACTCAATAATTTTTTGGGCCAATGGAACTCCTATCCCGTAAATTACAGGAAGGGCGTAAAGTATTTTTCGGTTTTCTGGTAATTCTACTCCTGCAATTCTAGCCATATTTTTTAATTTAATACTACTGTTATCCTTGTCGCTGCTTTAGTCCACGTCAGTGGTCGCAAGCAGTAGACAAGGTTTTTAACCTTGTCGCTGCTTATGCCTCGGGTTTGAGCAAATCACATACAAGCGTCCACGCCGCTTAACTATCTGACATTTTAAGCACCTTTTTTTAATCGAAGCTTGAACTTTCATAACTAGCCAGCCTTAACCTTTTTCGCGATAAACTATCCGCCCTTTCTCCAGATCGTAAGGTGTTACCTGAATCCGCACTCTGTCGCCAGGCAAAATTTTTATATAATGCATCCTCATTTTTCCCGAAATGTGGCAAAGCAGTTGCCTACCTTTGAGTTCTGGCACCTCGCCTCCCTCTATATCGACCCGAAACATTGTATTTGGTAAATTTTCAACCACCTTGCCAGTAACTTCAAAAACTTCCTTGTCCATAAATCCTATTTACATCATGCGCTAGCACGATCTAATTTAAGCGTTCAGCGAAAATTACATCGCGCTATAATGATCCATTGGCAGCCTTAAGGGAGGTTAAAAATAATCTTCCTGTATTACTTATTGTCTACCAAGCGATTTTGTGCGCAGGAATCTTAACATTTTAAGGCTTCTGCGTCAACACCAACGGGCCTTCCTTAGTTACTGCCACAGTGTGCTCAAATAACCCAGAGATGGAGGCATCCCTAGTGGCGATCGACCAACCATCCGCCAAAAGTTGGACATTGGGCTGGCCGAGATTATAAATCACTTCTACTGCCAAAACCATTCCCTCTCTCAACTCCTTACCGCTGCCCTTTTTCCCTCTACCTGGTATGGGAGGGTCTTCGTGAAGATCACGACCAACGCCATGTCCGACAAGCTCTTTCACAACTGAGTACCCACCACTCTCAACTACGGTTTGGATTCGGTTACTAATATCACCAATGTGGCCACCGACTTTTATATCCCTGATCGCCTCTTTAAGTGCTTTTCTACCAACC
>MHCO01000034.1:5070-13207 GCA_001816645.1 Candidatus Woykebacteria bacterium GWB1_45_5
CCAGGTCAGAATGAAATCCTTTGTAGTAAGCCCCCAAATCAACCCCTAATATGTCGCCTTCCCGCAAGACATAGTCTCCCGGCACCCCATGAACTACCTGATCATTCGGCGTAAGACAAGTATTATAGTGGTAACCTTTAACCTTTGTAAAAGAACCTTCCGCACCTAGGCGCCTGATCGCATTTTTGGCTACCGCATCAAGATCGATAGTCTTTCTGTCCGGCCGGATGTGTTTGGCAGTTTCAGCAAGAGCCTCTGCAGCAATTTGGCCAGCTCTATGCATTATGTTTATTTCCGACTCTGTCTTTAAGTAAATCATCGATTTTTTCTTGCACTATTTTTATCGGTGGGCTGTTATCGACCCGAATCACCTTTGCTCCCTTGGCTTCAAAAAACGCCAGAAGCGGCGCCGTTTCTTTCTTATAGAGATCGAGGCGGGTCTTAATCGACGCGAGGTTGTCGTCGTGCCTTTTTCTTTTAAGCAGTCTTTCCATCGCTATTTCCTCTGGTAGAGTGATAGAAATCAACAAGTCAATTTTAACCGATAAAGAAAGGGCTTGAGCAAAATTTCTTGGATAACCATCCAAGACCACTCCTCTCGACAAACCAAGCCTACTAAGATATTGCCTAAAGGCTTTTATGGCGATAGGATTTGGTACCATCAACCCTTTAGCTACTCTTTCTTTTATTTGCCGGCCTAGCGCAGAGTCTTCTTTTGCTAGCTCTCGAAACAGATCGCCAGTATAAATATACGGTAAATCTAGTTTTTCTGCGATGTATTTAGCGTGAGTACTTTTTCCCGAGCCTTGGGCCCCAAAAACTAAAATATTCATCAAAAGTCTTATCTTAGAAATCCCTCATAGCTTCTCATTATTAACTGGCTTTCCATTTGTTTCGCTGTTTCCAAAACTACCGAAACAACAATCAGTAGCCCTGTACCACCAATTGCTAGGGTACTGATATTAGTAACTCCTGTAGAAATAAATGGAAGAACAGCAATTGCACCTAAAAATATCCCACCAACTAAAGTGATCCTGTTAATAATATAAGAGAGGTACTCACTTGTCGCCCGGCCGGGCCTAATTCCGGGGATAAACCCACCGTATTTACGGAGATCCTCTGCTATCTTATTAGGCTGAAAGGTAACGGCGGTGTAGAAATAAGTAAACGCAATCACCAAAATAAAGTATACTGCTGAGTAAAATGTCATGTTGTTGAAGAGGTCACGGACACTGATAGCAAAGTTTCTGATCGTTTCATTCTGAGCGGTAGCAAAGAACGTAGCTAGCATTCCCGGTAGTAAGATGATAGAAACCGCAAAGATAATTGGTATAACTCCAGCCTGATTAATCCGAATTGGTAGGTGGGTAGAACCACCACCATAGGCTCGATCACCTCGCACCCGCCGGGCATATTGAACCAAAACTCGGCGGTGGGCCTCGTTGATCACTGCCACAGCTGCTATCACCAAGACTGCTCCGATCAAACCTAAAGCAATTTTTGTAGCGTTCTCTGCAGAAAAAATGGTGGCTGTCTGTCCTAAGGTTACCGGTAATCTCCCCAAGATCCCGGCAAAAATTAAAATCGAAATCCCATTACCGATCCCATATTCAGTGATAAGCTCGCCGAGCCACATCAGCATGACAGTCCCAGCCGTCATTGTTACAAGAATAGTCAACATCTCTAGCGGGGAGAGACCGGCAAGGGCGGTGCCACCACTACGTCGGAAAAAAATCACCACCCCCCAAGCTTGAAGGAAAGCTAAAGGGACGGTTAGATAACGGGTATACTGGTTGATCTTTTGCCGACCGTACTCTCCTTCTTTCTGAAGTGCTTCAAGGGCGGGTACTACATTGGTTAAAAGTTGTAGGATAATTGAGGCGTTTATATAGGGGTTTAGACCAAGAGTCATGATCGAAAAATTGAAAAGGGTGCCACCGGAAAAAAGATCCAGAAGTTGAAAGATCTGACTTTGAGAAAAAAGGCTCCGCAAACTCGTAACATCAACACCCGGAATTGGAATATGGGCAACTATCCTAAAGGTAACAATTATAAAAAGGGTGAAAAGAACTTTTTTTCGAAGATCGGGTGAATTCCAAATATTAAGCAGAGTTTTCATCGGTTACTTTCCCTCCCGCCTCTAGGATTAATTTTTTCGCCGACTTACTAACTGGCAAAGCTACCTTTAAATCTTTCTCGAGTTTGGTGTTGGCAACAACCTTTATTTTAATCTTTCTGGTACTTTTTGGTACTAAACCAGCCATTCGTAAGTTTTTTTCGTCGACTACAGATCCTCCACGTAACTTATTCAACTCTGCCGTGGTTATTGTTAAAGATCTCACTTTTGGCTGATTACCAACCCCTCGTCTTTGGGGCAAGCGCCGGTAAAGGGGCAATTGCCCACCTTCGAAACCTGCCTTAACAGTCTCACGCTTTTTTTGCCCTTTAGCACCTCGGCCGCTGGTTTTCCCCTTACCAGAGGATTCACCTCGACCGACTCGTTTTTTAGAACGGGTTTTCAATTTTGGTAACTTGTGCAATTGCATAATCGTCTTCCTTTTTTAACTTATTTCTTTTTCTTTGCTAGTGTTTTCGCCTTTTTTGGCTCCGCTTTTTTCGTCGCCAATTTTTCTTTAGCAACTCGCTTAGCAATCTGTTTTTCTGGCTTTATTTCTTTTTCTTTCATATCTTTGACTGACTCAACCGACTTAGAAGCTTCCCTTGGCTTCTCCACTACCTGCAGCTTTTTCAATGCTTCTAAAGAAGCATAGACATTGGAGGCTTGGTTAGAAGTACCTAAAACTTTGGATAAAATGTCTTTAACTCCAGCTGCTTCCACTACCGCTCTTACCGCACCTCCAGCGATCACACCAGTTCCTTTGGAAGCCGGCTTAAGTAAAACCTTTGCCGCGCCTCTTTTGACATAAATCTCGTGCGGAATTGTAGTTCCCACCATCGGGACCAAGATTAAGTGTTTTTTGGCGTAAGAGACACCTTTCCTTATTGCGTCTTGCACTGCTGGAGCTTTACCTAAACCAACTCCCACCCGACCATTTTTGTCGCCAACCACCACTAAAACGGAAAAGCCGATTTTATTGCCTCCAGCGGTCTTTTTGGAGACTCTATTTACTTGAACAATTTTTTCTTCGAATTCTCTTTCCGCCAAAAACTCCGCCATAAGAATCCTTAAAAATCCAACCCGGCCTCCCGGGCCCCCTCAGCCAGTTTTTTCACGCGTCCGTGATACAAATAACCAGCTCTATCAAAGACTACTTTCTTAAATCCTTTTTTGAGGGCTTTTTCACCAATCAACCTACCGACCAAAAAAGCCTTATCTGTCTTTGTGGCTGCTGCTTTTTTTAGATCTGTTTCCCTCACCGAAATAATGGTTCGGCCTGCTGTATCATCTACCAACGCAGCATAGATATGTTTGCTAGAACGGAACACATTCAGTCGGGGCCGGTTTTTTGTACCAACCGCCTTTTTTCTGATAGAAAGTTTTCTTCTTTCCCGCGCCTTTATATCCATGCTTTAAGCTCCTACCCCTGTACCAACCTTGGCTGCCTTGCCAGGTTTGAGACGAACTATTTCACCTTCGTATCGTATTCCCTTCCCCTTATAGGGATCGGGTGGTCGAATGTTTCTAATCTGGGCAGTTACTTGGCCAACTAGTTCTTTATCGACTCCCGAGACTGTAATTTTATTTTCGGTAACCGCAAAACTTACACCCTCCGGTGCTTCAATTTCTACTGGATGAGAAAAACCAACAGCTAAAACCAACTTCCCTCCAGAAAGGTGAGCCCGAAAGCCAATCCCGGAAAGTTCTAAGGTTTTTTTAAAACCCTTCGTTACCCCCTCAATCATGTTGGCAATCAAACTACGGGTCAGACCGTGAAAAGATTTTGTTTCTGAAGTCTCGTCCCGCGGCACAATAAGCAACTTTTTATCTTCCATTTTTACCTTGATCCCACCAGGCAATTTCACGAAAAGCTCACCCAAAGGACCTTTGACCACAATTTTGTGGTTAGTTTCTATTCGAACATCTTCTGGTAGAAAAATAGGTTTTCGGCCAATTTTACTCATAGCAATTCCGACTACCAAACTTTTAATAAAATTTCCCCGCCCAATTTTGCTTTTCTCGCCTCCGCCCCAGCCAGTATCCCCTTGGAGGTCGAAAGGATTACTTCACCTCTACCACTCAAAACCTTCGGTATTTTTTTAGATGCTTTATAAACCCGCAAAGAAGGTTTTGAGACCGTTTTGATACTATGAAGAGCTGACTCACCAGCTTCATATCGTAGCGAAACTTCTAACTTTCTTTCATTTTCGCTAACCGCCACCGAGTCCAAAAATCCCAGATCGATAATTTTTTTGACAATTGCTTCCTTTAAACGGGAGTAAGGAATACTTACCGTTTGCTTTCTAGCTAGATAACCGTTTCTAATAATTGTTAATGCATCAGCAACTGGATCCATCGTTTTTTTGTTTTTACCAACTGGCCTTTATTAGACCCGGTATTTCCCCTTTATGGGCAAGAGCACGGAAACAAATCCGGCACATACCAAATTTCCGCATGTAGGCACGAGGACGTCCGCAAAGTTGACAGCGGTTCTTTTGACGGACCTTAAACTTTGCTTCTTTTTTCGCTTTAACAATTAATGATGTTTTAGCCATACATTTAATACCCGCCTTAAGATAGTTTTATATTTACTTCTTCTTTTTTCATCTTAGCTTTAGTAAAGGGCATACCAAACTTAGTTAAAAGAGTTTTTGCTTCATCAACATCTTTAGCTCTAACTTGGATTGTTACTTCCAAGCCAATTGGCGTCTCTTCCCGTGTATACTCAACCTCGGGAAAAACAGTAATTTCCCTAAACCCAATAGTGTAGTTACCTCCCTTATCAAAGGCGGCCTCACTCACGCCACGAAAATCACGCAGTCTGGGTAGAACAATTGAGATTAATTTTTCTAAAAAATAATACATCCGCTTGCTACGCAGGGTCACTTTTGCTCCAACCACCTGATCTTTTTTTATTTTGAAACCAGCAATCGCTTTTTTAGCTTTCGTAAAAATTGGCTTTTGACCACTTATTTTAGCCAAGCCTTCAGCGATCTGTTCTCTCAACTTTTCGTTTGGGTTTAGTCTACCAAAACTAGTGTTTAAAACAATTTTCTTTAAGCTTGGCACCTGGTAAATATTTTTCTTGTTTAGCTCCTTTGCTAAAGTCGGCCTGATTTGGTCTAGGTATTTTTCTTTTGAACTTTGGTTTAAATTTGTTGCTTGCATTTTTTACATACCCTTACCTTTTGGTTATCTTGGACCGAGGCGGTCACTCGAGTGGCCAGACTACATTTTGGGCAAACCAAAGCAAGCCTTGCGGCCGGCAGAGGCTTGGTTACCTCAATGATACCGCCAGCTACCCGACCTTTCCTCTTTACGTGCTTTTTGTAAATATTTACACCCGCTACCAAAGCCAGGTTTCGACGGGCAAAAACTTTCTCTACAGCTCCCCGTTTCCCCTTATCTCTACCCTGTAAAACTGCTACTTGATCGCCAGCTTTGATTCTCATAGTTTAAATCACCTCCGGCGCGAGAGAGGCAATCTTTAAGAAGCCTTTCTCCCGAACCTCCCTCGCAACTGGCCCGAAAATTCGACTACCACGAGGATTGCCGTGATTATCAATCACCACGGCAGCGTTCTCATCAAAACGAATATGAGACCCGTCTTTTCTTCTTGTCTCTTTTTTAGTCCGGACAATGAGCGCTCGAACCATCTCACCATCCTTCACCGATCCTTGTGGATCAGCCAGTTTGACTACACCAGTTATCACTTCGCCGACCCTTGCGATTTTTTTGTTTCCTCTACCCGGTAAGCCAATCATCATTAATTTTTTTGCGCCGCTGTTATCAGCCACATTTAGGATAGTCCTTGCTTGAATCATCGCTCAACTATCTCCTTAATTATAAAGTGCTTAGCCTTCGAAAGCGGTCGGTTGCTTATTATTTTGACCACATCGCCTATCTTTACCCCTAATTCATTGTGGGCTTGAAGCTTCTTTCTTTGCCGAATTCTTTTTTTGTAGCGTGGGTGGGTTACTAAACGTTCCACCTCAACTACCGCCGTCTTTTGCATTTTTGTACTAACAACTCTACCAATAAGTTCCATATCAGACCCCTAAGCTTTTGGCGTGCAAGGCTGTCTTTACCTTAGCAATTTCGTGCCGGATTTTACTTGGCAAGTGGACATCTTTAGTCTTTCTTTGCGCCATCGCCACTTTTGCCTCCAGTAGGTCCTTTTCTTTATCTTTTAATATTTTAATTAATTCTGTCTTCTCCTTTTGATTATAATTGGTTTTTTTATCCGCCATAATTTTATCCTAAAACTTTTTATTCTTCTAAACTGATAAATTTGGTTTCGATCGGTAGCTTCGCCGCCGCTCTTCTCATTGCCTCGATGGCTATCTCTTTTTCTACCCCACCCATCTCAAACATAATTGTGCCTGGCTTAACCACCGACACGTAATGATCCACTGCTCCCTTACCCGATCCCATTCTTGTTTCAGCTGGTTTTTTGGTCACTGGTTTATCGGGAAAAACCCGAATCCAAATCCGGCCACTACGTCTCGTATAATGAGCAATAGCCCGACGGGCTGCTTCGATTTGCCGCGCGGTTAACCAACAAGAGGCCAGGGCTTTCAGCGCATATTCGCCAAATTCGATTGTCGAACCCCGACTGGCTTTTCCAGCCCGCCTTCCTCGGAAAGCACGACGGTATTTGACTCTTTTTGGTTGCAACATAGGTCTTTACCCCTTCTCCTTTTTATGAATCCAGACTTTGACACCAACTACCCCCGCGGTAGCTGTTTTAGCATCCACTTTAGCAAAATCAATATTGGCTCGAAGTGTCGAAGTAGGTATACTACCCCGTGCTCCTTTTTCACTTCTGGCAATTTCCTTTCCACCAATACGTCCCGAACAAATTATTTTCACCCCAGCCGCTCCAGCTCCTATCACCCGATCGATCGTTTGAAGCATTACTCTTTTTACCGAAAAGCGCCTTTCAATTTGATCAGCGATCCCCCGAGCAACTAAATAAGCATCTAGGTCGGGGGTTTTTATTTCCTCAATATTTAAAGAAACCTTTTGGCCTATTTCTTTCTCCACCGCTTTCTTTAGTTCTTCCACCCCCGAGCCTCCTCGGCCAATCACCATCCCTGGTCTAGCCACCCGCACGTTTATGTTTATTTTACCAGCCGAACGCTCAATAATTACTTTGCTAATTCCAGCGGCCTTTAATCTGCCCATAATTAAATTTCGGATCTTAACATCCGCCAATAAAAGTTCCTGATACTTTCTATCGTCCCCAGCAAACCATCGCGATGACCAGTTACGATTGATAACAAGTCGGGCTACCTTTGGATTAACCTTCTGACCCATATCTTATGTGCCTTCCAAAACTACTTTGATGTGGCTCGTTCGCTTTAAAATCGAATGGGCAGCTCCCCGAGCAGCCGGCCGCCATCTTTTCAAAGACGGGCCTTCGTCCACAGTAATCTCTTTAATCACTAATTTTTCCGGAGCTAGTTTGTTGTTTTGTTTCGCGTTAGCAATCGCCGATTTTATAACTTTAGCTAGCGGAACGGCCGCTTTTTTAGAAACAAAGCGCAGCGAATCAACTGCTACCAGTGCCTTTTGCCCCTGGAAATTTTTCGCGACAATTCTCACTTTTTTGGGCGAAACTCTTAAACTTTTACTAGTCGCTTCTACTTCTGTCATGATAGACCTCCTAGTTTTAGGTTGGTGCCAGTATGCGTTTGCTGACTGTACCGTGGCCAGTGAAACGGCGGGTTGGTGCAAACTCACCAAGCCTATGCCCCACCATTGCTTCACTAATAAAAACCGGTACAAAGGTTTTGCCGTTGTGAATAGAAATAGTTGCACCAACCATCTCTGGAGCTACTTGGGTACTTCTTGCCCAAGTCTTAATTGGCGTTCGTTCTCCTGCTTCCTTAGCGGTGAGAACCTTTTTTAGTAATTTTTGGTCCACATACGGGCCTTTTTTTCTTGATCTTGTCATATTCTTTACTTCCTTCGCTCCAAAATGAGTTTATCGGAAGGCTTTGATCGGCGGGGCTT
>MHCO01000034.1:13357-15928 GCA_001816645.1 Candidatus Woykebacteria bacterium GWB1_45_5
CCTCGGTGGCGAGTCCGACCGGCTTTACCAACAGGAATGTTTTTCCAATTAAGATTGCCGAGCTGCCCAATCGTTGCTAATCCCTCTATCGGTACTTTCCGCAACTCGCCGGAAGGCAATCGCAAGTGGGCGAACGTTCCTTCTTTAGCAGCTACAGTGGCCACGCCACCGGCGCCGCGGACTAATTGTCCCCCTTTGCCGGGAGTAAGTTCGATATTGTGTACCTGAATGCCAACTGGAATATTTTTCAGGGGCATGGCATTACCTGACTTTACTTCCGTCTTCTCACCGGATATTATTTTTTCCCCCACCTTCAGTCCAGTCGGCGCAAGAATGTAACGCTTCTCACCGTCCGCGTAATAGAGTAAGGCAACGTTGGTATTTCTATTTGGATCATACTCAATCGCAGCTACACGCGCTTCCACCTCAAATTTATCCCGCTTAAAATCAACCTGACGGTACAACCTCTTGTGCCGACCACCAATGTGGCGGACAGAAATCTGACCACCAGCATCTCTCGCACCGCTTTTTGGCAAAATCTCCATTAAATTTTTTGCGGATTTGAGCTTTACTTTTTTAATAATTTTAGTTTTTTTAACAACACTTTCTGTCATAGTTTTTAACCCGCTTTAATCTAACCGGTCTCAAAGGCTGGTATTTTTTGCCCCGCAGCTACCTTAACCGTCGCTTTTTTAAACTTTGAGGCGGCTCGTGTCAGCTTTGTCCCTCTTATCCGGACTCGCCGACCTTTCAGTATTCTGGTTGTAACACCTAAAACATCGACGTTAAACGCTTCTTTCACCGCTTGGGCAACTTCTCTTTTATTCGCTTTTAAATCTACTTCAAAGGTATACTTACCATCGGTTGCTTCCTGAAGACTTTTCTCTGTCAGGACCGGGCTTTTAATTACCTTAGGTATTTCCATGCTTAAATCGTCCTTTCAACTTATCAATCGCTTCTAGGGTAAAAATTAAACCAGAAAATTTTAACACATCGAGGGTATTTAAATCTAGTGCGCGGGTAATTCCAACCTCTTGGAGATTACGGAAAGATTTTATAACCACCTCGTTTTTATCAGCGAGAACCAAAAGAATCCTTCTTTTTTCTTTTAGGGGGCTTTTCCCTAGAAATTCGAGGGCTTTTTTGGTCTTTGGTTCTTTAAATTCTAGCTTGTCAACCACGGTGATGGTTTTTTCGACTAGTTTTCCAGAGAGGGCAACGGCAAGGGCTTTAGCGCGCATCTTCTTTACCAATCCAAGAGACGTGCTGCGGGGCCTTGGCCCGAAGGTAACTCCACCGCCGCGCCAAAGCGGGGAGCGAATACTGCCGGCGCGGGCTCTCCCAGTACCTTTTTGCCGATGGGGTTTTCGACCGCCGCCGGCTACCTGACTTCTCGTCTTAGTGGAAGCGGTTTTGGCTTTTTGCCTAGCTAAATAAACCCTAGCCGCTTGGGCTAGGAGTTTTGGGTTCGTTTTTTGGCCAAATATCTCTTTAGGTAAGCTGATTTTCTTGATAACTTCGCCTTTTTGGTTATAAAGCGGTACAGCAAAGCTTTCCGCTTTTCTTCTTCCTTGGTTCTTTATTGGTTCTACTTTCTTTTTTTTGTCCATGGTTTGATCTTTTACTTTACTCACCATTAGCTTTCTCCTTCTGGTGTAGCTTCAGGCGGCTTTTCTTGGCCGGATCCTAGCTCAGGGGCTTCGGTTGCTTGCGTCTTTGTCTCTTCGGAAGGTTCCTCTTCTTTGGCTCCTCCCACTACCGGTATTTCTGGAATTTCTGGCTCATGATAAGCTTTCTTTTTCTTTTTTGATTTTTGAATTAGGATAAGGCTGCCCCGCGCACCAGGAACCGAGCCTCTAACTAATAACTCACTTGCTTCTTTATCGACCTCCATAATTTCTAACCCCTGGTTTGTCACCTGTTTGTTACCCATATGCCCAGCCATCTTTAAACCTTTATAGACTCGACCCGGTGTGGTGGTAGCACCAATTGAGCCTGGCGCTCTCTCCCGATCTGATTGACCGTGCGTTCGGGGACCACCAGCGAACCCCCATCGCTTTACTACTCCTGCGAAACCCTTTCCTTTAGAAATACCACTAACATCCACTAATTGGCCTTTCCGGAAGACCTGCTCCAGTTTAATTTCTTCCCCTACCTTTAAATCTCCATCAAATTCAACTTCCCGCGTCACTTTAGGAACGGTTTTTAAGCCGGTCTTTTTAGCAACGCCTACTTGAGGCCGCTTCGCTTTTTTAGCAGCCCCCGCTCCAATCTGGACAGCTTTATAACCATCCTTTTCAGGACTTTTTACCGCCACAACATAGGTTGGGGCTACCCGTATCTTGGTCACCGGTACCACCCGATTATGGTGGTCAAAAATTTGGTTCATTTCTACCTTTTCGCCAATTAGTCCTTTAATCATAGTCCTTGCAAAAAAGAACGGGCCTTTCGGCCCTAATGTTACTCATAATTTGCCTAAAATTAATATCAACCCTTCTACATTTTTATTTCGATATCCACTCCTGCCGGAAGTTCAAGGTGGGCTAGCGCATCCAATGTTTTCGGCGTTGG
>MHCO01000035.1:0-7043 GCA_001816645.1 Candidatus Woykebacteria bacterium GWB1_45_5
TCTAACGATATCGAATTTAAAAATCTTGGATTAATAATCATTGACGAAGAACACCGCTTCGGCGTCCGTCACAAAGAGAAATTAAAGAAATTGCGTGCCGATGTGGATGTGCTTTCGATGAGTGCCACCCCGATTCCTCGGAGTCTTCACATGGCTTTAACAAAATTGAGGGATGTCTCGGTCTTGGAAGAACCACCGGTAGGTAGGAAGCCGATCGCGACTCTTGTTAGCGAATTTAATGAAGAAAAAATTAAAAATGCCCTGAACAGTGAAGTTACTCGAGGTGGCCAAGTTTATTATGTTTTTAACGCTGTGAAACGGATTGCTAAAAAAGCGTTTGAGGTTTCTTCTTTAGTTCCGAAGTCCAGAGTAGTTTTTGCTCATGGTCAAATGCACGAAACAGAGTTATCAGCAACAATGGAAAAATTTTATTCCGGCAAAGCTGATATTTTAGTTTGCACTACTATTATTGGCTCCGGACTAGATATGCCTAATGTGAACACCATTATTATCGAAAATGCTCAAAAGTTCGGACTAGCTGATTTGCATCAGCTCCGTGGTCGAGTCGGTCGGAGTGAGCGACAAGCTTACGCCTATCTTTTTTACCCCAAAGGATATGTCCCCGGCGGCAATGTTTTGGAAAGGTTGGCGACAATTGCGGGTTCGACAGAACTTGGTGCCGGTTTTAAAATTGCTAAAAAAGATTTAGAAATTCGCGGTGCTGGCAATTTGCTCGGGACCGCCCAAAGTGGTAACATCGCCTTGGTTGGCTTCGAACTCTACCTTCAATTATTGTCCCAAGCGATTGAGAAGATGAAGAGCTAAGGAGTTTTAGAAAAGTTTGGGTGTTTTTTGCCGACGAAATTTATCCAGCCGTCTTCGTGAACCCCGCG
Organism: Candidatus Woykebacteria bacterium GWB1_45_5; assembly: GCA_001816645.1. Lineage (GTDB taxonomy): Bacteria > Patescibacteriota > Microgenomatia > Woykebacterales > RBG-16-39-9b > GWB1-45-5. The sequence continues at coordinate 894 of MHCO01000035.1, forward strand.
GTCATCGTGATGAGTTTTATGAATCACGCCGCCAAGCTCGTTCCACTCGTAAGTTCCGTGCACTTCGATACGGTCGCCGACTTTCACCGGTACCCGATAAGCGTATTCTAAATTATGGGCGATCAAAATAGTTTGGCCAGAATTGATTTGGACAATAAATCTTTGATGAGGCTCTCCAGATCGATCGTCTTCTAAAATTTCAATTGCTTTACCTTCGACTGTTACTGGTACGTCAGAAATTTTCTTTTCTAAGGCTTCTGCGATGGTCATAGAAGTAAGTAACAAGTATCAAGTATCAAGTATGAAGTATGAAGTATTAAGTATGAAATGCAAAGTGTCAAGGGGGTCTGATTTTTACAAAAGCCAATTGTCTTTTTCGGCAGTTGTAGAGTAAAATAGTTTGGTTACGGTTTTATATAACACGCTCGTAGCTTATGCCTCCGATAAGATCGGAGCCAGCTACTCCGCGTGCTGCCTGCCCGACAGTGCCACCAGCCCGCATCGCGTCGCCCGCCAGAAACGCAATCTTTGCGGGCTGGCGAAGTATCGCTGGCGGGGTCCGTGGCAGGCGGGCGACCACTTCGTGGGCTACGAAATAAGCCGAAAGGGCTGTTTTATTAGATTGTTAAAATAATTGTTATGGTGTTATATCGAAAGTACAGGCCGCAGGTTTTTGCGCAAGTTGTGGGACAAGATCATATCCGCGGACCTTTATTAGCGCAACTTTCAAGCGGAAAAATCCCCCACGCTTATCTTTTCGCTGGTCCGCGTGGTACGGGTAAAACAAGCGTGGCAAGGATTCTAGCAAAAGCAGTCAATTGTCAGGGATCAGCAATTAGTGATCAAAGATCAGTAAAATTTGGGGAGCCCTGTGATCAGTGCGAGTCGTGCACCGCGATAAAAAGCGGCACTCACCTGGATCTAATTGAAATTGATGCGGCGAGTAACCGGGGGATTGATGAGATCAGGGATCTCCGGGAGAAAATCAAGCTTTCTCCTGCTTTGAGCCGTTTCAAAGTCTATATTATTGATGAAGCCCACATGCTTACCACCGAAGCCTTTAATGCTTTGTTGAAAACACTGGAAGAACCACCCGAGCACGCCATTTTTGTCTTAGCAACTACCGAGCCGCAGAAAGTTCCGGCTACCATTATTTCCCGAACTAGCCGTTTTGATTTTAAAGTTCCAAACGTCCCCCAAATAAAAGAAAAGCTTGGCATGATTGGCAAGGCAGAAGGTTGGAATTTGAAGGGAGAAGTTTTAGAAGAAGTTGCAAAAAGAGCAGCCGGGGCTTTTCGTGACGCCGAGGTTTTGTTGGAGAAAGTTGCTTCCGTAGATTCCAGCGCTTCATTAGAGAAAACCAGGGAGATTTTGGGCAAGAAAGAGTCTAGTGATCTGGTTGGGTTATTAAACCTTATCGAGGAAGGAGAAACCAAGCGGGCTTTGGTTTGGTTGAACGAATCTTTAACCGAAGGTGGTGGTGTGCGGATTTTAACCGAATCGATTCTAGAGGCTTTGCGAAAAATTATCCTAATTAAGGTAGATGCTACAAATCTGCTGGAACCAATTACTGAAGAGGAACTAGCCGCCCTTCGATCTTTAGCCGCGAAAATAAGCAAGCCAAGACTACTAAAGCTGACCGGTTTGTTTAATAAAGCGATTGATGATTTGCGGGAGGCGACGATTCCACAACTACCTTTGGAACTGGCGATAGTCGAGGCGACGTCGGGGATCGAGGAGAGGAGTGCAACCATTGAGACCGCTGAAACCACGAAGGCGCAGAAAATTGCCGCGCCCGACAACGCCTCTGGCGTAAGCCGTAGCGGGCGGGCAACCACTGAAAATACTGAAAGCATTGAAACACCGCTAACCACAGAAACGCAAAAGGAGACAGAAACTCTGCAGCCCGAAACCACAAGGACGCAGAAAAAAGCAGAAGCCCAAAAGACTGTAACCACAGAAACGCAGAAAGGGTTGGAGGCACGGGAAGAATCGGAGAAAATTAAAGAAGACAAACTTCTTAAGAAACTGCAGAAAAATTGGGGAGAGTTTTTGAAGAAATTGAAACCGGTCAACTCCTCGATCGAACTATTTTTAAGAAACGCTAAACCGGTTGACTTAGATGAAGATTTGCTGACAATCGAATTTGATTACCGGTTTCATAAAGAAAAAGTGGAGGAAAGAAAATACCGCGAGTTGGTTGAAGACGCCTTGGCCAAAGTTGCTGGAAAGCTGCTGCGGATAAAAGGAGTGGTCGGTGCGAAACCGCCGGCAAAAAAACCACCAGTTGCCAAACCAAGGCCCGAAGAAAAAGAGGATATTGACCCAGCGGAAGTTTTTAGTAAACTGGAATAGCGCGAGTTCGGCCACAGCCTTTCACTTAAACTAGCGTTAAACCGTTCAAGTCTGTGGCCCCCCCCCACTCGCTTTAAGGAGGTAAACCATGTTTGACAAACTGAAACAAATGTATGACCTGAAAAGAAAAGCGGATGCCCTAAAGAAAGAGTTGGAATTGGAAGTAATTGATGTGGAAACCGGTGGCGTGCGCGTGCGAATAAACGCCGCCCAAAAGATTCAAAGGTTGGAATACCCGGCCGATGTCAGTCCCGATAAACTAAAAGAGGCGATCAACAAAGCCCTTGATGAAGCCCAAAAAGTCGCCGCCAAACAGATGCAAGGGATGATGGGCGGCCTGGGTGGCCTGCAGGATCTCCTCAAATAGCACGCTTGTGTTCTCTGCCCTTTGATAAACCTAAGGTCAAATAATGCAGGTGTTGCGGCCACTCGTCCCGATTAAATCGGGGCTTCGTGGGCTAAGCCTCTCTTGACTTTTTCTCAAAACTTTATTAAATAGAAAAGATAGTTAGCTAGCGGGCTTATTTCCCATAGGAATCTAATAGGAGTCTATTAGGAGGGAGAGAAGGTGGGAGTGCTGAAATTACCGTGGAGAGTTATCAAGCGGCCGACTACTGGCCTGGGTGGGTTCGTTGTTGGTGCCTTTGCTTGGCTCGTTTACTGGTGCTCAAGGTGGTTCCCGAACAAAACCAGGTACAGACTGTTTCTAGTACTTGCTTGGGCGATTACTCTTGTCTGGTACGGTGCGAAGAGGAGAATCATTGCAAATCTTCGCCTGATTCGGCCAGATCTTGATCAAAAGGCTCTTCAACAAAGCTGCCGAGAGAACATCAAAGACTTAGTACTCAATTGGACCGAAGTATTCGGGAGAAAGCAGCCTGATCTGGAAGAGCTTAAGGGTAGAATCGAAGGGGCTCGCGACCTACTTCGATATTACCGGTGTGGAAGGAAGATTGTTGTGGTCTTCCCTCATACTGGTCCAATACATGAGTTGGCATCGGCTGTGGCAGCTTTTGATGTTAAGGTCTTCGTGCCACCCGTAGCTACTCCTAGACTTTTGTTCCACTTGATGGCTCGCCTACGGAGAAGGTATGGAGATATCGAGTTTGAGCGGATAAGGAAAGGTGAGACTATAGAGAGATGTGAAGCTAAACTAAGCGAGGGTCGCATCGTTATCTTAGCGATTGATATGCTTCGACCCGGTGGTGTTCCTTGCAAGATAGGCGAAGCAGTCGGCTACTTTCCGGTTGGTCCAGTTCGCTTAGCATTACTTGGGGAAGCGGCTGTCTTTCCTGTTTTTCCCTTTAGGGACAAAGAGGGAAGAGCGCGGCTCATAATTGGTGAGCCGTTCACACTTCTAAGAACTGGAGATTTGGCGGCGGACACGGTAGTCAATACCAAGCGGTTGGTCGAGGGAGTATATGGTCAGTTTTTGCGAAATCACTGCTCAACTTGGTGGCGATTGCTTTGGAGTAAGCTATCGCCAGCGGAAGAAGAAAAAACTTTGAGTAAGTTGTAATAAGCGCTTTGGGGTCAAAACCGCAAAGCGCTTTTTCTTTACTTGACAATATATATTGATTGAGGTAATAATCAACCACACTGTCGGTTGCACGCTAGATTTGAATAGCCAAAAGGAGAAGTCAAATGAAGGAGCAAGGGATCAAGCTGGTCGTGTCTTTGTTGCTCATCCTCTGGTTTTGGTGGGCAAGCAGCCTAGCTTTCTCACGATCGGTGATGGCTCAAACTACGCCAGCCAACCCTCCAGCTATCGTTGAGCAAAACTGTAGTCTGGCCAAGCCAGGAAAAATCACCGTTACTTTCCGTTGGCAACCTGCTGGTAGTGGCCCACAGTGGTTGGATATTAGCCTTTTCAACAACGGCTTTGCTTCCGGGACATTCGTTGGTATCGGGCCTTTCCCAGCGCAAACGAGTTCTTTTACTTGGGATGGGTTGACGCCGGGGAAGATGCATTATTTTCGGGTTAACACAATCACACCAAGTGGTTGGCAACCAACCCCGGTTCTTCCTTTTATGACCGGACAATGTGCTCCTGGAAGTTCACCGGGTTTCTACTACCTGGAATGTAGTAAAACCCAGCCGGGGAGAGTAGCAGTCACTTTCCGCTGGCAACCATCAGGGAAAGGGTCGCAGTGGCTAGATATTAGCCTCTACGCTAACGGTTTTGCTTCAGGTACCTTCATCGGGGTTGGGCCCTTTCCGGCTCAGACGAACTCTTTTACCTGGAACGGGTTGATACCGGCCAGGATGCATTATTTTCGAGTTAACACCCAGACTTTAGGAGGTTGGGAAGCAAGTCAGACGGTAGCTTTTTTCAGCGGCCGCTGCTCCAGCGCTGATAAAACGCCGTTGGGTGGGGGAAATAAAATCGTCCTCACCTTCGACGACTGCGGTAACCCCTACGTAGGGACAGTGCGGATTCTTGACATCCTCGCCCGCTATCAAGCCAAAGCACTTCTTTTCCCGACCGGTGCTTGTGTACAGCTAGTGGCGCCAGATGTTTTCGATCGGGCAATGGCCGAAGGGCATCTGATGGGCAACCATACCTGGAATCATGTTGATATCACTGCTTTATCGGAAGAGCAGCTACGGTTTCAAATCGCCAACGGTCCGCCGCAAGCAGTGGGAGGTTATTTCCGACCGCCCTACGGCGCTCACAATAGCTATACCGACGCTGTTGCGGCAGAGCTTGGGTACACACCGTAATAATCTGGGACATCGATACAAACGACTGGCGAGGTCGGAGTGCAGCGGAAATTGTTAACACTGTTATCGCTGGTGCTCAATCTGGGGCAGTGGTACTGATGCATTTCCACGCCGCCCATACGCCGGAGGCCCTGCCGACTATTATCGAAACCCTCCAGTCGACTGGGTACATTATCAGTTGGTGAGAGATCCTGCAAGGCATCCTCCGATTATCGGCGGGTGCCTTTTTTCTTGCTTTTTTAAGCAATTTTTGCTATAGTTTCCGCTTCCGAAAAAAATCAGGAGGAGAGAGATGAAGAAAAGCACCTTAGCAATTGCATTCGCGGTGGGTATCGCTGGTTTTCTCATCGCTTCCTGCGTGTTGGCAGCGGCACCGTCCGGCGAGCTGACTGGCGATACGGTTACGCCGGTGGGAGAGACCAACGCTAGCGTAACAATCGCTAGCGACTATTTGCCCGACCCGGAACAGGCAGTGGAAACAGTGACCGGACCAGCCGAGCGGCTTGATTCCTATCGTCAAGAGTGTAGCCGCCGGCAGAGCGGAGAGATTTCCACTACTTTCGGTTGGCTTCCCTCTGGCGGTGGGTTGCAGTGGCTAGACATTAGTCTCTTCCCCAACGATTTTGCTCCCGGGACATACATTGGCATCGGCCCGTTCTTACCGGAAGCAGCAAGTTTTATTTGGGGCGGCCTGATGCCTGGAAGGGTTCACTACCTCAGAGTGAATACCCTGACTGCTTATGGTTGGAAGCCCTCCGAAACTCTCGTTTTTGGTACTGGTAGGTGCCAAGGCGGGGTGGTGGTAGAAACGCCGACGCCGGATTTTATGGCGCTGCAGCAAAGCTTGGCCGAGGCAGTGGAAAGTTCTGGATTGACAGATGCTGCTGTTGCGGTCACTGACCTGCAGACCGGTGAGACAGTGAGTGTCAATGGAGATCGCCCTCACCTTGGTGGCTGTGTAATGAATTTCTTTGTCCTCCTACAAGCCACCTTGGATGTCCAAAACGGACTTTACCCAGAAAGTGTAGTTGGCAGTTTGATCAGCGCCACGATTTGGAGTAGTAACCCGGG
>MHCO01000035.1:7099-12443 GCA_001816645.1 Candidatus Woykebacteria bacterium GWB1_45_5
AAAAAGTCCAGGCCCTTATTACGGATAGATTGGGGCTTGATAATATCATCCTGGACCATCCTCCAGCTACTGAAGTCTCAAGAGGTGTAGACGCCAACAATTGGCTAACGGCGGAGGATGTCAACAAAGCTCTCACCAAGCTTTACTGGGGTGAGGTACTGAATCCCTTCTGGCGGGATTATCTTCTCCAGAAGATGGAAGGGGTAAAGCCGGGGCTGCAATATCTGCTTGGTTCTACACCGGGCGGAATTGTGAGCCACAAGAACGGCTTTTTCTGGAGCGATGGCTGGGTAGACAACGACATCGGCATCGTAAGATTTGAGCGGGGTGGCATCACTTACGCCTACGCCATCTCGTTCTTCTCCCAGCATGTGCCGAGTAAGTACGATGATATCCCGCTTGGCCAGGACATCATGGCGGTAGCCTGGCGTTACTTCTCGGAGAAGTACCAATAACCGTTTGCCCGAAACCGATATCACAACGCCCCGGAGTCTTGATCTTGGAGACCCGGGGCGTTTTTTCTTGCTTTTTTGCCGTCCTCAAAGTTAAAATCTCTTTAATGGCTAGGTATCTAAAGATCTTGTTTTTTACTTTGATTGTTGCCGTTGCTGCATTTTCCTTCTACCAGTTTGGTCAGGAGAAACCCTCGAAGGAGTGGTCTGGAATTTCTGTAAACATTTTTGAAAAGATAAAACTAGTTGGCAAAAAGGAAGTCGATCTCGCCCCACTTAAAAGTGGTTTAGAAAAGGAACTTTCTGGTTATCAAGGTGAGGTGGCGATTGCCGTAACCGATTTAAAAACTGGCAATTCGATTTCAATCGAGGGCGATAAAATCTATTTCCCGGCTAGTTCAATAAAGGCTTTGATCATGGGTTCGGTTTTAAAAGATGTCGAGGCTGGCCGATATAGCCCCTCGAGTGTTGATAAGTTGCTTTCGGACATGATGAGTCGCTCCTCAAATTATGCCGCCAACACGCTGATGGTCAAGACTGGCTTGAAAAAACTGTCCGATCTACCAGCGGAGATTGGCATGACAAACACCGTTCTTATCCACGGCTTTTCCGACGGCGATCCAAATGTACCGCGGCAGCGTTTTGGCGCTAACGCCCTTACGGCTAACGATGCTAATCTTTTCTGGCAAAAGCTTTTTTCCGGCAAGATTTTGGGAGAAGAGATGACCAAAAAGGCCCTTGAGTATTCAAAACTACCAAGCGTCAAACTAATTTACACGCCAGAAAAAGCCGCTCTTTACCACAAGCCTGGTTACATCGAGCTGATAGATTCGGAAACTTACATTGACACTGGAGTAGTGGAGGCAGAAAGATTTTCCTACGTTGTGAGTTTCCTTTCCCGAAACAATCCGACCCACCAAGCTGGAGCCGATTTTGGCCTAAAAGCGACAAAAATTATTTATGAGTGGTTTGCCCAAAACTACCAATAAGGTATAATCGCAAGATTACATCTCGCGATTGTTTCTCTAGCGAGATATAATTAGTCAGCAATGAGACTCCCAAAATCAATCGAAGCAGTCATCAGTGAATTAGAAAAATTACCAGGAATTGGGCCGAAAACTGCCGAGCGGCTGACTTACCATCTTCTTCGTGCCCCAAAAGAATACTCAGAGAAATTAGCCGATACGATTAGACAGTTAAAGGAAAAAACTACGGTCTGCAAGATTTGCTACAACATTGCGGAAACTAATCCCTGTGACGTCTGTGCCGATGAGGCGAGGGATAAAAGTCAAATAATGGTGGTGGAAGAGCCTTTAGATGTTTTAGCGCTAGAAAAATCTCGCAGTTACACCGGTTTGTATCACGTCCTTGGTGGCTGTATTGCTCCTTTGCAGGGGATTGGACCAGAAAATTTACGAATAAAAGAGCTACTTCCCCGGCTGAAAAACGGCCGTATAAAGGAAGTAATTTTAGCTACTAACCCAAATGTAGAAGGTGAAAGCACGGCTATGTATCTCCAAAAATTAATTTCTCCATTGAGTATAAAGATTACTCGAATAGCAAGAGGTTTGCCGGTAGGAGCAGATTTAGAGTACGCTGATGAAGTGACTTTGAGTCGAGCGGTTGAGGGGCGGCGAGAATATTAAGGCGAGTTCGGACGCAGACTCTCGTTTAAACTATCGTTAAGTAAGGACCTGCCGCCTTAGAGGTGGGGTTAAATTATACCTCTCAGGCGTCAGAACCTTGCCTTTTGCGCTATGCGCAAAACGTCACTTGAGTCTGCGATCCTCACTCGCCGGGAGGTTTTATGCTGAAAGAAAAGATTCAAGAAGACCTGGTAGGATCGCAGAAAGAAAAAGAAGAGTTGAAAGTTTCGACGCTGCGGCTGCTTATTGCGGCAATCAAAAACTTTGAAATCGCTAAACAAGGGACAAGTTATCAGGCTAGCGACGAAGAAATTCTTGGGGTGATTCAAAAAGAAATCAAACAGCGCAAGGAATCGATTGAGCAGTTTAAAGTTGGTGGTCGGCAGGACCTGGCTGATAAAGAAACTAAAGAGATGGAAATATTACAACAATATTTACCGGAGCAAATAGGCGATCAGGAAATCGAGAAAATTGTTGTCGAAACGATCCAAAAGGTTGGTGCAACCGCGGCTGCAGATATCGGAAAGGTAATGGGTGCTTTGTCTCAAGAACTCAAAGGTAAAGCCGACCTATCGATGGTTTCCCAAATTGTCCGCGAAAAATTATCCTCTTAAATTCCTAAATGTTCCCAAGGAGTCGAACAATTACGCTAGAAACCTATAGTATTGACTTCCTAATCTATTTTTGCTATAATTTGTAGCACTGAAGCCAGTATACAAAGGAAAGGAGAGGTCAATGGAGGATGCCCTAGTCGTCTCAACTTTGATAGCGGCGCTTTTACTCTTCCTTGTGTGGTGGGCGCCGAGTTTCCCCACCTTCGCTGCCCAAAGAAAGGGAGACATTGACAACCTAGCTTGGTGGGCGACTGTTATCCTGCCAGCCGTGTTTGTCTACCTGTTTGTCTTCTCCATGTTGGCGGCAGGGTTTACGACAACCTCTCAATCGGGCGAGCCCGAAATGCCTACGGGGGCTGAGAAGTGGCTCTTGCCTACCGTACCAGCGGCAGTTGGTCTAGCAACCAGCGGATTGATTGCTTTGGTTACCTTAGGCAAACGGAGGTTTATCCACAACGGGTGAGTCTCTTGACCGAGGCGGAAGAGCTAAAAGCCTCTGCCTCGGTCCCAACCTAAGCAAATTACTTCGGTGGGCTCAGTAGTTTTCTTAGGAGGAAAGCTCTCCAACACTGAAAAGTGGCGGAGGGTTTTCTTTTTAGCCCTCGGTATTTTAATAGGTTGACTTCAAGATTGGTCAGGGAGTAAAATTAGTTTACACATCTACATAGATCCCCCGAATAATTCGGGGCCTTCGGTTTTTCGCACCAGGTGCGAAGTATAAAGCGGGCTGCCAGGGATTTTACCACTATAAACGGGATAAAAGGTGTGTTTTTTGTTGGGAGGCCATTATGAAGCGAATTATCGGAAACGGCCTGCGTTGGATTGATATCGAGCATCCTTCAAAAGAGGATTTGGGGGAGTTAAGGAAAGAATTTCCCAACTTCCATCCACTCACTTTGGAGGACACTCTGACACCAATTCAGCGGGCGAGAATTGACATCTTTGAAGACCACATTTTTACAGTTCTTCATTTCCCAATCTACGATAAAAAATTAGGACGGATAATCGCGTCCGAGGTGGATATTTTCGTCGGTAAAGACTATGTGGTGACAATCCACGAGGGGCGGATCAAAGCCTTGGTAGATCTTTTTGATGATGCTTTAAATAACCCTCGGGTGAGGAAAGAAATTATTAGTAAGGGTGGGGCAGGCTTTGTGCTTTATAATATCTTGAACACTATCATCGACTCGATCTTTCCAGTTCTTTACAAAATTGACATCGACTTGGATATGATTGAAGATAAAATATTTGAGGGTAGAAAAATTTCGCAACAAATCGAGTCTCTTTCGGTGCAGCGAAGAAATGTGTTAAGTTTTAGGAAAATTATTAGTCCGCAAAGAGCAGTCTTGCCGCAAATTCGCGATCGTCTCCGCTTAGTGGGTATCAAAGAGCAGATGACTCTTTATTTTGATGATCTAGTGGATCACATCGAAAAAATTTGGCAGACCCTTGAAGAGCAAAAGGAAATAGTTGATGGGTTGCATGAAGATTCTGCCGCCCTTGTTAACACCTTAACCAACGATGTTGTCCGCGTTTTAACTGTTATTACAGTGGTCTTTCTACCTCTAACATTAATTGCTTCAATATTTGGTATGAATGTAAAGCTGCCTTTTTCTGAGGCTCCATTCGGGTTTGAGTTTTTAATTATTATAATGCTGGCGATTCTCGCCATTTTGATCCTCGTTTTCCGCAAACTCCACTGGCTCTAACTAAAGCAAACAGCTAATAGTGAACAGCGAACAGTTAACAGCAAAATAGCTTCCAAGAAATAGCTTCCAAGGTCCGACCTTCAGCCACAACTTTTGGTTAATAAGGTTAATTTGGTAGTTTGTGAATTTGTGAAAAGGAAAGCGAGGCAGGGGACTTGAGTGTCCTATCTACCTCGCCAAACACCTACAAGGTTAGTTTCGTGAGTGTCTCCTTTCAAATAGCCAAAAGGCTATCTCAAAGAAAACAGCGATCAGGAGAAAAACCACCCCGAGGGTCGCAGAAGTCAGGCCTAAGAGTAATAGAGCAGCGCCATGTGCCTGAAATACATCTCCCGATAATCCTCGGCTTTCTAGGTTAACTATCACCAACCCCAAGGTGGTGCAGAAGATACCCAGCAGTAGCAGCCAGAGTCCAACTGCTTTTAAGGTCACCTTCTGTTGCTCCTTTCTAGCCAGTTTTAGCTGGTATTATGGCTTTGGCTCCATATGGAATATGCAAAGACCAAAATGGCGCCAAACAACCCTATGCCGACGATGACTAGGATTTGTTGCCAGACACTATTGGAAGTTAAGACCACCAAACTGCTGATTACACCTGCGAGGAAACCCACCACGCTTATGGCTAATCTTTCATGTCTGATCACTCTGAAACCTTCCTTTTTCTAGCCAGTGTTAGCTGGCTGGTGTGCATTTGTCTCTCTCGGATGCGGAGATTATACCACAAAACCTATAGCCCGCGCCATATCTGAGAAATCTTCAAGCTTCTTGCTTTCTCAGGTATTCCTGCGTGCTGCGCTAGGCAACTTCTGCCTAGCTAAATTTACTCATGGTAGATATAATTGAATTTATGGCTGAGATTTTTTTGACGAACACGCTTTCGCGGAAAAAGGAAAAGTTTGTGCCAATCAAAAAGGATATGGTCG
>MHCO01000036.1 GCA_001816645.1 Candidatus Woykebacteria bacterium GWB1_45_5
CAGCAACAGTACAGGTCCCGCTAACAAGGCTGTAGCTAATTGTTACGCTGGTAGAGCCGATCGTTAGATTATCGGTTCCAGCGCAACTAGCAGGATCACGCATAAGTTTCATCAAAGCGTATTCCGCGCCGGTTTCGGCAGCGTAATAAACTTTTCGGCTCAGCTCATTTCGACCAGAGCTTTTTGCCTGGCCAATGGAAGCGAGAGTCGCGGCGGTTAAAACGCTTAAAGCAACTGCTGCTGCGACGAGTAAAATTATTAAAGCTTGTCCTGAACCAGATGCGATTTTTTGTCTCACCTCAACCCCACCACTGTTTCAAAAGTTTTTTTCAACGGACCTCCTTTTTTGCCTTTGAGGTCCTCAATTTCAAAAGTTATTTTTATTGTGTGTTTACCGTTTGTATTGCCTAGACGTTGAAAGGAAAGGGAATTAATTTTCGTTAGATTGCTATTTAAATTGGCAGTTTGCGTATTTGGACCAACCAATTTTTGATATTCTAAATTATTTCCAACCAGGGTGTAAGTATGAGTTTCGGTTCCAACAACGATGGTTAGAGTGGAGGAGGTTTGTCCTAGATTGGCAGGTGTAGTCATAGAATTTGCTTGGTGGATATCGTAAGCAAGCCGCGCGTTTATAAAGCGGGCATCTTCTTGCAACACATTCTGGCCGCTTGCTTCCATACTAAATTCGCCAGTTCTAATCATCAAGTCAACTGCAATTAAAAGAATAATCGACAAAAGAGCAAAATAAAGCAAAAGCTCGATCAAGCCGGTTCCCTTTTGAGTTACTATTAACTTTGAATTTTCCAAAAACTTCCTCATAATTTAGCGCAAGCGTACCCCAATTTAAGGTGAGTAATTCACCGTTACATCAGCCACACTAGGTACATCTACCCCGGTACTAGTAAAGTAAATTCGAAAGCGTAAGTATTGCCCTGATACTGAAGTCAAATTAATGATGCCACTGCCGCCCGTGAAATAGGTAGCCGCAGTGCCATCTGGGCCAACAAAATCCCAAGTCGTGTTGTCAAAATTTATTGCTGTTTGAAAACGGATAGTTGTATTCGGGGTTTGAGTCTCAGTCCAAACTATTCGGTTGAAGCTTACGATTCCACCGGCGATAAAGGTCGAAGATGTGTAAGTGCCCGTTTCGGATCCCGTGTAACCAATAACAATCCTGTCCAATCTGACAAACTGGGTACCGTCGCTAATTAGAAAGGCTCTGACGCCGATTTTCCGATTAGTGGTGGGGAAGCTACTAATTCTGTTGTTGACTGTACCTGCGTCATTATAGTCGGTCGGTCCGGTGGCAACCACCCAGGCTATCCCATTAAAGAACCGCCAAGTTGCGCCGCCATCATCGGAAAGCTGATACATAATTGAGCCACCATTCTTTTGAGCAGTTTCCGTAAATGAATTCCAAGCAGTTATCGATGGGGCAGTAAACGACGTATTCCTGTAAATAGTCGGCTTGTCAGTTGGGTAGCCGCCTCCAACAGTTTTTGACCAAGTCAGCAAAACATTATCAAAGCCAATAGTATAAGGACCTCGGTTGCTGCCCGGGTACTCCACAAAAACAGCTACTTTTAGGTAATAAGTCCGGGCGGTGGTGACTCGAGATGAGACGTCAATATTTACTACCGAGGCCCAGGAAGTCACCCCGGTTATATTTCCACTATCCCAAACATTTTGCCCGACGTTTGGAGCACCAGACGCAGTATCAACAAAAGCATATAGGTGAAAACTTTTTGGCGTGGCTTGATAAGCTGTAACCCGCCAATCCAGCCTTAATGTCGTGGTTGGATTGGCCACTGTGGTGGTAAATGGTTGATACCAATATCCGCCGGAATTTTTATTTTTTGCCGCTGGCATATTTATCTCAGCATAGCCGCCAGGGTTGCCACCGCCGGATCGATAGTTGCCAGTTTGAGAAATATTATTTCCCCAAGGTGCAAAAGTCCAGCCAGAAACACCGGTATCGAAACCAGGGTTTATTGTTTGGCCAGAAATAGTTGAACCTTGGGCCTTGAGTTGGGCGAAACCACCCGTGACTTCAATTTTATTTGAGTCAAATGTGTAATCACCACTATTTGTGTAATCGTCGACAAAATCCTGGCCGCCACCAACTCTTAGCTCAACCATCCCGCCACCTTGATTTGTTGAACGAGTATTATCAAATGTTCCGGCATCAAAATCTGCTTTCGTGGTCTGCAGCCAGGTTTGGTTACCAAAATAGCGGGAGATGTAGAAGACAGAGGAAATAGATTTTGTGCCTAAAAAAGACCAAGAAACAGTGGCAGCGATTTTCTTTGTTGATGGATCAACTGTACCGCTAGGACAATTTACAGGTGGGGAAGTAGGACTGCTACGACAGACGTTTTCGACGGTGAAGGATCGCGTAAAACCATTTTCGGTAATCGGACTTGCCGCTGCGGTCCAGCCATTGCCAGATTGTTCTACGTGATAAGTGCCAGGATTGGCGATCGAGTTCCAGGCGGTTTCTTTTATCGAGCGAACCCCCTCGACCTCTTTTTGAAGAATTAAAGTAGCTTCTAAACTCTTTCCACTGCGGGCAAAACCCTCCCGGGCGGCAATTACACCAGTAGCTAAAGCCGCCAAAAAGACGGCGGCTAGTGCAGTCGCCAGGATCAACTCAATTAGGGCTTGTCCCCCTCTGCTTGAAGCTACGGAGGGCAAGCCCACTTTGTTTTTAACAGCCTTGTTGCAAAACATCTATCACCCCGACAAAACTCATTCGTATGAGCACGGTTTTATTTAGAGCGCTCTCTCGAACACAAACTGTATTTCGGGAATCATCAAAACCAAGCACTTCTCCAGAAATCCGCTGAAAGATAACATTATTTGAGGTGAGATTTGGCGCAATCGTTATTGCTTGAGGCGTATCAACTACAAAATTGGTTGGGTCGTTAGGATTAAAAACGGACCCCTTGAAAAGGGTATATTTATCAGCCTCAAAATGAACCCCGTATTCACTGCTGGTTGCCCCGCCACCTGTGTCAGTATTGATCGCTTTGTTCTGGGCTTCGCGCAAGATCGAGGTTACATCCGTCGCCACCGTGTCAATCTTCGCTTGGCTGGCCGGTTTAAAGAGATTAACGGTTGCTACGGCTAATACTGTAGTTAGCAAAGCTAAGACAAGTATCAATTCGATCAGGGTAAAGCCAAGCCCCCTTGAGCAGGTTTTTTTCATAAGCCTTGGTGCGGTGTTAGTTGACCGATACCCTGGTAGATTGGGACAATGATTGAGAGTAAAATTGCCCCGACTAAAATAGCAACTAGAACAATGAGAATCGGTTCAAGCAAAACGGAAATATTTTTGATGATGTCGGTAAATTTTTTCTCGTAATAACGGGAGATATTGGCTAGAGTCTGGTCCAAATTTCCAGTATTTTCACCAACTGCCGCTACTCGGCGAAGTAAGGAAGGGAAGCTTTCTCCTTTTTTCTTCATTCCTTCAGCCAAAGTAGAGCCTTTGGCTAGCTCATCCTTAACGAAATTGATGTCAAGGCGCAGTTTTGGCGAAGTCACCACATTTTGGGAGATTTCCAAAACCTCAATAATTGGTACACCAGAAGTTAAAAGTAAAGAAACGGTGTTGGTAAAATGGGCGAGATCCATATATCTAACCAGATTGCTTACGGCTGGAATTTTGGTTAAAGCGGTAAAAAAGATTTTCCGCAGCCTTGGCACTTTGAAAGCCCTTGCCAACAAAAGCAGGAGGACGATAAAACCAGCGATAAAGAAGTAACGGTATTTAGCGAAGAAAAGCGAAAATTTTAGAATAAAAAGAGAGTAGATTGGTAGATCAATATTTAAATCAAGGAAAATTTCCGCCACCTTGGGTAGAGCAAAGGCGAAAGCATAAAAGCCAACACCAATCAAAACTACAATCACTAAAATCGGGTAAAAAAGGGCTGATTTGATGTTATTGGCTGTTTCAATGTTCTCTTTTAGATTAGCCGCAACCTGGGATAAAACTTCGTCGAGTTTTCCACCAACCTCGCCCGATTTGATTATATTGATTAAGACTAGATCGAAACTTTCTGGGTAGGTGCTTAGGCTTTCCGACAAAGTTTTGCCGCTGTTTATTCCTTGCGAAATCCCAGCTACCACAGCCTTGGTTTTTTTATTGGGAGCATCTTCGGTGATCGAATCAAGGGCTTCCAAGATGGGGATGCCTGCGGTGAGCATTATAGACAAACTTTCGATAATAGCTAACTTCTCATTATCGTTTAGTTTTTGAGTCTCGGTAAATTTAAA
Organism: Candidatus Woykebacteria bacterium GWB1_45_5; assembly: GCA_001816645.1. Classification (GTDB taxonomy): domain Bacteria; phylum Patescibacteriota; class Microgenomatia; order Woykebacterales; family RBG-16-39-9b; genus GWB1-45-5. The sequence goes on from MHCO01000036.1 coordinate 4,282, forward strand.
TAGTTTCATAAAATTTACCCCCTTGCCGCCCCGATGGCTTCCTCCAGGGTAGTTATTCCGGCTTGAACTTTTTCTAAGCCGTCTTCGAGCATAGTCTTAAAACCCCCTTTCTTGGCAGTTTCTTCGATCTGATTGGTTGGCGCCTTAGCAAAAATTAGGTCTTTGATTTCTTCGGTTATCTTCAAGACCTCAAAAATTCCCACCCGGCCTTTGAAGCCTTCGTTGTTACAAACACCGCAACCGGTACCTTTGTATTCAACTGGGTTTCGCAGAAAATTCTCTGGGATAGATCGACCATATTCATTTTTGAGTGCCTCCAAAGCCTTTTTCTCTATTGGTACTGAAGCTAAGCAACTTTTACAATTTCTGGCTACCAACCGTTGGGCAAGCACCAAGCTTAAAGAAGAGCCAATTAAATAGGCTTGAGCACCTAGATCTAAAAGTCTCGGTATAGTTCCTATAGCGTCATTGGTGTGCAGAGAAGAAAGGACAAGATGTCCAGTTAGAGCAGCGTGGATAGCAATTTCGGCTGTTTCCTTATCGCGGATCTCACCAACTAAGATAATATCAGGATCGTGGCGCAAGATAGAGCGCAACCCGTTGGCAAAGGTTAGACCAGCTGCCGGGGTAACTTGAGTTTGATTCACCCGGGGAAGGCCATACTCAATAGGGTCTTCAATGGTGCAGATATTGACAGCGGCCGTGTTTAATAGAGTAAGAATATTATATAGGGTAGTAGTTTTCCCGCAGCCAGTAGGGCCCGTAGCCAAAAGCATGCCGTGTGGTTTGCTAAGTTCTCCCTGGACGATTTGTAAATTCCGGCCGGTCAAACCCAAATCTTCAAGCGTCTTCGGTCTAGCAGCAGCTGAAAGGAGTCGTAGCACAGCATCTTCACCATGATAGGTTGGTAAAATGGAAACCCGGACCGAGATTTCGTCCCCCCGGTGTCGGAAACGAAACCGGCCGTCTTGGGGCGCACGGTGCTCATCAGTCCGCAAACTTGATAAGATTTTTATTCGGGTGATCAAACCGGATTGGATTTTGGTTGGAAACTCTAAGACATCGCGTAGTTTTCCATCGACCCGAAATCTAATTACCAGCCGGTCACCAACGTTTTCGATGTGGATGTCGCTAGCCTTTTCACTAGCAGCGTACTCTAGTAAAGTGTCCAGGGTCTTTACTACCGGTAGATCTTGGGCGCTTACAGCAGAAAGTTTAGTAGCGGCGCTGACATTTTCTGAAATCGTTTTTTCAAAATCAGACTTGATATCTTTATGATATTGGTCAAGCGCCTCGTTCAAAAGTTGAGGAAGAGTAAAATAAGCTTCGATTGCCAGACCAGTGCGTTTTTTAATATATTCAATTGTTTCGATATCTTCCGGATCTTCAAGGGCCAGGTGAAGACTACCGTTAGAAATGGCGAACCCAACAATTCTTTTTTCAGCCGCAAGAGCCTCGGGGATTAATTTTAGGAGTTTGTCAGAGAGAGATTTGTTTTTTAGATCGGCGTAAGGAAAACCTAAGTGCTCGGCTAGGGTTTGACCTAAAAAATTTTCCAAGATTATTCCCCGTTCAATCAAAATATCAATCAACGGCCGAGACTGGTCATGCGCAATTTTTTCGGCAGAAGCTACCTCTTCTTGCGTGACAAATCCCGACTTGACAATAGCCTCTTTGATTTCTTCATTGGACAGTCTCATTTGGTGTATTTTTTGATTGCTTCTACCACTTGGGCTGGTGTGACGTCGGTTTTCAGGAAAGTTTCTTTCACACCCATTTCGATGCAACGATTTACCTCTTCGGAACTTGTGCTTAGGTTGGTTAAGACAATGACCGGAATCGAATTAGTACTCGGCTTGTCTTTAATTTGTTTCAAGACCTCACTACCAGCCATCTTTGGGAGCATCAGATCGAGAATTATCAAATCTGGCTTTTCCGCCTTGGTCATTTCCACCCCCTGCTCACCATCGTAGGCAGCAAGAAGGGTCATGCCCTCCCTAGATAGCTTTTTTTGATACATCTTGACAAATAAAGCATCGTCTTCGATTAACAATATTTTTGCCATTTTTTACACCTCCTTTAGGATTTGTAATGAATCTCTTTAATTGGCTGTAATGATTTAATCTCGCTAACGACCTCCAGAGCCTTTTCCGAACCCCTCATCGGTAGTGAGAAACAAAAAGTTGATCCTACTCCCGGCTTACTTTCTTCTAGCCAAATATCTCCCCCTTGTCTTTCAATATACTTCTTGGAAATATAAAGCCCCAAACCACTACCGGCAGACAATGTGCCGACACTTTCGCTAGAAGGCTTGGAAAACTTTTTAAACAGCATCTCTTTTTGTCCTTCCGGTATACCAATTCCGGTATCGGTGACGCAAGTAATAACGTGCTCGCTTTTCTCCTTAAAACTGATCGTGATTGAGCCTTTTTTGGTAAATTTCATGGCGTTGGTTACCAGGTTGATAAGCACTTGGCTAACCTTGTCGTGGTCGGCCTGAACAGCCGGCAGTGGTTTAGCTGGGTTTTCCAGTTTTATCTCTAAGTTTTGTTCCGCCGCCACGCCTTTTAGTGAAGTTACCAGTAGTTCGGCTACCTGGTCGATACTAATGGCAGGGTTCAAATTAAAATTGATTACGCCAGCCTCGATCCGAGAAATATCAAGCAGTTCATTTACTAGGCGGATTTGACGCTCAACGGCTACTAAAACATCGGTTAAAATATCCCGGGTCTCGTGGTTAACATCACCGGCATCGCCAGAAAGAATCATGCTGATATTGCCTTTGATAATGGCCATGGGGTTGCGCAGCTCGTGACTGGCCACCGAGATAAACTCATCCTTGGCTTTGTCTAACTGGCGAAGGCGCAGGTTAGCAGCGGTCAACTCTCTAAGTGCTTTTTGATAAGCTTCCGGGCTGGGGTGAACAGCTTGGTGGAAACCAACGTCACTACTAGATAATGGCCGGCTTTCTAGTTTAGGAAGTTTATTACTGGTAGGTGGTCCGTTTTTTGCATCCATAAGCAACAAAAGCCCTAAGTGAGCAATATTTTAGCGCTAGTTACAGTGTAGCTTAGATTTGAATGATAAGTCAACTTCTCCTGGGTTGAGATCGCCGAAGTTGCTTGTCGGGCGGCTAAAGGATTAAACTTAAGATAGAGATGAGCATTTTTGAAAAGCTGTTTGGCGAGAAAAACTTAGTCGGCAAATCTTGCCCAGAAATACCAGAAGGGATAGGACTTTGGCTCGGCCTAAATAACGATGGGGTAATTAGCCAACCTTTGAAGATTAAAGATTTAAGAGCGGTTGGCAAAGCGGTTTTACTTGATTTCTGGGCCTATTCAGATGTTAATTCTTTGCAAGATTTACCTTATTTAAAAAGGTGGCAGGAAAAATATTTTCCCCTGGGCTTGGTGGTTATCGGGATTCACACACCAGAATTTGACTTTGAAGCGGATCCAAGGAATGTCGAGAATTTTATTAAAAAAGAAGGAATCACTTACCCCGTTGTCTTGGATTTAGACCGTCGAATGTGGAATCTTTTTGCAAACGACACCTGGCCAAGGATGCTTTTGGTTGATACGAAGGGGAAAATACGCTATGACCATCGTGGAGGAGACCACTACTTAGAAGCCGAAACCAAAATCCAGGGGCTCCTGAAAGAGATTAACTCTAAGGTGGACTTGCCAAAAATGGCGGCCGAAGAGCTAGATCATATTAAAGAAGTAGCGGTGCATTACCCACAGACGCAAAAAACGTATTGTGGTTATCAAAAGGGGAAAATCGGCAACCAAGAAGGATATTTTAAAGATACATTCCATGTTTACGATAAAGTACCGCCTAAAGATTCATTTAAAGACGGCCATCTTTATTTAAACGGTGGTTGGATTGCCAAAGCAGATTACTTGCAACATGCTGTTAACAACCGTGATCCAATTGATTTTTTGATTTTGCCATTTCGTGGATTGGCAGCTAATGTTGTTCTAGGGTTGGATGAAACAAAGGGGGTCGGAGAAACCAAGATTTATGTTGCGCTCGATGATGCACCGCCCGCGAAAGAAGTAGCAGGGAAGGACATGTTGTTTGATGAATCTGGCTGGAGCTATTTGCTTGTCAAGGAACCGCGGTTGTACGAACTGTTCAAAACCAAAGAATTTGCCGATCATTTGCTAAAAATTTATCCTTTTTCCGACGCCCTTCAAATCTATGCCTTCAGCTTCGTTGGTCGAGTAGAGTAGGGAATAAAACTAGCGAAAGGGGAGAGGTAGGGTAGACACCAGGTAGTTTTATTGCAATATTATCCCCAGATAACAGTCAAAATTCTAAAATAAAAACCTTTCACTCACCCAATATATCATTTGAATAATTATTCAATCAACTAATCGTGTAGAGGTCGGTTCTCGGGTTTCTCGCTGCAGGGAGAATAGGCCTAAGGATCATCTTGATACCCGAAAATAATACGAATGAAATCAGCGCTGAAAATCAAAGGCATGTCCCTTGACAAACGAAGATGGTTTCGATTACACCCGATTGATTTACTTCTAGAGCGCAGTACCTAAAGTTGCTGTGTTTGTACTGATACTCGTAATGCTTTGTACCGCTTTGCTCTTGGACGGAAGTGGGTTGCCCGTTTTGTTTGATAAAACCATCAATTTTTTCGTCAACTTTTCTCAGATCATATTCTTTTCCTGCACTGAATAAGGTTACAGCCTCACCTTTTGTTTTCCCAAGTTTTTCACAAGCGGTGTAACCTTCATTATTGTAATGGGGAAAATAAAACCAGTTAAAGGCGGTGAAGGCCATTACTACCAGTAGAAAAGTTAATAGAAAGCGAACAACACCGCTTTTTATAAAACCCACTTTTTTTAGTAAGGTAAAGACTACAGACGAAATAATAGCAATAACGATCGCAATAACGAGGACCAATCCGAGCAATTCACGGGCCCGACCTGTAGGGGCTTCCAGTTCCAGATTCAGTGAGGAGGACCACATAACGATGAAAGCTAAAATAATAGGCGAGATTAAAAGGTATAAAAGAAACACTCCGATCCAAGTTGTAATTTTGTTGGAAGTTTTCACAATTCAATTGTATAACCTTCGATTCGAACAAGCAATTCTTAATTCTAAATGCCCACCTCCCCTACTTGCTTCCCTGCCAGGAATCTGTTATTATTTGAATAATTATTCAATCAATAGATTTTAATATGCGTAAACAAATTATAAAAAATCGTTCTCCTAAGTGTCTCGGCCCTACTATTACTCCCCAGCGGATCCGGGATTTGCAAAAAGATCTGCGGACGAATAGGACATTTACATATTCTATAGGTTTTTACGATATATTGGCTGGGGAGATGAGGGCGCAAATCATTTATCTTTTAGGCCGAGAAAATTGGCTTTGTGTGTGTGATTTGGCCGATATTTTAGCAACAACCGTCTCAGCCGTTTCTCATCAACTAGCGGTTTTGCGAAAGGCAGGTCTGGTTCGGAAAAAGAAAGAAAAAAAGGTTGTTTACTACACTTTGGCTTTCAATTTACCAGAGGCAGCGAAACTACTTCTACCCAAGAAAGGTGAAACCACCTATGCTGGATCAGGTTAGACCACCTTAGTGGGGAATCAGAGGGCTTTCGGTCCTCGGGCTTCAATTTGACAAGTTAGCTTCTTCCTTGCAATAATATAATTAATGAAGCAAATTTATCTGCCTTTTTCTATTTTTGTTCTCTGTTTTACATTTCTTTTCCTCTTACCAAAGATTAACCAAGCATCTGCTACTACTGTCACGCTGACCTCAACTGCTGATGCAATGATTCAATCATTGAATCCCAATTCCACATATGGATCAAACTCACACCTAGATGTTATGAAATCCTATCCTCCAGAAACCGATCCAGAGGGAAAAACCCGAAGCCTAATACAATTTAATCTGAGTAGTATACCTTCGAGTGCTACTATAAATTCAGCAACATTAGCTGTCTATTTATATGGGTGTGGTGGTGGTGGTTGGTCACAAACAGTAAATGATTTGCGCATTGGTAGGAACAAGGGCGCCTGGGCGGAATACACAGTAAATTGGAGCAACAAACCTTCCTTTGATACTGGCACGGTTTTAAACTACACCGCACCATGTAGCTTGGTCGGTCAATACCATAGTTACAATGTCAAATCGTTTGTCAGCGGTTGGTTAGCAGGGAATTTTCAAAACTACGGGGTTGTTCTGTATGGAAACGAATTATCTGGAGTAAGTTGGATTAAATTTTTTTATGGTAGGGAAGATCCTGCTAACAAACCGCCAAAATTGACTATTGATTATACTGTTCCTACCCAACCAACTACACCTGAAGATGGCGACCAAACAAGTTCGCCCAATCCGCCTAAACAAGGTGTTACTGCCTCTGATGAGGAGAGCGCTTTAAAGTCTAGTGAACAAACAGCAGCTGATTCAGCGACCACTTCAGCAGCGAAAAAAGCCACCTCAAGTTCTGCTGAAAAGGAAAAAACGGGAATCTCAGCGGCAGGAATAGCCTTATTAACAGCTTTGGTACTCCTCTTAATAGCAGTTGTTGCTGGGTACTTTGTTTATCGCCGGCGGAAGAGGAAGCTTTCCAATAAAAAGGCTGCGGAGGGAAGGACCAAAGAGCCGTTGGAAAATCAAGTCTTGGATTCTAAAGATAAGCCAGTGACAGAAGTTTGAATTAGGTATCCAAAATCAGGATCGCCAGATTACTCGTTGATTTCCCCTTTTCCTTATAGCATATTTAAATTATGAAGTTCATAACCGAAGAAGATATCTTGACTGGAGAAGGTTGGGTGCAGGATAAGGGTTATAAGAAGAAAGTTTTACTGGAAGATGCCTCTGGTGGGACAATTTTGCAAATTAATATCGCGAACCCAAAGACTACACTTCCAGCCCACCATCACAAAAGTATGAAGGAGTGGGTTTTTGTTCTAAGCGGCGAAGCAATCCTTATTATAAACGATAATAAGTTTCCGATGAAACCAAACGAGTTGATTACGATCGAGCCTAACGAAATACACACCGTTAGAAATGACTCTACTGAAGAATTCAAGTATTTGGTATTTAAATCCAATATTGAAAAAGACGATAAATTTGAAGTGTAATGTCAAATTATTTTTAGCAGCTTTGTTTCTTTTTGCGTTGCTGGTTCTTTTCTTTAGACTCTTGGCTGGGGAAGATGCTTGGATTTGCCAAAATGGTGAGTGGGTGAAGCACGGCAATTCTTCTGCACAGAAGCCAGCGACTCCTTGTGGTAATTCCAAAACAAAATCCGACCAATCGGATAATGAAGCTAAGGTTGACACCAGCAGCTGGATCCCTTATCGAAATACCGCTTACGGGTTTGAGATGAAATATCCGCCAGAGAATTGGAAAGTCGATGCGGTCAAAGGTGAGGACCCCAACACTTCTCCAACCCCGAGGTTTGATCACCTGTGCAAGTTTGATGTTTACTGCGGTGGTGTGGAATTTATGCGGTTCAAGATCGGTACAACCCAAATTCTAAGCTGGAAGATTATTTCTTTATTTTGGATTTAAAGGAAGAGATAAGTCGGAAGAAAATTAAAATCGGTGGGGAGGATGCTTTGCGGGTAGAATTTACACGAGTAAATACCCCAGCCGGGAAAACAGAAGTGATTATTTATGTCCTCCACAAAGGCAGGATTTATCGGATCTTTCCCAGCTCCCCAGAAATTAAACCAGAAGATCTAAACCCCGGCGATACTACTCCTTATACCGACGTCCAAGATGCCATCTTGTCTAGTTTTAAGTTTATTGATTAAATAATTAGGAGCGAGGGGCAGTATCAACACCGCTATT
>MHCO01000037.1 GCA_001816645.1 Candidatus Woykebacteria bacterium GWB1_45_5
CCCGGGTAATAATCGACGGTATAGCCGGCCTGAGCCAAGGTTTGGGTGGCGCTCTCGATGAATTCTGGATTGGGGAAGGTGAGACTTAGCTGATCAACAATCGCCGCTTTCGGGACTTTCGGCGCTGTCGATTTATCTAGCCAGTTAGTGGCATAAACAGCTAGAAGACTAAGAGCAACGACAGCGGGGATTGCTAGGGAGATGATGAGCAAAGTAGCAACCTCGCTCCAGTGACCACTGCGCCAAAAGCGGTTCTTGCCCCCTTGCGCGTCCATCTTTTCTCTCCTCTCGGGTTACTTGGGATATTTATCTTTCAAGGTGCTTTAATTAAACGGATCAGCCCGATCTTAGCCTGCGAAAGTGTAGTTGTCAAGCCAAAGAAAAAGTCCCAGGGGATTCGCTAGGGGAGCGACTTTCACCTGGGACTTGGGATATTAGATCTTTGTCTCTCCCTCTCTCGGCTGTTGGCGGTCAGCGGCTTGGCGCCAGCTTTAACCAACTCATCGCCGTCTGGTGAACCAGAGCGTTCCGGCAGCAGCAAGGATGAATACTCCGGCTGTAGCCCCACCGATAACCCAGGCCAAACCATTATGGTCGGTAGCCGAGGGTTCTGTGCTTTCAAGCCCAACCCCCTCGATCGGCGGCAACTCGGCGGTCCCACCGACAGCAGACGCATACTGACAGGCCCATTCGCCAGCGCCTTTCAGATCGGTAGCGTTAATTTTCACTGCCACGCTGTTGACAGTATAATCGATCTTACATTTTTGAGGAGTGCCCTCAAAATAGCTGTAATTGTCTCGTCGAACCCCAGTGCCGAGTTGCTGCAAAATAGTGTTTTCACTAATTACAGTAGGTCCCTTGGCGTCGTCGTCTTTTTTATTATTTGGGGCTGTTGGGTCTGCTTTGCCCGCCCGATGACCGAATTCATGAACGATAACGTCAATGTCGAAAACAGAAGCTAATTGTTCCTTGGCAGCTTGTGTTCCAGTTTCCATGTACTCTATGACCTCATCGATGTCCCCCATATCGATGAAGACCGCGCGGCCTAGATTATATGTAAGTCCATTTTTTATAGCTGTGTTGTCTCGATGTACATAAACGGTGGTGTTCCCGGCAGTTGTGACATTGGTCTTCATTCCCGAGGAACCGTCAAAAGCATAAAGAAACTGATTTTGGGCTCTTGCCACATCAGCTCTAGCTCTGCCAACATTACTATCAGCACGGAAAATGATCGTTACTCCATCGACTTCCGCCATTGTCTTAAACGGAACAGGGGTGCCGTTTTTCGTCCAGACCACATTTTCTGGCACTACAGGGCCCTGAGCACTTTTAAATTGAATCTGCACCCAGTCGCCCACATCGACACAGTTTGCTCCCCAGTCTATCCAGACTCGGTTGTCTCCAGCAACGAAATTACCAGCGGCCGGATTGGGACATCCGGCAGGATTCTGAAGAATCTGAAGGCTGTTAAGGGTCGCTCCAGTTCCTGAATATTCAACACAGAGATCACTTGCTACAGTCTCAGTATCACCCACATCATAACTTGTGTCATTAGTGTGGGTAAATGGAGGAACTACCAAGATACCTTGTACAGCCCCAGCATTGGGCGGCGTTGCGCAAGGCGAAGGGGGGTAAGCAGCCACCGCTTTATCAGAGCTCGTGGCCAAGATTGTAAACATTATCATTAGTATCGGCGTGAGTTTGCCAATCCAACTCTTCCTTAGCCCCTTCATTTCTTTTCTCCTCTCTCCCTTTCGGGCTGTTTTGTCTGGCTCGATATTTGGTTGTTAAGAATGCAAGCTTGGTATAGTCCTTTTATTTAGAAAAGTCAACTCTTCTTCGCTTAAGGCTGCGAACGGGTTTTCAAGCCAAAGAAAAAGCCCCTCGTGGGGTTATCTATCGGCCCCAACGAGGGGCCTGGTGCTGCCAGATTCTTGGCAGGAAAAGTTTCCGGCGTATATGATCTGCCTCCTATTTTTTCTTCGGCTGGGTCAGGCTCACTGCCCAAACATCAGGACAGGTTTCCAGACAAAATAAAAGGGACAGGTTATTAAGGTACATTTTGCCTCGTGGCTTCGGTTTAAACGTTCACACCGAGCGTAGCGAGGTGGCCCGCCTGCATCGCCTATGCGAAGCATTGCGGGCAGGGGTAACACTAATACAAAGTATTTCATAGTGGTGCTTGTTTGTCAAGATTAGCTTTCAATTTGACGGGTGGTTGTAAAATGAACTAAGATTAGTTAGACTAAGCCTTCAGGTTTGCCGCGTTAACAAAGATTTAGTTATCGGTTGTCAAGCCAATATAAGTTCAAGGATAAAATTTATGGCTACTCAATACACTAAAACATTGGAGCAACAAGAACGGAAAATGCGGGTAATTTATGTCGGGAGTTACATTCCCCGCAAATGTGGAATCGCCACTTTTACTAAAGATCTCACCAACGCTATCAACGTCTTAAACCCTTACAACCTCACCGAAATCATGGCGATAAACGACAACACTAGTGCCTACGACTACCCTTGGGAGGTAAAATTTAGAATCAATCAGGATGATTTAAAGACGTATATTGCCGCTGCGGAATACATAAATAACTCTAGTGCGGAAGTCGTTTGCTTCCAACATGAATTTGGCATCTTTGGCGGGAAAAACGGTGAGTATGCGATACCATTCCTGGAGCAGATTAGAAAACCGATTGTTACTACTTTTCATTCTGTGCCCGATGAGCCACTGGAATCCCAAAAAGAAATTATTAGAAGAATCTGTAGCCTTTCGGCAGCTTGCGTGGTGATGATTAATAATATTGTTGAGCGGCTTATTTCGACCTACGGGGTGGATAAGAAAAAACTGGTGGTGATCCCGCACGGTGTGCCCGATATTCCTTTTGGCGCCACCGAGCATTTCAAAAAGCAACTAAAACTGTCTGGCAAATTTATTTTAACTTCGATCAACCTTCTTTCACCTAACAAGGGAATCGAAATTGCCATTGAAGCGGTGCCGAAAGTGGTAAAAGAAATTCCCAATTTTATTTATTTGGTAATTGGCGAGACTCACCCGGTAGTGAAAAGAAAATTCAATGAAGAGTACCGAAAGGAGTTAGAAAAGCGGGTTAAGAGTCTCAAGGTAAAAAATCAGGTCAAATTTATTAACCGCTATCTTACCCTGGAGGAGCTAATTAGTTACCTGCGGGCAGCCGATGTTTACATCACTCCTTACACTGATCCTGGCCAGGTCGCTTCTGGCACCCTGTCCTATGCGGTTGGGGCTGGCAAAGCCTGTATTTCCACCCCTTATCTTTATGCCCAAGAAGTTGTCGACGGCGATCGGGGTATACTGGTTCCCTTCCGCAACTCAGGCTCGGTTGCCAAAGCAATAGTTAAAGTTTTTTCCCAGCCGAGATTTCGTAGCCAGGTTGAGCGAAAAGCCTATGATTACGGCCGGTTGATGATTTGGCCTTCGGTTGCCCTGCAATACCTTGATCTTTTCAAGCTTGTTCTTCAAAAGGCAAAAATTTACACCTCGCGATGAAAAACAAACCTATTGTTCCCCGTCTTGATTTCACCAGGCCGCCAAAAATTGATTTTTTGAAACAACTTACCACTCCAACAGGTATCCTGCAGCATACGAAATACGGTATTCCCCATCGCTCATTTGGCTATTCCTTAGATGATAACGCTCGAGCACTCCTGGCGATGGTACAAGCTTACAAGCTTTTTAAGAAAAAAGAATATCTCTCTCTAGCGCGGATTTATCTTTCCTTTATTATTCACGCTAAAGAAGAAGGTGGCTTTTTCCGTAATTTTCAAACCTTTGACCATCGGTTTTTACCACATGTCTCACAAGATTCTTTTGGCGAGACAATGTGGGCTTTGGCCGAGACTTTTCGGAATAAAATCGAACCGGCTTTAAGTAATACTGCTTGGGAGCTTTTTTCGGAAAGTGAAAAAACTATTACTAAAATAAAATCGCCTCGCGCTGTAGCCTATTTGATTATTGCTCTTTACCACGCGCTAAAATCTGATCCTGGTAATATTTCTTTCCGCCAAAGACTAGTTAAACTAACAAAGTTTCTTCTCGGGCTTTACGAAAAAAATCAAGATGGTAGCTGGAATTGGTTCGAATCCGTTCTTACGTACGCAAACCATATCTTACCGGCAGCCCTTTTTTATAGCTACAGAGTGCTTGGCGAGAAAAAGATTCTTGAAGTCGCTAAGAGGTCACTAGCATTTTTGGAAAAAGAAACCCACGCCGATGAAGGTATCCCTTCACCGATTGGTTCTTACGGTTGGTATACCAAAGGTGGGGAGAAGGCGGGTTTCGACCAGCAGCCGGTTGAAGCAGCTTATGCTGTTATTGCCAATGTCGCGGCCGCTCAAGCGACCAAGAACAAAAGATATTACCGCTCGGCCCTGGAATGGTTTGCTTGGTTCCACGGCAACAATATCAAAAAGGTAAATCTTTATGATAAAAAAACCGGTGGTTGTTTTGATGGAATTGGCAAATTCGGACCAAATTTAAACCAAGGAGCAGAGTCTGTTGCCTGTTATCTGTTAGCTTATTTAGAATTGGCTAACCTTGCTTCAAAAAAGAAGCATTAATAACCCAAAGAATGAAAATAGTGGTTGGCCATTTTGTCCTGATACGTTATTATTTAATAAATGACTGTCTCGACCAAATACGGCCATTTCTCCAAAGACGGCAAAGAATACATTATTACCCGGCCCGATACTCCAAGGCCGTGGATCAATTATCTAACTAACGGTAAATATACTGCTCTTTGTTCAGCCACTGGCGGTGGCTACTCCTTTTATATTGACCCCTCTTACAACCGCATTACTAGAGAAACGCCTGGTGAACAGATTCTGGCTGATCGGCCAGGCCGCTATATTTATATTCGCGACAATGATACCGGTGAATACTGGAGTGCCAATTGGCAGCCAGTAATGAAGCCGGCTGACTTTTGGGAAGCTAGAATTGGCCTCGGTTATAATAAAATGGCCTCAATTAACCACGACATAAAAAGCGAAGTAACCTATTTTGTTCCGCTTGGTGAAAACGTCGAGATCTGGGACGTTACTATAAAAAATCTATCAGAAAAGTCCCGTGACATTTCGGTTATTAGCTACGTGGAATGGGTTTTGGGCAGTTTTTCCAAGGATCTTTCTGATCGAGTATTTGATTCGCTTTTTAATGATGTCTACTTTAAAGAAAACGTTATCTATGCTACCAAAAGAAGGTGGGATAGGCCCGATAAACCGGGTGTAGCCTGGGATCACTGGGCCTACATGAGCGGTTCGGAAGAGTTTGAATGTTTTAACTGTGTCAAGGAAGACTTTATCGGTGAGTATCGCTATCTTTCCAACCCGATTGCCGTCGAACTCGGGTTTTGTAAAAATGGCTATGGAGAAAGTGAAGATGCCATCGGTTCCTTAATGAAGACCTTTAAATTAAAAGCTGGTGAAGAAAAACGGTTTCATTATCTTCTCGGTGTCGAAAGAAGCCAGGAGGAGATTGATACAAAGGTTAGGGAGTTCCGGAAGCGAAGTTTTGTGGACAAAAAGTTTAAGGAGATAAATAAGTTTTGGGAAGACTATCTTGGTGAACTAACCGTTAAAACCCCTGACCCGGAATTTAATTTATCCGTCAATATCTGGAATAAATATCAGTCTTGGATCACTAGCCAAATTGGCGAGATGGATTCTTATTATATTGGTTCGGGTAGTTTCGGCTTCCGCGACGAATGTCAGCACATTTTCGGTGTTTTACCAATTAATCAAGGGTTTGTTAAAGAAAGGCTGGTTGAGATCTTGAAGCACCAGTTCGAAGAGGGGCATACTGTTCACAACTGGAATCCTCTTACTGGCCAGGGAGTAGTGACCAACCATTCCGACGATCCCCAGTGGCTCGTGATGGCCGTTTTAAATTATGTTAAAGAGACAGGCGACCTTGGATTTTTGAAAGAACGGGTAAAATATTTAGATAAAGGCGAGGGGAGTGTTTTAGAACACATGCTTCGAGCCCTTGATTACACTCTTTATCACGTTAGCCCAAACGGAATCCCTTTGCGGCGGACAGCTGATTGGAACGATGCCTTGGCCGGTGGGCACCTAGGCAAAGGCGAATCTCTCATGGTTGCCAACCAAGTCGCTTGGAATATTTTAGAGATTGTACCTGTATTGGAAGTGGTAAAGGAACGAGCCAAGGCTAGACGATATTTGAATATTTATGAGCATCTGAAAAAGACAATCAATGAGCAGTATTGGGATGGGGCTTGGTATATTCGGGCGACGGCTGATGATGGCAGTCTAATTGGTAGCCACCGCAATAAAGAAGGCAAGATCCATATTAATGGCCAAACCTGGCCGGTAATAAGTAGTATTGCTACCACTGCCCGGGGCAGGCGGGCGATGGATTCGCTTTGGCAGCATTTGATGACAAAGTATGGGGCTTTGACCTTTACGCCGGCTTACACGAAGCTCAACGCCGATCTTGGTGTAATTTCCCAATTTGCCCCGGGCTCAAAAGAAAACGCCACTGTTTTTTCCCACCCCAATACTTGGGTGATTATTGCCGAGTGTATCTTAGGCCGAGGTGATAAGGCTTACGATGCCTGGAAGCGGACTTCATTTTTGACTCGTAGCAAAGAACCCGATCTTTATAAGATGGAGCCTTATGTTTACACTGAATTTAGTTATGGTCCGCAAAGTCCCCATTTTGGCCTAGGCAGCTATTCTTGGATGACAGGCAGTGCGGCTTGGTTTTTCCGGGCTTGTACGGATTATATTTTGGGGGTTAGACCGCGGTTGGGGGGTCTATTTATCGACCCTTGTATACCAAAGGACTGGAAAGAATTTTCGGTTCAAAGAAATTTCCGGGGGGCAACCTATCATATTCATGTCCGCAATAGCCACAGGGCAAATAAGGGGGTTAAGCAGATTAAAGTTGATGGTAAAGCAATTACGGGACAAATTCTGCCGGTTTTCAGTCGGGGAAAGCACAAGGTTGAAGTGGAATTAGGTTAATGAAACTCCTTTTGTTATATAAAACTTCACCGGAGTCGCCGACGTATAAAACACCTTCCTCATTTGGCGTGCAAGGCGAGGTTTTAGCCAGGGGCCTTAGGGAATTGGGCGTCGATTATAAAATTGTCGATCGCCGCGATAGTGAAGGGAAAGAAGCTGCTTACAGTCAGTTTCAACCAGATTTTGTGCTCGGAATTGGTTATTGGGGTGACGTGCCTGAAATCGTAAACCACCCTCAACAACACGGGCAACGACCGATTCCTTGGATCGTCGCTGATGGAGCTGTTTTGGACTACCAAGAAAATTTGAACCAATTGGACTTAGTGCTAGCGACTAGCAATTGGGTGAAGGAAGTGCTAATAAGGGATGGGGTTACATCTCCAGTTGGAGTAGTTTATGAAGGTGTGGATACTGATGTTTTTAAACCAATTTCGAAGAGCACGCCTCAAGTCAAAGAATTTAGGGAAAGGTTCAAATTAGCGGAAAGCGAACTTTTGATCTTAACAGTGGGTGGTGATGGTATGAGTAAGGGTTTCCAGGAGGTTGTATTGGCTTTAAAACAGCTAGAGCATAAACTGCTTGGCTGGAAGTATATTGTTAAAGTAGCAGCTAGCCCAACTGGTAAAAACCAGACAAAGGAGGACACGTCTTTGGTCAGTAAATTGGGGCTCGATGGGCGGGTAATTTTCTTTTCCGAGATGCTTCACAAAAGTGGGCAATCGGCCCTTTTCAATGCCGCGGATATTTATGCTGCGCCTTCCCACAATGAAGGGTTTGGCCGCCCGCTAGTCGAGGCTCAGGCCTGTGGGGTGCCAGTTTTAACGGTTGACGGCACCTCTACCCGGGAGATGGTTAAGCATAAAATAAGCGGGTTTGCCGCTAAAGTGGGTGAAGAGATTTACAAAAAGAAGTTTAGGCTTGGTGAAAGAGAGGTTGAATTAGAAAAACCAAAATTGGTCGGCGTAAAAGCAGACTCAGCCGATCTTGCCGCCGATCTATTGGTTTTGGCTGATTCAAACCTGCGGTGGAAAATGGGCGAGGCGGGGAGGAAGTTTGTTTTGGAAAACTTTGACTACCGAAAGACAGCGAAAGATATGGTTGTGGCGATAAAGGAGAGTTTTGGGGTTGGTTAGCTTACAAATAATTCTTTTTGTCACCTTTTCCGCAAAAGGTGACACCAAAGGCGCCGCTAGACTGCGCTGGCTGCCCCGATTAAATCGGGGAGACGCCGTGCTCTTATAGCGGAGTTTAAAGTTTTGGGAATTGGAAATTTAAATTTATTTAGAATTTCGGATTTGTGATTTAGAACTTTGAGAAACTAGGCGGTTTCCTTTTTTATCTCTCCCAACAACCACAGTACTGCTTCCTTTTTTAGCCCACGCAGTGGTCGCAGAGCGCGGGAGTACCTGAAGAATTGAGTTTTAGCGAAATTCTGAAGTTACGGAGCGATCTATAACTTCGAAGAGTCGGAGGCTAGTTTAAGAGGTTTCTTTTTTAATTTCGCCGAGGAGCCACAACACTGCTTCCTTTTTATAACGCCGGTCACCCCTTGCGTTAATCCGGATGGCGGGAAGTTTACCACGCTTGCCCCAGCGCTTGATAGTGAGGGGGGAAACCCGCAAAAAGGCAGCGACTTCTTTGACTGTCAACAGCTCTGGTAAGTCATCGCCAAGAGCCATGAAAATTCCTTTCCCACGGGCAGATAGCCTACTTAAATGACTAAATGTGGCACTAAAAGTATCACAATAGAAAAGAAGTTGTCAAGATCTGAATTTTGTGCTTGGTTTGGCTGATGTGCTAGCAAAAGTTTGACAAAGAAACCTTTTAGGTAGCAAAATATATTTAACTGCCCAAATGAAAGCTGCCGACTTAATTAAACAATATCGCGAAAACATCAATCCTCCTTACGGTCGTAAAGACGCCATTTCCGTTTCCGGCACTTTGTTTTTACTCATCGCTATTCCACTAACAGTAATTTTAGCTACTCAAGCTAGAGAGCCGACAAGTCGAGCGCAGGAAACAGTTAAATCCCAAATGGCGGGCGCGGCAGAAGAGGCGCAAAATGAAAATCTTAGGCTGCTGCAGCTAAATAGTCAGTTAGCCCAGGCTGCTCCAGCGCAAAAAGGAAAGATCTTGGCGGGAATGAAAAGCGTCGCCACCATTCGGAAAAGCCGCCTGAAGGCTCTTTTAGATAAAAACCCAAAGGAAGCAGAAAGAATGCTACTGCCAAAGGAAATTACTGCCACTCTTCCAGCTGAGCTGCAAAGTAGTCTTGAACAGCCGGTTACCGCTAAAGGCACGTTGGAGATTTTAGCGATTGACGACTTCCCAAAGAAAGAGGCGGATAACGAATATTTTCTGCGAACAGCTGCCGAAAGATTTTCACTTTATCCCACGGGTGATTTTAAGATTAAAGCGGGAACGGATATTAAGATTTCCGGGACTGCTCTAGACGATAAAATCGTTTTCGAACCAGATAAAACCCAAGTTTCAAATGTGCTTGGGGAAACCACCGGTGACCAAAAAGTAGTCGTGCTTATGGTAAATTTCCAAAATAACACTAGCCAACCATTTGACGCGGCGACGGCCAGTACTAGAGTTTTTACTTCCACTAATAATTATTACAAAGAGGTTTCTTTCAACAAAGCCTCGCTTTCCGGAGACGTAGTCGGTTGGTACACAATGCCGATTAATCAAACCTGCGACTATAACACTCTTCTGACAAATGCGATTGCCACAAGCGACCCTTACGTTTATTTTCCAAATTATTCTCGAATAATTATCACCTTTCCGGTAAGTGGTGGCTGTGGTTGGGCAGGGATGGGGACTGTGGGGAAGTGGGGAATAAGCACGGCTGATGGTAACATTTTAGCTTCGGTTTCTTGGGATCTAGCTTCCTATTTTCAGCCGTCCGTAATTGGTCACGAATTGGGACATAATTTTGGCGCCGGTCACGCTAACTTTCTAGAGTGCGGTTTAGAATCGATTGGTGAAGCTTGTACGGAGGTTGAATATGGAGATTACTATGACATTATGGGTACAGCAGGTTACATGGGCCATTTCAACGGTAAGTTTAAAGAAACCTTCGCTTGGTTTGATCCGGCCAATGTTCAGACGGTAAGCCCCGGTACGAGTGTGATGATCTATCCGATCGAAAGCGCTAGTGCCAGCCTACAGGCGGTGAAAGTGGTTCGCGAAAAAGACGAAAATAATAATCCGATTAGCTGGTACTACATTGAGTTTCGCCAGCAAACCGGTTATGACACTTCTTTACCCGGTACTTATGTTTTTAACGGCGCTTTGATCCACTACTATGAGAGTTATGATACCTATCTAATTGATACCACCCCGAATTCTTCAGCCAATAGTTACAATGATCGAATAGATAGCGCGCTAGCAGTTGGTAATACATTAACCGACACTGCGGTCGGCCTAGAAATCAGCACCGTGAGTAAAGGAAGCGGTGACCTGACTGTTTCAGTAAATAGCATTCCCATCCCTTGTGTCCGAGCAAACCCCTTGGTTGAGGCTGATCCAAGCACCGCCTACGGCAATCCCGGCTCAAAGAAAAGTTACAGCGTCACAGTGACCAACAATGATAATTCGCCTTGTGGGGCTTCAACCTTTTCTCTAACGACCACTAACGTGCCTTCCGGTTGGACCGCTGCTTTTGCTGCCTCTCAATTAAGTATTAGTCCCGATGCCAGTGCGACAACTACTCTCGATGTTACATCCGCGGCTGGTGCTGCCGAAAACTACTACGATATAAACGTTACCGCGACAAACCAAGCTGATGCTAGTTATAAAGATAGTGAAACAATAACTTACGTAGTTACTGCCGATACTCAACCGCCAACCGTTGATATCAAAGCCAATAATTCAAATGGGCCGGTTACGATTGCTTACACTACTGCCGCCACCCTTTCTTGGACTTCTAGTAACGCCACAAGCTGCAATGCGTCTAATGGCTGGTTGGGAAGTAAAGGAACTACCGGATCGGCTTCAACCGGGAGATTGACTAGTAGCCGGACTT